>JACCSZ010000135.1 GCA_013812695.1 Gemmatimonadales bacterium | reverse complement strand
TAGAGGATTCGATGGAGGCCGCGGGCCTCGTGTTTGGCCGCCTCGGGAAAGCGCTTGTTGCTGATGTCGGGAATCGGCAGGAGCTTGCCGACGTCGACCCCGGACAGCTTCTCGAGCGCCTTGGCGTACGCCACGATGTGTACGCCCCCGCGGACCAGCAGAAATCCCACGCAGGCTCGAGCGGTCGGGTCGTCCACGGTCTCATACACGCGAATCTTCGAGGCCCGGGCACCGCACTCGAGGAAGAAGTTGTGCAGCAGGTCCAGCTTGAGGTTGCCGCTCGAGAAGACGTTCGCGCCCGTCCACGCGCCCGTCCAGAAGTTGCCCTGTGAATCCATGGGCAGCGCCTGCTGGCCGCTCGCCAGGAAGTGGTAGCTGTTGCGGGCATCGGGTGTTTGCACACCACGGGTTCCGGATAGGCACGGCCAACCAAGTGCCGCAACGTACCTACACTCGAGAAATCGCTGCTGTGATGAATGCCCCTTTTCCTGCCGCAGGCAGGTGCCCGCTTGAATTCGGCTTGACAGCGGTGTGCTAGTGTCGGGGACAGTGACCGTTCCTCGGCTGTCCTCATTCCCGGATCTCGCCATGCAACTGAGCACCTGCTCTCCGAGTTCTCCGGCCCGGCGGACTCGCCACCTTCGAGAGCCCCAGACGTATCGCAAGCTGGCCGTGCTGTCGAGCGCAATGCTTGCCGGGGTGCTCGGGTGTCAGGAGCCTGCTCTGGGTCCGACTGCCTCGGCGCCCGTGACTGCATTGGCCACCGCTGCCACGGCATCGGCATTCCTCCAAGTCAGTGCCGGTGGCTACCATACCTGTGGCATCGGTAGGGACAGCCTGGCCTACTGTTGGGGTGACAATTCCGTCGGGGAGCTCGGCAATGGCGAGAACCCGCAGCTCCACCGTTCGACCCCGGTTCCGGTCGCTGGTGGGCTCCGCTTCCTCGTGGTGAACGCAGGCGTCGGCCACACGTGTGGCCTGACGCTTGGGCACAAGGCCTACTGCTGGGGCGAGAACAGGTTCGGCCAGCTAGGCGATGGGACAACCACCAATCGCGGGGTACCGGTCGCCGTGGCCGGTGGACGCCGTTTCCGTCAGTTGCGGGCGTCCAGCAGGCACACCTGTGCCGTGACCACCGACAGCCGGGCGTATTGCTGGGGCTGGAATGAGTCGGGCGAACTTGGCGACGGCAGCACCACGCAGCGGCTCACGCCGGTGCTGGTCAAGGGCGGCCATCTGTTCAATCAAGTGAAGGCCGGCTTTCAGCATACCTGCGGACTGACCACCGAGAAGCGGGCCTATTGCTGGGGGGTAAACGCCTACGGCCAGCTGGGCGACAGCACGCGGACCGGGCGGCTCACCCCGGTTGCCGTCGTGGGCGGGTTGACGTTCAAGCAGTTGACCGCGGGTAACCTGCACACATGCGGCGTCACCACGAGCAGCCGGGCCTACTGCTGGGGGTACAACGCGTTTGGCCAAGTCGGGGATGGCACCCAGAGTCGACGCATCGCTCCGCGGGCAGTCGCGGGTGGACTTTACTTTGTGGGGATGGCCGCTGGAGTCGACTATACCTGCGGGCTGACTACCGCCGGTGCAGACTACTGTTGGGGCCTGAACGTCTATGGGCGGCTTGGCGACGGCAGCAGCGAACGTCTTCGGCTAACTCCGGTCGCCGTCGCCGGTGGTCTCCAGTTCAGCGCCATAACCGTTGGCGGCAACCACAGCTGCGCACTGACCCTGGGCGGCAGCAGCGCCTACTGCTGGGGCTATAATGGCCGGGGCGCGCTGGGCGACGGAACGACCGCGAATCGTTCTACTCCGGTTCCGGTCGCCGCGTCGATGTAACGCTCAAACCGAGTGCAGAAACGAAAGGTCCGAGGCCACCGACGTGGTCCCGGACCTTTGAGTTGCCCCTCCACCCAGGACTCTCCTGATCCAGAGGGGCTACTTGTAAGCAGCCTAATTCCAGGCGGCGGGGCCCGGTTGTACTCTGGAAACGGTAACAGCCATGCGAGTGGCCGCTGGTGTAAAGTGGTGCGATGGTCCACATTTACGGCAATCCCGCCGCAGCCGCCCCCCCCCCCGACGATTGCCCTGAGAGAACGACCGCGGAGTGCGGGCGCCCTTGCTCGCGAGCGATGGGCTTCCCGAGGTCGCGCCGGTGGTAATCATGTGGAATCATGTGCGTCCCGCCTGCCCCTCCGCGGGAATCGGCGCGACACTGCTGGCCCTAAGTCTCGGCGTGAACGCGCCCGGGCTGAGAGCGCAGACCTGCGCGGCGCCGCATCAGATGTCCCGGGAGGAGATTCTTCAGGCCATGAGCGGCCACGGCGCCTACAGCCTCACCGCGACTACCACCTCGCTGCGCTTCGGGACCGAGGCGCTGCTCGCGCTCGTCCGTCGGCGGCAGCAGCAGTCCCCCGGGAGTACCCAGCTGTTCATTGCCCAGTCCGATTGGTTTGCCGCGCACCTCGCGACCGCCGGCGTAGCCTATGCTGACATGTCGGAGGCGGCGCGGGCTGGCTTCGAGCATCAGCAGGATATTCTTGTCGACTATGGGCCACAGGTGGTGGACCAGGTGGTGAAAGGTCCCATGCCGATCATGTCCCTCGACGTGACGCTCTTCGCGCCGGATTCCGAGGGCGCCCCGTCCAATTTCAGCTACAGGGATACGCTCTCGGTTCCGCGGGTGGACGTGTACAATGACCGCTTGATCCGGGCCAAGGTGCTCGAGTACGACGATATGCTCGTGTTCGACCAGGTCACGGGCATGTCGGTGCGGCCGATGGGCTTTCTCTCGGGGCTCTTCGCGGTCCTCGGCAAACCGGATCTGAAGCAGACTCGGATCGGGGCCACCGCCGACCATTGGCAGGTGATGCGCGGGCAGGTGAAGGTGTTTCCCGGCATCTCGAAGACCGGCACGGCGACCATAGAGCCGGACGGTCGCGGACACGAAGACGTGCCACCTGACCGACCGGACCTTGGCGCCTTGAAAGAGCGGATGAAACGGCCGCTCGAGCTTCGGTACGGCGCGCCCTCGTGTCAGGCTCGGCTGAGAATGCTCCGCCGGAGGGGAACCGCGGGAAGTCCCCAGTCGGGGATAGGGACGGCCGAAGGGGCGCGCTGACGCCGTTGCAGATGATCGGGCAACACCTTCGGGCCGCGTCGGCGCCTCCCTCGCTGGCTTGGATGTCGGACTTTGCCGTCCTTCTACTCGCTCAAATGCTCAGGTTGGCCCCGAACTGGCCGCCGCTTGCGATGCCCCTGTCCGGTCAAGGTCACCAGGCAAAGGGGTGGGCCGCCGAGCCCTCCCCGATTTCCTCCGCGTGCTTTTCGGCGCGGGCGTGTCGTCAAAGACTTCGGGGATGAGGACGTCACGGGGTATCTGGAACTCGTCGCAGACGGCCTGCCAGGTGGTAACGCCGAGCAGAGCACTGGCGATCTGCGATCGTTCGTCTGACGTCCGGTGCGGCAGGCTGGCCCTCAGCACCTCGTCCGAGATCGTCGACTCGACTGCCTCGTGCCAGGTGGACGGGGGTTCGACGGAGCTGGCTCCACTCTCCGCCTCGACGATATAGAGTCCATAGATTCGCCGACCCTCGCGAAGCTCCCAGGCTGCATCAAGGTGCCGCAGCATTTGATGCCGCACACGCATCCAGGCTGTGGAAGTT
>JACCSZ010000067.1 GCA_013812695.1 Gemmatimonadales bacterium | reverse complement strand
CGGTGTCCCCAAGATCTCGCAGAAGGTGGGCGAGGAAGCCATCGAGACGGTCGTCGCGGCGAATGTGGAGGGTCCCGAGCGTCTCGCGTCCGAGGCGGCCGATCTCCTCTTTCATCTTCTGGTGCTGCTCGAAGCTCGCGGTGTCCCGCTGGACGCCGTCTGGAAGGAGCTGACGCGGCGCAGCCGGTAATCGTGGCCTTCGTTCATCTCCACACCCACAGTGAATACTCGTTGCTCGACGGGGCCAGCCGGATCCCGGACCTCGTCGCCCACGTCAAGCGGCTCGGCATGGACAGCCTGGCCGTCACCGATCACGGCAACATGCACGCGGCCTGGTCGTTCTACGACGCCGCCAAGGCCGCGAAGATCCGGCCGATCCTCGGCTTCGAGGCGTACCTGGCCTTCGGCTCGCGCCGCGCGCGCGAGAAGGTGAGTGGCGCGCCCGCCGCCTACAGCCACCTCGTGCTCCTCGCCAGGAACCACGCCGGCTACAAGAACCTCGTCCGGCTGACGTCCATCGGCTTCACCGAGGGATTCTACCGCCGGCCCCGGATCGACCGCGAGTGCCTGGAGCGGCACAGCGAAGGGCTCGTCTGCCTCGCCGCCTGCCTGTCAGGCGAGGTGGCCCTGCACCTCCGCCACGGGAAATACGACGAGGCCAAGCGCAGCGCCGAGTGGTTCGCGCGGGTCTTCGGACCCAATGGCTTCTGGCTCGAGGTCCAGCGCCACGGCATCGCCGACGAGCGCCTGGTCGCCGAGGGCATGCTGCGGCTGGGGCAGGAGCTCGGCGTCGGGGTGGTAGCGACCAACGACGCCCACTATCTCCGGCGCGAGGACGCCGAGGCGCACGACGTCCTGCTGGCCATCGGAACGGGCAGCGATCTGGACGATCCCAAGCGCTTCCGCTTCACCGGGGAGGAGTCCTACGTCAAGTCCGAGCAGGAAATGCGGGCGCTCTTCCCGGACCACCCGGAGACGCTGGCGAACACCCAGACCGTCGCCGACCTGTGCGAGTTCGATTTCGAGAAGCGCTATTTTCTCCCGGGCTTTCCCCGCCCGCAGGGCTACGCGACGGACGAAGCACTGCTGGACGACCTGGCCCGGGCCGGCGCCGAGCGCCGGTACGGCTCCCCCCTGCCGCCGGAAGCGCGCGAGCGCCTGGCGTACGAGCTCCGCGTCATCAACACGGCCGGCTACGCGGGCTATTTCCTGATCGTCCAGGACTTCATCGCCGCCGCCCGCGCCCGTGGCATCCCGGTGGGCCCCGGCCGTGGGTCGGCCGCGGGCTCGATCGTGGCCTACGCTCTCGGCATCACCAACGTCTGCCCGCTCCGGTTCGACCTGCTGTTCGAGCGCTTCCTCAATCCCGAGCGCGTGTCGATGCCCGACATCGACGTGGACTTCTGCTTCGAGCGCCGGGGCGAAGTGATCGAGTACGTGCGCCAGCGCTACGGGCGCGCCAGCGTCGGCCAGATCGTGACCTTCGGGACGATGAAGGCTCGTGCCGCCGTCAAGGACGTAGCCCGGGTGCTCCGAATTCCGCCCGGCGAGGCGGACCGGATCACCAAGCTGATCCCGTCCGGCCCCGCGTACAGCCTCACGATCCCCGAGGCGGAGCGGAAGGTCGACGAGCTGCGGGATTTGGTGAAGGGAAACCCAGCCTATCGCCGCCTCATCGACCTCAGCTCGCGCATCGAGGGGATCTCCCGCCACATGTCGGTGCACGCGGCGGGCGTGGTGATCGCCCCCGGGCCGCTCGCCGACTACGTGCCGGTGTGCACGGCGCCGACCAAAGGTGCCGGCGCGGCCGCGGATGGCGAGGAGTCGATCATCACCCAGTACGAGATGGGTGCGCTCGAGAAGGTCGGCATGCTGAAGATGGACATGCTGGGCCTCAAGACGCTCACGGTGATTCACGACGCGGTGCTGATGATCGCCGCGCGAACCGCGGTCGACGTCGACATGGACGCGCTGGCCTTCGACGACCCCAAGGTCTATGAGCTGCTCCGACAGGGTCGCACCGCCGGCGTCTTCCAGTTCGAGTCCGCGCTCGCCACCGATACGCTCCGCTCGATGCGGTGCGACCGGTTCGACGATCTCGTCGCCTCCAACGCGCTGCTCCGTCCGGGGCCGCTGG
>JACCSZ010000057.1 GCA_013812695.1 Gemmatimonadales bacterium | reverse complement strand
GGCCCGGGCGGTGCTGCCGCGAACGGCGAGCGCGGACGCCATCGTCGCGGCGGTCGAAGCGGCGGCGGCGGGGTTGCTCGTGTTGCCGGCTGACGCGCTGCTCGAAGTTCCGCAGGGCATCGCGGCGCGCGCGGCGGCTCCGCCGGAAGCGTTGACGGCACGGGAGGCCCAAATCCTCGCGCTGCTGGCGGAAGGGCTGGTCAACAAGCAGATCGCGGCGCGGCTCGGGATCTCCCGGCACACGGTGAAGACGCATCTGGGTGCGCTGTTTCACAAGCTGGGGGTGTCCACTCGCGCGGAGGCGGTCGCGGCGGGGGCGCGGGCGGGGGTGATTCTGTTGTAGGGAGGAGGTCGGGCGACATGGCCGGGCGTGTGTCATCCCGAGCGGAGCGAAGGATCGGGCAGTCAAGTTCTTGAGGCCGCGCCAAGCCGTTCACGTTGAGCGAAATGGTGAGCCCGGTGGGGCGGGCACTCGAATCCGAATAGCAGCTCAGCGTATCTCTACTGCCACGGCATCGGGATCACGAGCGGTGATTCCGGCCGTAGCCGCGGTGAGCGATCCGGCGGCTTGCAGGCGCTGCCGAAGTGCTTCCCGTGCCTCGTCGTCTGATACCAGCAACTCCCAGCGTGACAGCCCCGCCACGTCGTCCGAGTCCCGGGGCGCACGCTCTCCGGCCCAGGTATTCAAGTTCAGATGGTGGTGGTATCCGCCAGCTGAGACGGCCACCAGCGATGGAACGCTCATCATCACGTCGAAGCCGATCACGTCGCGATAGAATCCTACGGCAGCGTTCAGCTCCGCAACGGTGAAGTGCAGGTGCCCTATCACCGTAGCCTCAGGCAGTCCGGTCCAGGGCGCGGGCCGCTCGCGGCCTGCCGCCACGACAGCCGCGACGTCCATGGGGTCGACGGTCATCTGAACCACCCCATCCCGGACCGGCCACATCGAGCGGGGCCGGTCCGCATAGATCTCCAGCCCATTGCCATCCGGGTCGTCTAGATACAGCGACTCGCTCACGGCGTGATCCGCCATGCCGCGGAGTGGGTAATCAGCGTCCCGCAGTCCTAGGAGCGCCTGGCCGAGCGAACGCCGGTCTGGAACCAGCAGCGCCACATGATAGAGCCCCGCGGTGACCGGCCGACGGGGACGGCGTGCGATACCGGGACGTTCGTCGAGCACCAGGAGATCGGCCAGCTCGACGCTGTTTCCATAATCTTTCGTCACCCCTAGACCGAGGAGATCCCGGTAGAACGCCACGGCGCGTTCGAGATCCGCGACTCGAAGGGTGGCGCGCCCGATGTGCGTGTTTCCTGGAAGTGAACCCATGCCAGAAAAGTACCGCGACGGGTTCAAGTCTTACGATCGCGGTGGAGCGCGACCCCGGTGCGGACCAGGGCCTGCCGTGCTACGTCGCCCCCAGCACCCTGCCTCAACTCGCCGTTTTCAGCCTGCCCGCTGGAGCTTCATCCGCTCGAGCTGCTCGATCTGCTTCGCCTCCGGCGACTGCATCGCGTGCCAAAGATCCCAGTCTTGCTGCAAGCCAAGCCAGAAGTCGGCTGGCATCCCGAGCACCTGGGCGAGTCGGAGAGCAGTATCCGGGGTGACGCCACGCTTCCTGTGAATCAACTCGTTCAGCCGGGGATACGACACACCGATTCGCTGGGCAAACTCAGTCTGGCTGATGTTCAGCGGCTTGAGAAACTCTTCCCACAGCATCTCGCCGGGATGCGTGGGAGGACGATGAGTGGGCAGCTTACGCATACATCCCTCGGGCGCGGAGGCCGCTTAGAGAGGGTGATTCCGACGGATTAGTGGTAGTCCGTGATTTCCACGTCGTGGGCGTCGTCGCCCACCCACCGAAAGCAAATACGGTACTGATCGTTGATCCGAATGCCGTGTTGCCCTTCGCGATCACCCGCGAGAACTTTGAGGCGGTTACCTGGGGGAACTTTCAGATAGCCAAGCTCGGTGGCCCGATTAATCTGATCGAGCTTCCGTCCCGCCACCT
>JACCSZ010000034.1 GCA_013812695.1 Gemmatimonadales bacterium | reverse complement strand
GCGACGGGATTTCCCAGCACGTCCTGCCCGTGGCACCGCGCGCAGTGCGTGCTGTACTGGCGCCAGCCTTCGTACTCGGCGGCGCTGACCTTGGCCGCAGGCGCCGCGCCCTGCGCGGCCGCGGCCGACGGCACAATCACGCCCGCCACCAGGACGATGGCGCCCAGCGCTGAGTGGCGCACCCCGCTAGCCCTGCTGCCGGACGGCGGGTCGTCCCGGACCGACCTTGGCATCGCTCCTGCCTTTCACGTATTCGTAGATCGAGTTGATCTTCTCCATCTCGAGTCCCAGCGAGCACCACGCGGGCATGCCCTTCTCCGGCCGGCCGGCGCACACCGTCTGCACGAACGACTCCTTGCTGTTCACCGGGCCGTTGGGCTTGAGCGAGACGATCAGGTGCGGCGCAATCGTCGTTCCCGCCACGTCCTCGCCGTGGCAACGGGCGCAGTTCAGGTTGTACTGCTTCCACCCGTTGTAGACCGCCTGTGAGACCGTATCGCGCGGGGCCTGGTGGTAGACGTCGCGGAGCGGGGCATCGGAGCTCCCCGTGGTGGCTTTGGCCGTATCCTGCTGCCCCGGCGTGGGCGCCGGTGCCGGAACCGCGGCGCTCCGCGGGGACTCGGCCTGCTCGACCCGGGCGGTGTCCCGCTGGGCCTGGCGCGTCGGTTTCATGGCGCTGTCGTGTGCCGTCCTGGCCTCGGCGGCGGCCATCTGCCTCCCGGCCGCCGGCGTGGGGGCGGGTCGCTTGGCTCCGGTGTCAGTGGGCGACGCGGGTCGCGTGGCCGAGGCGGGTGCAGGCGCGGTTCGCGCGACAGGCTTGTTCGCGGGCGGGGCTGAGGCTGAGATCGGAGCAGTATCCCTGGCCGTCCCGGAACTCCCGGAATCGCTGGTGGCAGGCGAGGTCGTGCCGGTCGCCGGCATGGCGGTTGATTCGGGGAGCATGGCCGCTGTCCCCGTTGTATCCGTCCCGCCCGCGCCGCCCGTGCGGTCGCCACCGCAAGCGGCGATCAGGCTCAAGGCGAGCAGAGCGGCAGGAAACCGTGCAGCGCCGTGGTTCAGCGAAGCCATGGAATCTCCCTTTTTCAGTCAGTGTGATGAGACCGGCGGCCCGAGGCCGGCCTGTTCGACGTTCCCACAAGATTATCAGGCGTCCCGAATCGTCCGGTGACCCGCGTCACGCGGGTGCCCCCACCGAACGCACGAATTATCTTGCACACCATGAGCACGCCACCCTCCACGTCCGTCACGCTCGGCCTGGTCCAGCACCGGTGCGCGGTGGACCCCGAAGAAAACATGCGGAAGGCCGTGGCCGGCGTCCGGGACGCGGCCGCGCGCGGTGCGCAGATCGTCTGCCTGCAGGAACTCTTCCGCAGCCAGTACTTCTGCCAGGTCGAGGACCACCGCTACTTCGACCTGGCCGAGCCGATCCCCGGCCCGTCCACGGCAACGCTGACCGCGCTCGCGGCCGAGTTGGGCGTGGTGATCGTGGCCTCGCTGTTCGAGAAGCGGGCCGAGGGGCTCTATCACAACACCGCGGCCATCATCGATGCCGACGGCCGGTACCTGGGCAAGTACCGGAAGATGCACATTCCCGACGATCCGCAGTACTACGAGAAGTTCTACTTCACTCCCGGCGATCTCGGCTTCCGGAGCTGGGACACCCGGTTCGGCCGCATCGGCGTGCTGGTGTGCTGGGACCAGTGGTACCCGGAAGCGGCGCGCCTGACCGCCCTGAGCGGTGCGCAGATCCTATTCTACCCCACCGCGATCGGATGGCTCCCCCCTGAAAAAGCCGAGCACGGGGCCCAGCAGCAGGGCGCGTGGGAGACGATCCAGCGAAGCCATGCCATCGCGAATGGCGTCTACGTGGTCGCGGTCAACCGCGTCGGTCACGAGGGCGACCCGGCGAGCGGCATCGAGTTCTGGGGCGGCAGCTTCGTGGCCGATCCGGGCGGACGCATCCTGGTGAAGGGAGGCGAAGCCGACGAGGTGCTCACGGTGACGGTGGACCTCGGCAAGGTGAACGTCAGTCGGACGCACTGGCCGTTCCTGCGGGATCGGCGCATCGACGCGTATCAGGACATCACCAAGCGGTATCTGGATTGAGTCACCCTGAGCGGAGCGAAGGGGCATGCGTCCGGGTATGCCCCCTTCGCTCCGCTCAGGGTGACTCGTGCCCATCCCTTCGGTCTCTATGATCACCCATCCCACCCCCGCCGAGCTCGGCTACCGGATGCCCGCCGAGTGGGCGCCTCATCGTGGCACCTGGCTGAGCTGGCCGCACAAGGAGGCGTCGTGGCCGGGGAAGTTCGGGCCGATTCCCGCCCTGTTCGCGTCGATGGTGCGGGCGCTGGCCGACCGGGAAGAGGTGCACGTCAACGTCGCGGGACCGGCCATGGGGGCCGATGTCCGCGTGCTGCTCTCGAATGACCGCGCGGACACCGGCAACGTTTTCTTTCATCACCACCCCACCAACGACGCCTGGTGCCGCGACCACGGCCCCATCTTCGTCGAGCGCGGCGCGGACGGCGGGCGCGAGCAGGCCATCGTCGACTGGCGCTTCAACGCGTGGGGCGGTAAGTACCCGCCGTACGATCTCGACGACGTGGTACCCACGCGCATAGGCGCCGAGCTCGGCCTGCCGGTGTTCCATCCCGGCATCGTCATGGAGGGCGGCTCGATCGACGTGAACGGCCGCGGCACGCTGCTCACCACCGAAGCATGCCTGCTCAATCCCAACCGCAATCCGGACCTCGACCGCGCCGGCATCGAACGTCATCTCCGCGCCTATCTCGGCGTCACCAAGATTCTCTGGTTGGGCGATGGCATCGCTGGTGACGACACCGACGGCCACGTCGACGACATTACCCGGTTCGTGGACGAGCGCACGGTGGTGACGGCCGTCGAGCCCGACCCGGCCGATGAAAATTACGAGCCGCTCCTGGAAAACCTGGAGCGGCTCCGCGGAATGACCGACCAGGACGGGCAGCTGCTCCACGTGGTGCCGCTGCCGATGCCCCGCGCGCTGACCCACGAGGGCCAGCGTCTCCCGGCGAGCTACGCCAACTTCTACATCGCCAACGGCCTGGTGCTCGTCCCGTTCTACGACCCGCCCCGTGACGAGGAGGCGTGCGCCATCCTGCGTGACCTGTTCCCCGGCCGGGAGATCGTCGGCCTCGACTGCACCGATCTCGTCTGGGGGCTCGGCGCCTTCCACTGTGTCACGCAGCAGTGGCCGGCCTGAGTCAGGTCTTGTTCCAGGTCCCGACCAGCGCCGCGCGCCGGCCGCCGCAATTGTCCATGCCCAGCCCGGCGATGTGCAGCTCGTCCTCCGTCCGGCTGATCACGTAGCGCGCATCAGCCGTCTGACAGGCGCTGCCGGAGGTGTCCGCCTTGAACAGGAGCGTGTCGCCCACGAAGTCGGCGTGGCCTTTCATGTCCACCGAGTCGGGCCACCGGGGGGAGGGCAGCATCAGCTCCACGTTGCCGTTGGACGCCAGGTTCATCTTGACTTCGCCTTCGCCATAGAGATCGCGTGACCAACGGCCCGAATATTTCGACGCTTCCCCCGAGCAGCCGGCGAGGGCGAGCGCCATCACGGCCAGCGCGAGTGATCGGTCGGAAGCAATCGACGGAAACCGGTGAGACATGGGATCTCCTCCACGGAGGTGACGGACACGAAAACATATCCAAGCGGGTGAGACCAACTCCTACCGGGCCCCGGTCTCGTCGCTTGGAATCGGCAGCGTCTGGAAGACCACTTCCGCCCCCCCTACTCGAGAGATAGGGAGGTTGCCGGCAGGCGAGATTGCCAGCCTTCCGTACCGCCGGAGATCGATCCAGCGGTGCCCACCCTCGTAGAGGAGCGAGAAGAGCCGGTTGTAGAGCAGCTCGTCGGTGGCGGCGCTCTGGTCAAGGAACGCCAGCAGCGGGGGCAGGCCGCCGGACGTTACGCGGACGGTGTTGATGTCGGTCAGCGCCGTCCCCAGGTCGTTGAGGTTGATGCTGGCTTCCGCCCGGAGGAGGATCAGCTCCTCATTCTTGATGAACGGGATCGGCGAGCTCGGGCTCGGATACCGGATCCAGCCGAGCTCCGAGGAGAACCCGCTGGAGGT
>JACCSZ010000431.1 GCA_013812695.1 Gemmatimonadales bacterium | reverse complement strand
ACCAGCACCAGCCACTCCCGATCGTCGAGCGGGCGCTCGAGGAGCCGCCGCAACTCCCGCGCGCTCGCCCGGATGAACCGGCGGGACACGCTGGAGCGGGCGAGCCCGAAGGCCTGGGGCACGGTCTCCGCCGCGGCCTCGTACTCGCGGCAGGAGAGTCCACCCAGCACGCGGCGGAAAAGGCCGCCATCCAGCGCGCGCGGCGTCTGGAAGTGCTGATACGTCGTGAGCGCCACCTCGTGCCCCGCCGCGCGATCCCGCACGCGCGGGACCTGAATGGGGAGCTTCTGGTCGGCGAGGTAGATCGACCCTGGCTGCTCCCCCCAGCGCACGATCTCGGGGTGCGCATCGTCGTGGGCATACCGCGCACCGGCGAGCGCCGTCACTTCCTGCGCGAGGGCGTGCTCTACCGCCTTGAGCCCCAGGGGAATGAGCGCTTGGATGAGGGTGAGCCGCGCGAGGCCCTCGTCGAGCGGCATGGCGAGCGTCGGCGGGGCGACGGCGGATGACTGGCTCTTCGGAGCCATGTGGCGTACTCTTCGCATGGGTGGTATCCTCGTGTCGTGAGCGGAGATCCTTGGCCGGACCAACGCTTAAGTATCGAGGTACCACCTGTTTTTTCAACTAGACCTGGGACTCACCCACTCCTCTAGGAGCCAAGTGTACATCTCCTATGCGATCGCTAACCAGGCACCGGCTTGCTCCGGAGACACCGCGAAGTTCTCAGCAGGGTACGTCGCTGCGTTTCTGACCTGGTCCAAGTCATTGAGTAGCTTTGTGAATTTACGGTCGCGGTTACCCTGCCGCGAAACGACTTTCGTCCAGGCAAGCCCTGCGTGACTGGTACGTGCTCGAGCGCGAGCCTCGGGCGCGGAGGGATGGCCACCGCCTATCTCACGCGCGATCTCCGGCATCGGCGCTACGTCGCCCTGAAGATGCTCAAGCCGGAACTGGCCACGGCAGTCGGCGTCGGGCGGTTCTAGCGCGAGATCCGGCGTGCCGCGTCGCTCCAGCACCCCCACATTCTGTCGGTGCACGACTTAGGCGCGCCGGTCGGCGCGAGCTCTGGTACACCAGTCGTTCGTGGAATGGGAGTCGCTGCGTGAGCGCTTGCGGGCGGGAGCGGCGGCTGGCTCTCGACCAGGCGCTCGATCTCACCGCGAGGTCGCCGAAGCGCTCGAGAACGGTGGAGGAGCTTGGTTGGGAATCGGACAGCTGGTGAACCTTGGGCCGTAGGCGTGGGCAGCGCTTGACCAGACGCGTCCCGGGCTCAACGTTTGAGACTTCCACGATCTATCGAGTTGGCCCGATGGCGACTCCGGCCCGGAGTATAACCGACCTGCTGCAGGCGTGGAGCGGCGGAGACACCGCCGCGCTCGATCGGCTGGTCCCCATCGTCTACCAGGAGCTCCGGCGGCAAGCTGAGCGATTCCTTCGCCAAGAGTCTCCAGGCCATACGCTGCAGACCACCGCTCTCGTGCATGAGACCTACCTGCGGCTGGTGGATCAGCGTCAGGCTCACTGGCAAAACCGGTCGCAGTTCTTCGGCGTAGCCGCCCAGCTCATGCGACGTATCCTGGTGGACCATGCCCGCGCGCGTCTGGCGGCCAAGCGCGGGGGGGCTGCGGTTCATTTAACGCTGGATGAGACAGCCGTCGAAACGTTGGTGAGCGACGTCGATCTGCCGGCGCTCGACGATGCCCTCACGAAACTGGCTCAACTGGACCCCCAGCAAGCCAGAGTGGTCGAGCTGCGCTACTTCACGGGACTTGGCATCGAAGAAACAGCGGAGGCGCTATGTGTCTCTCCGGCGACGGTCAAACGCGAATGGGCGATGGCAAGGGCATGGCTCAAGCGTGAGTTGAGCGAGGGCTGAGGACCTCGATGACCGGTGATCAGTGGGAACGAATCAAGCAGGTCTTTTCCGCAGCGTTGGAGCGTTCGCCTCCCGCCCGCATCACGTTCCTGGACGAAGCCTGCGCCGGGGACACTGACCTCCGGCGTGAAGTCGAGGCGCTGCTCGCCGCCCATGACGCGTCCGATAGCTTCCTCAAGAGCCCCGCCGGCAACATCGTGCCGCCCTCTGCCCCGGTACACAGTGCCGTTGCCGATGGGCAGACGATCGGAGCCTACCGCATCCTCCGCACCCTCGGCCGCGGAGGAATGGCCACAGTATATCTGGCGCGTGACCTTCGCCATCACCGCTCCGTAGCCCTCAAGGTCCTCCACCCTGACTTGGCTCACGCTCTGGGACCTGACCGCTTCCTGCGAGAGATCGAAGTCGCCGCCAACCTGAGCCATCCTCACATCCTGCCGCTGTTCGACTCAGGGTCTGTGAATGGCCTGCTCTATTACGCGATGCCCTACGTGGAGGGGGAAACGCTGCGGGATCGGCTGCGGCAGGAGACGTACCTTCCGGTAGAGCAGGTGCTGCAGATCGCGCGAGAGGTGGCGGATGCGCTGGCATATGCGCACGGCCAGGGAGTGATCCACCGCGACATCAAGCCGGAGAACATCCTATTGAGCGGATATCCGGCGGGCGCACCGAGCCAGGCGGGTCGGGAATCCAGGGTCCATGCCCTGGTCGCAGATTTCGGCATCGCCCGCGCGCTGGCTCAGTCCGACGCTGTGCGCCTGACCGAGACAGGCCTGGCCGTGGGCACTGCGGCCTACATGAGTCCAGAGCAGGCCAGCGCTGCGAGCCACATCGATGGCCGGAGTGACGTATACAGCTTGGGCTGCGTCATGTACGAGATGCTGGCCGGTGAGCCGCCCCACACGGGGCCGACCCCCCAGGCGATCATCGCCCGCCGTTTTACCGAGGCCCCGCGCCCCTTGCGGGTTCTGCGGGAGACGGTGCCGGAGGGGCTTGAGTCCGCCGTACAGCGCGCGCTCGCGAAAGTGCCGGCCGACCGCTTCGCGAGCATGGCCGAGTTCGCTCGCGCCCTCGGCAGTCCCGCCATAACGGCCCCGCCCGGCGTCCTGGCGTCGGCACGCCGACGACTCGCGAAGTGGGGCCGCCTGCCAGCTGCCGCCGCGCTCGCGCTTGGCTTCCTCATTGCCTTGGGAGTGCTCTTCGCGTGGTGGCGCGGTCGATCTGGCGGGGAGGCGGGCAGTGGTACCATGCGCGTCGCAGTGCTGCCGTTCGAACAGCTCGGCGATTCGGCCGACGCCTACTTCGCCGACGGCGTAACCGACGCTGTGCGGGGCAAACTCGCCGCCCTCCCGAGCCTCCAGGTGACGGCGCGCAGCAGCTCGAGCCAATACAAGCACACGACAAAGTCGCCTCGGCAGATCGGTGAGGAGCTGGGGGTCCAGTACCTCCTAACCGGCACCGTGCGCTGGCAGAAGGCCACTGGCGGGGCGAGCCGGGTACAAGTCAGCCCCGAGCTGGTGCAGGTCTCGACCGCCTCGACCAAATGGCAGGAGCCCTTCGAGGCCCCACTCACGGATGTCTTCCAGGTACAGGCCGACGTGGCGACCCGCGTGGCCCGGGCGCTCGGTATAGCGCTCGGCGCGGGCGAGCGCGAGCGACTTGCGGAGCGGCCCACGCAGAGCCTGGCCGCGTACGATGCCTACCTTCGGGGCGAGGAGGCGACTGGCGCCCTCTCCACTTTCGACCTCGTAAGCCTCCGGCGGGCGCGCGGCTACTACGAGCGGGCGGTGGCCTTGGACCCCAGCTTCGCCCTCGCATGGAGCCAGCTTTCGCGGGCGCACGCGCAAGTCTACTGGATCACGCCTACGCCGGCCGGGGCGGAGGCCGCTCGCCAGGCGGCCGAGCGGGCGCTGGCGCTCGCGCCCGAGCGCCCCGAAGGCTACCTCGCCCTCGGGGACTACTACAGCTGGGTGCACACCAACCC
>JACCSZ010000421.1 GCA_013812695.1 Gemmatimonadales bacterium | reverse complement strand
TTCCTGACCTTCAACGCCGGCTTCTGCCCCGACTTCAGCCAGCTCAGCTACAAGAACCTCGGCGCCAGCCTCGAGTTCCGGTTCAGCAAGGAGTGGAGGCTGCAGACCGCCGTCGAGCCCACGATCCAATCGTGCGGCAACTTCGGCATCACGAATCGGTTGGGGAGCACCAACCCGTACCAGATCGGGTTCGACATCCTGTGGGAGCGGGAGTTCTGATGACCCGCGCGCTCGTCATCACCAATCCGGCCGCCGCGCGCACCCGTCCCCGGAGCGTGGATGCCGTCATGCGCACCATCGAGGCCGCGGGCTGGAGCGTGGATCTGGCCGCCACCACCGGTCCGGGCGACGCGCGCCGGCTCGCCGCCGAGGGCGTGGCGCTGGGCGTGGACGTCGTGGCGGTGTTCGGCGGCGACGGCACGACCATGCAGGCCGCCGCGGCGCTGGTCGGAACGGACGTGAGCCTGGGGGTGATACCGGGCGGCACCGGCAACCTGCTCGCCGGCAACCTGCGTATCCCGTCCGCACCGGTGCGCGCTGCGCGGGCGCTGGTGACCGCCTCCCCCCGCCCGTTCGATCTCGGCCGGATGGAGCGCGCCGACGGGCTGCATTACTTCGCCGTCGCCTGCGGCGCGGGGTACGACGCGCGGGTCATGGCGGGCACCTTGACTGAGCACAAGCGGCGCTGGGGCATGGGCGCGTACGTCGCGACGACCTTCCGGCTGATCTCGGAGATCCGGAGCACCGACCACGTCATCACCATCGACGGCGTGGAGTATGACGCCAACGCCGCCATGGTGCTCGTGGCCAACTGCGGCGAGGTGATCCCTCCCTACGTGCGCCTCGGCGCCGGCATCCGGCCCGACGACGGCCTGCTCGACGTGGTCGTAGTGCGGGCCAACAGCTTGGGCCAGAGCGTCCGGGCGGTGTGGGCCATGCTGCGTATGGCCCCCGACGTCGAAGGTCTCGACACCTATGTCGGCTACGCCCGCGGCCGGGAAATCCGGGTCGAGAGCCACCCGGTCCACCCGGTCCAGCTCGACGGCGAGCCCGGCGGTCACACCCCGTTCACCGCCACCGTCGTGCCGCACGCCATCCGCATCATGGTGCCGGGACCCGGGTAAGGTGACGCGGGGGCGGGGACTGACTAATTTCTGGCGGGGCGGGTCATCCTGGGCGGAGCGAAGGAATCGTGCTCCGAGGCATGTCCCCTTCGCTCCGCTCAGGGTGACCCCCTGCGTGTATCGCCACTCTAAGGCACCCCATGGCCGGATCCGTCCTCCTCATCGATGACGACGTCGACGTCTTGCGCGGCATCGGGAACTACTTCGAGCGGCTCAGCTACGAGGTGACTCGGGAGCTCAGCGGCGAGGCCGGTCTGGCCACCTTCGATCGAATCCGTCCCGAGGTGGTGATCCTGGATCTCCGGCTGCCCGGCATGGACGGCATGGAGGTGCTCGAGCACCTCCGGAAGCGAGATGCCGCCGTCATTCTGCTGACGGGCGAGAGCGATGTCGCCACCGCGGTCCGGGCCATGCAGCTCGGCGCCGAGAACTTTCTCACCAAGCCGGTCGACATGGAACACCTCGCGGCGGCCACCGCGCGGGTGGCGGACAAGGCGCGGCTCCGCCGGATCAACGAAGCGCTGCTGGTCCAGAGCGCGCCGGATCACGGGCTCGACTCGCTCGGCGCCTCCACCGGCATGCAGGAGTTCGCGCACCAGGTCGGGCTGCTGGCGCAGAGCGAGCGGACCACCGTCCTCCTGACCGGCGAGAGCGGCACCGGCAAGGGGTGGGTGGCGCGCATGCTCCACGATTTGAGCCCCCGCGCCAGAGCGCCGTTCGTCGAGGTCAACTGCGCGGGGCTCAACGCCACCTTCTTGGACTCCGAGCTGTTCGGGCACGAGAAGGGCGCCTTCACCGATGCCAAGGATCGGAAGCAGGGCCTGTTCGAGATCGCCGACCACGGCACGATCTTCCTCGACGAGATCGGCGACCTGGCGCCCGAGCTCCAGCCCAAGCTCCTCAAGGTGCTCGAGACCAAGACCTTCCGCCGGCTGGGCGGCACACGCGAGATCACGGTGGACGTGCGGCTCGTGGCCGCAACCAACAAGGATCTGCAGAGCGAGGTCGAAGAGCTCCGGTTCCGCGAAGACCTGTACTATCGCCTGAGCGTCATGCCGCTCATGCTTCCCGCCGTGCGCGACCGTTCGCGCGAGGACCGGCTGGCGCTGATCACGCGCCTGCTCACCGACCTCCTCGGCGAGCTGCCGGACGGCCCGCCGACGCTTTCGAGCGAGGTGCTCGACCGCCTCCTGGCGTACGGCTGGCCGGGCAACGTGCGCGAGATGCGGAACGTGCTCGAGCGCGCGCTGATCCTCGGCCGCGGCGCGCCGGCGGTCAGCGTCGAGCACCTGCCCGGGGAGTTCCGCGCCCGGCCCGGCATCGGCGACCGCCGGCACACGCCCCTCAGCCTCGAGGACCTCGAGCGCCAGCACATCGAGCGCACCCTCAAGCACCACACCGGCAACCGGACGCGCGCCGCGATCGAGCTTGGGATCTCGCGGGCCACGCTGATCAACAAGATCAAGCGCTACAGTCTCACGGTCTGAGGTGGGCATGGCGGAGATTCGCGAACACGACGCCATGGGCTGCCGGGCCTGCGGGCGCGAGGAGCGGGCGTCCGAGGGCTACCCGTGCACGAAGTGCGGGACCTTCATCTGCCTGATCTGCACCTTCAAGGGGGTGACGCTGTGTCGCGAGTGCGCCGCCCAGGATACCGCCACGCCGTGACCGCCGCCGTCATCGCCCGGGCCGCCATCGTTCCCGTCTTCGCCGAATCGACGCTCCGCGCCGAGCAGGTGACCCAGCTCGTCCTCGGCGAAACGGCGGACATTCTCGAGACCTCGGTCGAGTGGCGGAAAGTTCGCACCGGGCTCGACCGCTACGTCGGCTGGGTGCACTCGGGGTACTGCATCGAGCTGGATGCGGACGCCGCCGACGCCTGGCGGCGCGACGCCACCGGCTGGAGCCACGGGGCCACCGTCCGTGCCGGTGAAGCCCGAATCCGGCTGCCGCTCCGCGCCCGCGCCGCGATCGAGGGCGATGCCATTCGGCTCCCCGACGGCCGGCGCGGCCGACTGCTGGACGGCACGATCACCGCGGCGGCCGAGACGGCGGCCGCGGCCCGGGCCAAGGCACCCGAGCGCTGGGCCGCCGAATACTTCGCGGGCGCGCCGTACGAGTGGGGCGGCGTGACGCCGTGCGGCGTCGACTGCAGCGGCGTGGTGCAGACCACTTTTCTGGCCCGCGGCCTCAGCCTTCCTCGCGACTCCGCGCAGCAGGCCGAATGCGGCGCTTCCGTCCCACCCGATGCCGTGCGCCCCGGCGATCTGCTGTTCTTCCGGAGCGACACCGGGGCGCGCATCACGCATGTGGCGTTCGCCGGCGAGGCCGACACGCTGGTTCACTCGACCGTCGGCGTCGGCGGGATGGTGCAGGAGCCGTGGCTGCCCGGCAGCCGCGCGGCGCCGCTCCGTGAGCGGCTCGTCGCGGTCAGGCGGCTGGAATCGCGGTGATCCGCAGGCTCGTGCTGTTCGACATCGACGGAACCATCCTCCTCACCGCGGACGCCGGGCGCCGCGCCATCGTGGCGGCGCTCGCCGACGAGGTGGGCGACACCGCGGCATTCGGCACCATCCGGTTCGACGGCAAGACCGATCCGCAGATCGTGGCCGAGATGCTCGCGGCCGCGGGTCAGCACGAGCCGTGCGAGTCGCCGCGCGTACGGGCCCTCTGCGACCGGTACGTCGGCCTGCTGGCCCGCGAGCTCGAGCGACCAACGACGTCGACGACCCTGATGCCTGGCGTACGCCCGCTGCTCGACCGGCTCGAGCGCGAACCGGGCGTGGTGCTCGGGCTGCTCACGGGCAACCTCGCCGACGCCGCGGCCCTCAAACTGCGCTCGGGCGGGATCGCGCCCGAACGATTCCGGGTCGGGGCCTACGGGTCCGACGCGGGTCACCGGCCCGAGCTGCCGTCGATCGCGGCGCGGCGCGCCGAGCCGATCTTCGGCCGGATCCCGCACGGTGCCGAGGTGGTCATCATCGGCGACACGCCGGCGGACGTGGCGTGCGGCACCGCCATCGACGCCCGCGCGCTCGCGGTAGCAACGGGCGCGTACTCGGTGGCCGATCTCTCGGCGTGTGGCCCGCACGCCGTGTTCGAGGACCTGAGCGAGACGGAGGCGGTGGTGGAGGCGATACTGGCCCCTTCGCTGCGCTCAGGGCCGGGATGACGGCGGACACCTGCCCGACTGCCTCCGGTTCACATGCCTGCATGACTGGCGGCGGCCCCAGTGCCTGACGAGCTCGAACTCAAGGCCGTCATCCCGGACCAGATCGCGGTTCGCGACAAGCTCCTCGCGGCGGGCGCGGTCGAAGGCTTCCGCGGCCTGATGGCCGATCGCCGGTACGACCGCGCCGGGGAGCTCGCCGCGCGCGACGAAGTGCTCCGGGTGCGAAGCTATCATCGCACCGATGGACGGGCCGACGCGGTCCTCGGATGGAAGGGCCCGACGCGGCGGTCCGTCGACGGCTACAAGTTGCGCGAGGAGATCGAGGTTCCGGTCGCCGCCTCGCCCCACCCACTCCTGATCGCTCTCGGCTACGACGTGGTCCACGCCATCGACCGCGACGTCGAGGTATTCGGCCTCGATGGCGCGACCGCCCGCCTCGAGCGCTACCCGGATATGGACCCGCTCCTCGAAGTCGAAGGCGCGCCGGCGGCGATCGAACGCGTCATCCGGGCCACCGGCATCGATCGCGCCGCGTTCACCGCCGATTCGCTCGCCGTGTTCGTGCGCCGGTACGAGGCACGCACCGGAAGGCGCGCCGTCCTCGCGCGCTCGTGACGATGGCTCCAGGGTCTCGGGATCTCTGGGTCGTGCCCGAGCTCGGCCCCTCACTCGGGCGGATGGTCGACCCACCGGCCGCTCCGGTTGGCGCCCTCGAGGTTTCCCTCGACGACATCCGGCTGGGGCTGGTAACCGCGGTCTTCGAGCTGGCCGGTGCCGCCCGCTCGCGCGCCGCCGCGGGTGACCTGGAGAACGCCGTGGCCTCGCTCGGCCGCCCCGGCTGGCTCGTGGCCTGGGAGCAGGCGGTGGGTGGCGCGGCCTCGCGGATTGCGAGCGCAGCGAACGCCGCACTGCGGAGGGCCGCCGAGGAATCGCGCTACCCGGTCCGCCGGCTTCGGACCCTCGCCGTGACCGGAGCGGACACCAGCGGGATCGCCGCGCGGCTCGGCAGCGGCGGGGGCTCGTTCATGGACGCCCTCGATCTCCTCGAGCAGGCGACACCCATTCCGGGACGCGCGCGCGATCGCGGCGCCGACGCGTGGCGGGCGGCGTTGACCGCGGCGGCGCGGCGCCTCGAATCGGCATGGCTCGCCCTCGAGGCGGCGGCGGCGGCCGAGCAGGAGCGTTGGGCGGAGGAAGTCGGCCTGGTGGGAGCCTGGCGCCGCCCGACTTGGCCCCTCTGGGCGGTCACGGGCGTAGTGGGCGGGGCCGCGTCCTATCTCGGGCTCATCCTCGGCGGTTACCTCCCGGTGCCCGCCCCGCTCGCCGGCTTCGCGTCGTTCTGGTGGGCCTGGCCGTGAACGTGATCGGCGTCGGGGTGGACCTGGTGGA
>JACCSZ010000413.1 GCA_013812695.1 Gemmatimonadales bacterium | reverse complement strand
AGATAGCCCCGTTCGTGGGTTTGTCAAGTGCATAGTTGCGACTTCGATAAGGACAACTAGGTTCGGCCAGAGTCGGTGCTACTCCGACTCGGGGTACCTCGAGCAGTCTAGCTAACGAATATCTGATCAGCTGCAGGCCATCATCCTCCCCACCGCGCAACTCACCGCTTCCACAGCGTGGCCGCCAGGAGCGCCTACATCGAGTCTGCGGCCGGCCCGCGTTGGGGCCACGGCCCCCTCCAGCGGCCCCGGTTAGGCCCACTCAAGCGGGGCATCGAGGGGGTGGCCAATCAGTGGCCAATTTCTGAGATATGCCCGGCTTGGCCACGCTACCGACAACTCGCCGGCCATGTCATTTGCGCGAAAAATGCAGCCCAGCGAAGGGTTTACGGATGGTTGAATCGACCTCATCTGCGTGGCACAACTGTCCAGCAACAGCCTTCTAAGCTGTGGGTCGGTGGTTCGAGTCCACCCGGGCGCACTCGCTACGGCCGTTTCTCGTCCCCGGGCGCCGTCTCACCGGCCTGCTCGGCCTGCTCGTCGAGGAACTCCTTGGCAGCTTTCCGGCGTGGGGCGTGGCCACTCTCCCGAATGGCGTCGTCCTGCTTCTCCTCGCTCATGCCGGTCACGTCGTCGTTCTGCAGCGCTGGAATCCCCTCGTCAGATTTGCGTGGCATGATCGCACTCCCGGCTCGATGTAGATGGCCAATTGGACCTTCATCATACTCGGGTGGCCGCCCGGCCCGACGTGACCGTGGACACCACGGCGCACCGAAGGGATATTCACCGCTATGAACCCCACCGGGGAGTACTCCGAACCTGCTTCCGACCGGTCGCGCGGCGTTGCTTTGGCGCTGGCCGCCGTGCTCGGGCCGTTCGGCGGCCACCGCTTCTACGTGAACAAGACCGGAACGGGCGTCCTGATGGCGCTCACCATTGGCGGTCTCGGCCTCTGGTGGGTGTACGACCTTATCCTGGTTGCAAGCGGGTCCTTCCGCGACGCCGAGGGCCGGCTGGTCCGTCGCTGGGACCCCGAGGAGCCGACCACGGGCGGCCTGATGCCGGCGGAGGTCATGGACGAGCTCGACGCGCTGCGCCAGCAGGTCAGCGAGCTGGCGGAGCGGGTGGATTTCAGCGAGCGCCTCCTCGCGAGCCCTCGCTCCGACGACGTTCCCCGGCCGCCACTCCGGTCCTGACCCATGACATCCCCGTCCGCGGCCGGCCGGATCTTCCCCCGGCGGGGCGAGCTGCGTTCCATGCTCCGGCTCGCCATTCCCGTCGTCATCGTGCAGGTCGGCATGATGCTCATGGGGGTGGTCGACACCGTCATGGTCGGCCACATGTCCCCGGACGGCTCGTCCGTGGGCCTCGCCGCCGTTGCCCTCGGGCACCTCTATTTCTTCGGCATCGGCGTGTTCGGGATGGGCACGCTCATGGTGCTCGATCCGGTGGTCGCCCAGGCGGTCGGCGCCCGCGACGAGGCCGCGGTCGCGCGCGGAATGCAGCGGGGGGTGCTGCTCGCCGTGATGCTGGCGGTGCCCTCGGTCGCGATCCTGCTCGCCGCCGGCCCGGTACTGGGATGGGCGCGGCAACCGGCCGAGGTCGTTCCGCTCGCAGCCGCCTACACCGTGTGGCTCGCGCCCGGGGTGCTGCCGTTCTTTCTGTTCATCGTGTTTCGCCAGAGTCTGCAGGCGTTCCGGCGGACGGCAAGCATCGTCGTGGCCATCGTCGTCGCCAACCTCGTAAATGCGGCCCTCAATTGGGCGCTGATCTTCGGGCACGGGCCCTTCGGGCGCATGGGCGTGCTCGGCTCCGCCTGGGCCACCACGGCGAGCAGGTGGCTTCTGCTGGCCGTGCTGGTCGCACTCGCCTGGCGCGAGATCGCCCCACGGCTCCGGCAGCGTCATCCGGAGGTCTGGGATTCCGAGCCGCTCTTGAGGATGGTGCGGCTGGGCGTGCCGATCGGGCTGCAGTACGTGCTGGAGTTCGGCGCCTTTGCCTGCGTCGCGCTCCTGATGGGGTGGCTCGGCACGCGGCAGATGGCCGGGCATCAGGTGGCCATCAACCTGGCGTCACTCACGTTCATGGTGCCGCTCGGCGTGGGGGACGCGGCGTCGGTCCTGGTCGGCCATGCCGTGGGACGCGCCGACGCCACCGGCGCACGGGGCGCGGCGCGCGCCGCCCTCATCTGCGGCGCCGGCTTCATGTGCTGCACCGCGCTGGTCTTTCTGATCGTGCCGAACGCACTTGCGCGCTTCTACACCTCCGATGTGGCGGTGGTGACGATCGCCGCCGGCCTCATTCCGCTGGCCGGCGTGTTCCAGGTATTCGACGGCCTGCAGGTGGTGGCCGGCGGCATCCTGCGCGGTCTGGGCGAAACCCGCGTCGCCATGCTGGTGAACCTGCTTGGCTATTGGCTGTTGGGCCTGCCGGTCAGTTGGCTGCTCGGCATCAAGGCGGGATGGGGCCCGGTCGGTCTCTGGTGGGGACTGGTGCTGGGTCTGGCGGTCGTAGCCACGGTCCTCCTGGTGAGAGTGCGCATCGCCCTGCGCCGGCAGCGGACGCGGGTCGTGATCGACCAGGCGGCGGCCTTGGCCGAGGTCTGACGCATGGGGACCGAAGAGGTAGACAGTCGCTAGGCGTCGCGCTCGGCCTGTTCGGCGTCGAGTTTGTCCGCCTCGCCGTTGATGACGCTCTCCGCCAGCGCCGTGAGCTTCTGGTCCGTCGTCTCTTCTTCGTCGAGATTCCGGCCCAGCAGCTCGTGGACCTGGTCGTAGCCCAGCATCTCGGCGTAGGTGCAGACACAGCCATAACTGGCGATCTCGTAATGCTCGACCTTCTGCGCGGCGGCGATCAGCGCCGCATCCAGCACGGCGGGGTCGGCGTCTTGTTCCATGGTCTTTCTGGCTTCTTCGAGCAGTCCCGCCATCCCGTCGCATGTCCGGCCTTTGACCGGCATGCCGAGCAGCTTGAACACCTGCTCGAGCCTCCGCACCTGTTCTTCGGTCTGCCGGCGATGCTCTTCGAACGCTTCCTTGAGGTCGGGGTGCCTGGCGGCGCTCGCCATCTTCGGGAGCGCCTTCAGGATCTGACCTTCGGCGCTGTAGATATCGTGGAGTTCGTGGACGAGCAGGTCGTCCATGGAGGCGAGCTTGGGCATCGGGATCTCCTTGGGCAGGAAAGTCGGGAGGCGTGCTGAGTGTAACCTCTCCCACCCACGGCCACAGTGTTTCAGGTCACGGGTAGCGGGTCGGGCCGTCGATCCGCGGTCGAAACGTCGCGGACCGTTGACGAACTGTTGACATGGACTGCCGATTCGGTAGATTATCGGGCTCGATCTGCTGGGCGTCAAATCTCTTCGTACTCCGAAGTTTAGACCTTGACCCCAGCGTCAAATTCAGGTATCATTGCGGGCTGTCGCCTAAAGTAGTGGGGCGATGACGCAAGCTCTTTGACAAGTGATGTGAGCTAGAAGTGATGGAGTGCGGACCCTCTGATCTGGACGGGCACAGAGACCGACCAGATAGGGTTTACTCTGATCATTAGTGATTCGGACGACAGATATACCAGGTCGTTCGGCTAGAGCTGTTCAAATTTCCAAACTATTGGAGAGTTTGATCCTGGCTCAGGACGAACGCTGGCGGCGTGCCTAACAC
>JACCSZ010000340.1 GCA_013812695.1 Gemmatimonadales bacterium | reverse complement strand
ATCATGCCACCATCGAGACCGGAGCGACGCCCTCGACGCAGGTGATCAACAAGTCCTTTGCTTCGGGATGGATCTACGGCCTGGTGCCCCCGAGCACCGTATCGACCGCAGCACAATGTCCCGGCGGCGTCGCCAGGGTCGAGACTCAGTTGAGCTTCGTCAATCAGCTCGTGAGCTTCCTCACCCTCGGCATCTACACTCCGATGCGGATCACTGTCACCTGCGCGGCGGCGGCGGGGGCGGCGGCCGCGGCACAGGCACCGGATAGCGTCGTCGTGCCCTAGCCGCATGACACCTCCGACCGATCGCCACGCGACCTTCCGCCGGCTCCACAAATCGGGCTGCTTCGTGATGCCCAACCCATGGGACCTCGGCAGCGCCCGGCTCCTCGCCGGGCTCGGCTTCCCGGCGCTGGCGACGACCAGCTCCGGCTTCGCGTGGTCCATGGGCCGCCCGGACAATCACGTGTCGCTCGAGGAGGCGCTGGCGCATCTTCGGTCGATCGCCGGCGGCGTCGAGCTGCCGGTCAACGCGGACTTCGAGGGCGGCTTCGCCACGGAGCCGGCGGGGGTGGGCGCGAACGTCGTGCGCGCGGCGGCTACTGGGGTCGCCGGGCTCTCGATCGAGGACTCAACCGGGAACGCCGCGCACCCGCTGTTCGACTTCGGCCTGGCCGTCGAACGCGTCCGGGCTGCCAGGTGGGCAATCGACGCCTCCGGCACCGGAGTGGTCCTCACCGGCCGTTCCGAGGGCTTCATCGTCGGGCGCCCGGACCTCGCCGAGACGATCCGGCGGCTCACGGCGTACGCCGAGGCGGGCGCCGACTGCCTGTACGCACCGGGGATCCGAAGCAGGGCCGAGATCGCGGCGGTGGTGGCCGCGGTCGCGCCGAAGCCGGTCAACGTGCTCGTCGGGAGCGACTTCACTACTGTGAGCGAGCTTGCCGAGCTCGGGGTGCGGCGGGTCAGTGTGGGCGGGGCGCTGGCGAGGGCAGCGTGGGGTGGGTTTCTCAAAGCGGCCACGGAGATCGCGGCGCGGGGGACGTTTACGCGGCTGGCCGATGGGGTCCCGTTCGCGGAGATCGACGGGTCGTTCGGCGCATAGCCGACGCGGTGGTACCAGCAGGGTATTGCCGTTCAATTCACGTCAAACAGGCGACACGGATCGGAGTAGAGACAATGAAGATGCTCGCTGTATCGGGTGTGCTCGCGGCGGCGTTGTTCGCGCATACGGCCTGTACTCCATCGCCGCGGCCGGATGGGGCGAGTGCCCCCGCAGGTACAATTGCTGCGCGTGATACCGGCGCTCCCACCGCCGCTCAGCGCCCGTGGACGGTCACCCCGGAAGGCATTGGACCACTGCGTGCGGGGATGTCGGTTGTCGAGGCACGCGCCGCGCTCGGTGGCGAGTTCGCGGCGCCCGATTCCGCGGCCGGCTGTGCGCATGTAGCCCTGGCGGGAGTGGCGGGGCGGGTACTGGCGATGGTGGTCGACGGCCGTGTGGCGCGCATCGAGGTGAAGGACACGGCGGTCGCGACCGCCACCGGCGCCCGGGTGGGCGATAGCGAGGCGCGGATCGACTCGCTGTATCCGGGCCGGGTCCAAGAGCAGCCACACAAGTATACCAATGGCCACTACTTGATCGTGACGCCCGAGGCACCGGCCGATACGGCGAATCGGCTGATCTTCGAGACCGACGGCCGAAACGTCCTGGAGTACCGCGCGGGCCTGCTACCCGCTGTTGCCTGGGTCGAAGGCTGCAGTTGAGAAAGCATCACCATCCACCGGAGCGCACCAGATGGCGATCGGCGCCGAACTCGCCCCGGCGTGGGCCGACGGCGTGCTCGACCGGCTCGGGTCGACATCCCCGTCGACAACGCCGGGCTCGGTGACCGCGCGCCCTACGACCGCGCCAATTGGGCGAAGGTGGAGCAGATGAGCCGCCTGAACGTCGTAGTCTGTCGTTGGGCGCAATACTGAGAGGGGCCACGCAATGAGAGCGAAGACGCTGGCAGGTCCCGAGATCGGGCTCAAGCAGGACACGCTCGACGCCCTGAGGATGCGCCTGCGGGGACTGGTGGTCGTGCCCGGCGACGCCGGCTACGAGCAGTCCCGAACCGTCTGGAACGGCATGATCGACAGACATCCCGCCATGGTCGCGCGCTGCCTCGGCGTCGCCGACGTGATCGCGTGCGTACAGTTTGCGCGCGAGCACGACCTCCTGCTGTCCATCAAAGGTGGAGGACACAACATCGCGGGTCTGGCCACGGCCGACGGCGCGCTGATGCTCGACATGTCGCTCATGCGAGGCGTATGGGTGGATCCACGGAGAACGGTCGCGCACGCGCAGGCGGGTTGCCTGCTCGGCGACGTGGACCGCGAGACGCAGGTACACGGGCTCGCGGCCGTCCTCGGGTTCGTCTCGCTCACCGGGATCGCGGGTCTCACCCTGGGTGGTGGGTTCGGCTATCTGACGAGGCGCTGGGGTTGGACGTCGGACACCGTGGTCGGGATGGACGTCGTGACCGCCGACGCACG
>JACCSZ010000313.1 GCA_013812695.1 Gemmatimonadales bacterium | reverse complement strand
GCCGCGTGCAGGCCCCGGAGCTCGGCCTCGTCGTACTCCAGGATCTCCGGGTCCTTCACCGTGACCAGGCGGTCGTCCACGTTCTTGGGAAGTGTGCGGTTCCGCACCGCGTGGTACATGAGCCGCCGGGCGATATCGATCTCGCGCACGGCGCCGCGGGCCCAGGGAATCACCTCGGTGGTGAGCACGGCGCGCACGCCCGTTTCCTGGCAGATGGCCAGCAGCACGGCGTGGACGCCCGTGGTGTCCGCGCTCGTGAGCTCGGTGAGGTTGCCGACGCCCATCATCTGGCCTGCCGCGGGCCAGCGCCGGTGCACCTCGGCGTACCGCTCGAGCGACGCCATGAACCCGAAGCCGATCGGCTCGATGACGGGATCGATCAGGTAGCCGACGCCCCAGCGCTCGAGCGCCTCGATGGTCGGCGCGAGCGTGTCGATGCCTTCGCCGAAGTCGGGAATGGCCACCACCCGCGCACCCGTATTGCCGAGGTCGCGCGCCACCTCGAGGTTCGAGCCGTTGACGCTGAGCACCAGCTCGGCGCCCGCCTCGATGGCAGCACGGATCTCCCCAGGGTCGAAACTGTCCACGCTGACCCGCATGCCGGCACCGCGAAGCTCGCGTACCACGTCGCCCAGCGCGGGAAAGGGAACGCCCGGCGTGCAGCCGACGTCGATCACGTCGGCCCCGCTGGCCAGGAAATAGTCGGCGGCCGCGCGGATCGCCTCACGCGTCAGCTTCGCCGCGTTGTTGATCTCGGCGAGGATCTCGATGTCCCAGGCGCCGTAGTCCACCGCCGCGGCCGCCCGGCCGAAGTAGCGCGGGATCTCGCGCAGGTCCTTCGGGCCCTTCTCGACGCGCACCCCGAACCGTTCGCTCAGGACGCTCGCCTCGCCCTCGACGAGACCCGGCAGGAGCACCAGGTCGGTGCCGTCCGGCACCTCGAGGAACTTCGCGATCCAGGGCGTCGTCATCAGCGCGGCCACGGTGATCTTGAGGACCGCTACCCGCTTCTCGAACGGGGTGTCCAGCTCGTCCAGCACGCGCCGAAGCGCCGGCTCCGCGAGCCGTCCGGTGACGAACAGGACCTGTCCGGGCGCCGGGGCAGGCGCTACCGTGGATCCCCCGGCCGCACCCATTTGTTCGGCGTCCCCTCGAGCGCGCCGCCGCTGGGCCGCCACAGCGCCGCGTCCTCGATCTTCCGCGCGAGCTCGAAATCCTTGTCGGAGATGCCGCCGGCGGCGTGATTCTGCAGCTTGACGGTCAGGCGCCCCCACGTCACGCTGAGATCGGGGTGATGATACGCGGCTTCGGCGAGGTAGCCGACAGCGTTCACCAGCATGAGCGTGGTGGGCCACCCGTCGGTCTTGTAGATCCGGCGGATCCAGCCATCCTCGTAGTACCAGCCGGGCAGCGCCTGCAGCCGCTCGGCGATCTCCGCCTCGCTATAGGTCGTTTCTTTCGTCGCTGGCATCGTATGCTCCTCTCGTGTATGGCCTGCTTACATCACCACGCCACCGTTCACCATGATCATCTGGCCCGTCAGGAAGCGGGAATCGTCGGAGGCGAGAAACACCGCGGCGCCGACGACATCCTCGGGTACTCCCCACCGCCGGAGCGGGGTCCGTTCCGTGACCTCACGGCGCCAGCCCTCGTCCGCGTGCTCGCCGAATGCGGTCTCGATGAAGCCGGGCGCGAGGATGTTCACCCGGATGCCGGGGGCCACGGCCCGCGCCAGCGACTTGCTGAAGCTCGCGACTCCGCCCTTCGCGGCGGAATAAAGGATGGGGTTCTCGCCTGCCATGCCGAAGGTGACGTGATCCCACGACATGTTCACGATGGCGCCGCCGCGCTCCCGCATCATCTCGACCGCGGCCCACGACGACACGATCGTTCCGCGGAGGTCCACCGCGAGCACGCGGTCGAGCTTCTCGAGCCGGGAGAGCCGCCCGCCCGCGCCGGTGAGGATGTCCGCCCCGGCATTGTTGATCCAGGCGTCGACTCGCCCGAATCGCCCGGTCAGCTCCCGCGCGAGCGCCGCGATCTCCTCGTCGCGGGCGATGTCGACTCGAAGCACCTCGGCGCGCCGGCCGAGCGCCCGGATCAGGGATGCGGTCGCCTCTGCGCCGTCCGCGTTGGCGCGATAGGTGACCGCCACGTCCGCGCCCTCCCGCGCGCAGCCAAGGGCGATCGCGGCGCCGATGCCGCTCGACGCGCCCGTGACCAGCGCGACTTTTCCTTCCAGCCTCACGCCGCCTCGCCTCCCTGGTTCGCTCCGGCTACCTTCTCAAATCGCAACATATCAGCGCCTTAGCATCAGACAAGGGAGCCTCGGTGCGGTTGCTGGTGAGCGTGCGATCG
>JACCSZ010000300.1 GCA_013812695.1 Gemmatimonadales bacterium | reverse complement strand
CCGATGTGGTGGCGGAAATTCGCCCGCCACGAGATGACCGTCGAGGAGCGGTACGACGACCGGGACTGCCTGGCCGATCTCACGCGGACCGACCGGCCGGCCTGGAAGATCAAGCAGTCCACCGGCCAGGAGTATCGCGTCGATCGCGCGCAGGAGAGCAAGCTCCACACGGGTGACAAGTGCATCGTGGCCGGTACCGAGCTCAAGTGCGAGATCGTGGCGCTGAACGAGGACGAGGGCCTGGTGGAGCTCAAGGTCGGGCCGAAGAAAACGCCGCCCGGCCATCTCTGCCTCATTCCGGACGAGTTCGTGTCCGCCGAGCCGATCAAGCAGGCCATTGCGCGGTATGCGGAGGCGTGGGAGCGGGGGGAGGTGGCGTCCCGGGCCGTCGACGATCTGCTGAATCGCCGACGGCCGCGGGTGACAGGCGCCGAGCTGGGTACGGACCCGCTCGCCGATGCCTCCGACGTCGTCCCTCGCCTCGACGCCACCACGCTCTGCATCCAGGGCCCCCCGGGCACCGGGAAGACCTACACCTCCGCCGCGATCATCGCCGGGCTCCTTCGGGGCGGTGCCCGGGTCGCCGTCACCGCCCACAGCCACCAGGTCGTCCTCAACCTGATGCACGACGTCGCCGAGGCGCTCGGCAGGATCGGTGTCGACGCCCCGCTCTACAAGGTGGGAGGCGAAGGCGACGATGCCGCGCCCGCCGGCGGCTCGCTCACCCCGCTCAAGTCCACCGCCATTGAGGAGGTCCTGGGCGACGGCCCCGTGCTTGTCGGCGGCACCGCCTGGGCCTTCGTCCGCCCCGAGCTGGCCGGCCAGTTCGACTATCTCTTCATCGATGAGGCCGGGCAGGTCCCGCTCGCCAACGCCGTCGCGGTCGGCCAGGCAGCCCGCAACCTGGTCCTTGTCGGCGATCAGATGCAGCTCGCCCATCCCTCGCAGGGCAGCCACCCGGGTGACACCGGACTCTCCTGCCTCGAGTACCTGCTCGACGGCCACGCCACCGTCCCGCGCGACCTCGGCATCTTCCTCGGCCAGTCGCGCCGGATGCATCCCGACGTCTGCCGGTTCGTATCGGACGCCATCTACGAGGGCCGGCTCGAGAGCATTCCCGAGACGGCGCGCCAGCGGATCCTCCGCGGCCCCGGAACCTCGGTCGTGACGGCGGAGACCGGTGTCGTCTGGGTGCCGGTGGAGCACCACGGATGCGCGCAGAAGAGCGACGAGGAGTGCGACGCGATCGTTCGGATCGTCGAGGAGTTGCTCGTCCGCCGCGTGGTGGGCCAGGACGGGGTCGAGCGGGCCATGACGCCAGACGACATCCTGATCGTGGCGCCGTTCAATCTCCAGGTTCGGTGCTTGCGCGGTCGGGTCGATCCCAGAGTCCGCATCGGCTCGGTCGACAAGTTCCAGGGGCAGGAGGCCGCCGCCGTGATCGTCTCGCTCTGCGCCTCGACCCTCGACGAGGCCCCCCGGGGCGCGGGCTTCCTCCTGAGCCCCAACCGGCTCAACGTCGCCGTGTCGCGCGCGCAGGCGCTGGCGATCGTGGTCGGGTCGCCCGCGCTGGTGGACGTGCGCTGCGCGTCGGTGGACGAGATGAGGCTGGTGAACCTGCTGTGTCACCTGGTGCAGTATGCGGAGGGGATGTGCTAGGGAGATGCCTGTGGTCGGCGGCGTTGTCCTGAGCGGCGGGACCGCGACAAATGTTGGCAGGACGATCCCGCGCCGAATATCTGGACTAAGAAGGCATCTATACCGCGTATCCAACCCGGCCTGTCGGGAGGGCGTGTCGTAGTAAACGGGCAGGCGCGGCTGGAGGTGATTGGAGGCGCACGACCCAGCAACAACTTACAGTACGTCCCCTAGCATCTCGACTGGTGGGAGTAGTTCGCCATGCTGGCCGAAGTTATAAACGAAGAACTTGAGCTGGGACATTTACGAATAGGATTGAGAGCGAACTTGGCTTCGACCAGCGCGGCCTCTCGAGGGCTGAGCGCAAGGAACTCCACGACCAGGCCCACTCGCCAGCCGTTACGCTCGAGTTTGGCGCGCTTGCTCCGTTTCATCGCACGTACCTTGCTCAATCGAGAATCTCCGCAAAGTACGAGCGCAGATCGATCTCTGCCGCGGCCGTGCTATCATCAGGCTTCCAGGCAATACGCTCCATGAGGAGCTCGGGCCTGTCATCCTCCGGCCGCCAGCGTTCGATGAGGCGCGCATCGAGATCGACGATCCAATACTGGGGGACGCCGGCGCGCTGGTAGAGCCGGCGCTTGGTCCAGCGGTCATGCCGGGCCGTGCTCGGGGAGAGAATCTCGACGACCAGCAGCGGGAGTTCGACGTCGCGCCAGTGGGCGTTCGAGGACGGGCGTCGGATGACGAAGACATCGGGCTCGACCACCGTGCGGGGCCCGAGGACGATGTTGCCGGGCACGGAAAAGAGCTCGAGATGGTGGCTCTCGGCCAAGGCCGGCATCAACAAACGGCCGAGGGTCATGGCCGCACGTTGATGCCGGACGGTCGGCTCCGGGCTCACGACGTACACGCCGTCGAGCAGCTCGTCGCGGATCGAGCCGTCTTCCGGGAGCGTGAAGTATTCGTCGACCGTCGTCGGCAGGCGTGGAGCGGACATGCCCATAATCTGGTACCCTCGGCTCCGAGTCGGCAAGACGGCATGCCTCAGGATACGTCTATCGGGCGGCATCACTTAACCATTTTCGCGCAAGCCGCATGAAGCCCCCCAAGCTCCAGCGCTGGATCGACCTCCTCGCCGCTCTCCTCCGCCACCACTTCCCGGTGTCGTTCGAGCAGCTCATCCGCGAGGTCCCGGCCTACGGCGGCGACCAGTCCGACGACGCCCTCCGCCGCATGTTCGAGCGCGACAAGGACGAGCTCCGCGGCTTCGGCATCCCCATCGAGACCGTGTCCTCCGATGAGGGCGAGATCGTGGGCTACCGGTTGCGGCCGCGCGATTTCTACCTGCCGTACCTCGCCGTCCGCGCCGAGGGCGGGAAGCCCGCCTCCAAGGCCCGAAAGCTCGACCGCTATGGGTACGCCAGCCTCCCCATACTCGCCTTCGAGGCCGAGGAGCTCGCGGCCGTGACCGATGCCGCCGCCCGCGTCCGCGACCTCGGCGATCCCCTCCTCGCCGAGCACGTGGACTCCGCCATGCGAAAGCTCGCGTGCGACCTGCCGGTGGATGTGGGCGCCGCCGGCTCGACCCGAGTCCTGCCGCCGCGGGCGAAGGTGTCGCCCGACCTGCTCGCGGTCCTGGGCGACGCGCTCGCGCGGCGGAAGCGGGTCACCTTCGCCTACCGCAGCATGGGTAACGACAGCGCCGGCAGCCGCACCGTCGAGCCGCTCGGGCTGTTCTTCCTGAATCAGCATTGGTACCAGGCCGCGCGGACGGCGGAGGACGCCACCGTCAAGAACTACCGCCTGAGTCGGATGTCGGACGCCGAGGTGAACGATCGGAAGCCGGGGACCCCGGACTATGAGGTGCCCGCCGGCTTCGACCTCCGGGCCCATGCCCGCTCGCGGCACGCCTGGGAGCTCGGCGCGGGCGACTCGGTGACGGCCGTGGTCGCCTTTCACTCGGCGACGGGCGCCGCCGCCGGCGCCGCGCAGCTCGGCGAGCCGGTCGAGGGGCAGACGCACCACCGGCGCTTCCGCGTGCGCCGGCTCGACGCCTTCGCCCGCTGGCTGCTCTCCTTCGCCGGCGATCTCGAGCCGGTCTCGCCGCGCGAGATCGTCGACGAATACTTCGGCCTCGCCCGCGAAACCCTCGCCCATCACGCGAGCGACCGCCTGACCGCTCGACCGCCCAACCGCATCTCATGAGCTCCACCGCTGCCGCCCAGCTCTCCCGCATCCTGCACCTCATCCCGCGGCTCGCCGACGGCGAGGCGCACGACCTGGCCGAGGTGGCGGGCGAGGTGGGCGCCGACCGGCGCGTGGTGCTGCGGGACATCCAGTCGCTCTCGGAGCGGTTCGAGGCGCCCGGCGGCTTCGTCGAGGGGCTGCAGATCTACCTGGACGCCGACGGCAAGGTGTCGGTCCTGCCCAATCACTTTCTCCGTCCCATGAGGCTCACCCGCGGCGAGCTCTGCGCGCTCGAGCTCGGCCTCGCCATGCTCCGCGCCGAGCGGCCGGCCGAGGAGCACGCGGCGATCGAGGGCGCTCGCGAGCGGCTCGGGGAGGCGATCAGCCGCCTTCCGGACAACGATCTCGGCGACCACCGCGTGGCGGAGCTGGCAGCGGCCGGCAGCCTCGAGCGGCTTCGGGACCTGCGTGAGGCGCATCGAAGCGGCCACAAGGTCCGACTGACCTACCGGAAGGGTGGTGAGGAGACGGCGAGCCACCGCGTGATCTGTCCCTACGCGATCGTGTTCACGAGCGGGATGTGGTATGCCGTGGCGCACTGCGAGAGCAGCGACGGCGTGAGGTTCTTCCGGCTCGACCGGGTGGACGACGTGGAGCTGCTCGAGGCGCGCTACACCCGGCCGCGAGCGTTCTCGGTGGACGACGTGATGCCGGACGGAAAGGCCTTCCGCGCCGAGGACGCGCGGACGCTCCGGCTTCGGTACTCGCCGGCGATCGCGCGCTGGATCGCGGAGCGGGAAGGGAAAACGGTGGCGGAGGACGGGTCGCTCGTGATCGAGCATCCGCTGGCGGACACCGATTGGGCCGTGCGGCACGTGCTGCAGTACGGACCGGACGTGACGGTGCTGGAGCCGACGGAAGTGCGTGAAGCGGTGCGCCGGCGCCTTGAAGTGATCACCCGCGCGTGAGCGCGTCCCGCGGGACGCACCAGCGCCACTTTGTGGATGTCTGGAATCCATCGTACGCCGCGGATTCCATGGATGCCCACCTCACGTTGCTGCGCGCCGCGGCCAAGCGCTTCGAGCGGAAGGAGATCGTCGATGAAGCGCTGCACGTCTGGTGGGGGAAGGTGCGCTCCCCGCACCGGCAGCAGGAGCTCAAGCAGCTCCCCGACGTTCGCGAGATCGCGGCGGAGCTCGAGAGCGACCACGAGAGAGAGTGTCACCTCTACCTGACCGACTACAGCTCGCTCTACGTGGGCCATGTGGATGCCATTTCTGAAGCCGACGCGCGGACACTGCCTGGGGCGCAGGTGCCGGGCTACTACGACGCGCTCGGACTGGCCTGCGACTTCTGGTACAGGCTGCTCGACATTCGCCGCCTGGCGACCGACACCCGAGCCGTCATCGCCGAGCTCAAGTCGCTCCTGAATCTCGGCTACAACGAGATGCCGGTCTCGCTCTACGGCGGGATGGTGGGGCTGCCGCTCGTGGCCTATCGGCCCGACGGCCGGCGGTTCTTCGACGCCGAGAACCGCGACGACGTCATCGACGGCCACCTGTGGGCCGAGTTCGACGCCGAGCAGGCGGGTGTGGGCGCGATCGAACGGGAGCTGCGGGAGAACCTGTTCGGTGAGGAGGGGTGGACGGCGCTCGATCCGGCCGCGCGGTCGTTCATTGCCAGCGCGGAGAAGGTATTTCGCGACCAGCGCGCCGACCCCGCCTTCGATTACGGCCCCGTGATCACCAACTTGGCCAAGGCGCTGGAGGTGATCTGCAACGCGGTGCTGCGCCAGGTCGCGCCGATCCTGCCGCGCGAACTCCGGCAGGTAACTGTGGACGGGAAGCCGCTCGATCTGGCCGACGGCCGGCATCTCTCCCTCGGGCAGCTCGCCCACGTGCTCAGGCCGAAAGGAGCGCTCCAGCGGGCGCTGCGGCAGCGGCTCGAGAACGGCGACTGGTTCGTGGACCGGTTCCCCGGCGCGCTGAACGAGGTGGTGCAGGTGCGGAATCCCGGCGCCCACCGGGAACAGATCGGGCGTGAGAGTGCCATCGGGGTGAGGGACCGGCTGGTGGGCGTGGGCTGCCAAGGTGTGTTCACCGAGCTGACGAAAGTGAAGCTGCGCTGACCCGCCGCTGTCACACCCCCGTGCGAGATTCGAGTCGTTCACCAGCATCACGCGCTCGTCGCCCGGGAGGCCGAAGCATGAAGACCGACGTCCGTCTGTCCACCAAGTTCATCACTGCCCAGGACGCCCACCAAGTCGGGATGCTCGTGAGCCTGGAGGGCTCCACGCCCATCCGCCGAGCACCGATCAACGTCGCCCTCGTCCTGGACCGCTCGGGCTCCATGTCCGGGATGCCGCTCGAGGCGGCCAAGACGGCGGCCGCGCAGTTTGCCTCCTTCCTGACGCCGCAGGACCGGCTGTCGGTCGTGGTCTTCGACGACAGCGTGGACACCATCTTCGGTCCGGCCCCCGGCGGCGACTCGTCCGCCGCGGACGCCATCGGCATGGTCTACGCCGGCGGATCCACCAACCTGTCGGGCGGCTGGCTCAAGGGGCGCAAGCTGGTGGAGAAGGGCAGGGTCGAGGGCACCAATCGGGTGGTGCTCATGACCGACGGACAGGCCAACGTCGGCATCGTGGAGCCGGAGAAGCTCCTCGGCCTCGCGCGGGACGGCGCCGGGCGGCGGGTCACGACCACGTGCATCGGGTTCGGCCCGGCGTTCAACGAGGACCTGCTCGAGCCGATGGCCGGCGCGGGTGGCGGAAACTACTGGTTCGTCGAGTCGGAGGACCAGATGGCCGGCATCTACGCGGGGGAGATCGAAGGGCTCGTCGCTCTGGCGGCGCAGAACGTGGAGGTGGAGGTCCGCCTCACCCATCCACGCGCCGCCGGCGTCAGCTTCATGCAGTCGTACCCGGTGCAGCAGACCACGGAGGGCGGATGGAAGGTGGTGCTGCACGATCTGTATGCCACCTCGCCCAAGGCCCTCGGCCTCGTGTTCCACGTCGAGGACGTTCGTGAGCTGGGAAAGGTGCAGCTCGGCGAGGTTCGCATCGAGGCGGATGTCGTGACGGAGTGGGGGATCGAGCACCGCGTCGCTAGCATGCCCGTCCTCGCCAACCTGGACGGCGAGGACCGGGTCGAACCCGTGGTCGAGCAGACGTTCCTGCGCTTCCAGGCCGCGCGAGCCCGCGAGGATGCCTTGCGGCGCGCCGACCATGGCGACTTCGACGGCGCCGCCGCGAGCCTCCGCATCGCCGCGTCCGGCCTGATGGCCTGCCCGCCGACGCCGGGCACGGCCGAGGAGATCGAGGATCTCGAGGCCGAGGCGGCGCGGCTCGAGCAGCGGCAGTACGAGGCGAGCGATCGGAAGTACAATGCGGCGCGGGCGATGGCCGGTCGGGATCTGAAGGCGGACTACGCGCAACGGGTGAGCCGGCGCCGGCCAGGGGGCAGCTAGCCGCTCCCGACTCGAAGCGCGACACGCTGATCAAAATGGCACGGCGCGTTTACATCAGCGACGACAGGTATGCCACTCCAGTCGGCAGCGGCCTGCGGCATGCCCATAATGTGGTATCCTCGGCGACGTAAGCAGCGCTCACGCGACCGCACTTTTTCATCATTGTCTCGTAACTCGGTCTTTATCGTGGGTAGCGTATGCGATAATACGCTCTAATGGGGGCGCCCACCTTGGACTGACAAGATCGGCTGGCCCACCGATGCCGCCAACCGCGCTCTGCCCCCGCAGTTACATCGATGCCCGCAGTCTCTCTTCGACTACCGCACGATCAGCGGCGGCCGGTAAGTAGCAAAATCCGGGTGATTGGCCTTTGCGAACGCGGCGATCATGTCAGCTCGGGCCCGGCGCTCCGAACCTGTCGACGAGCGCGCCCCATCGC
>JACCSZ010000279.1 GCA_013812695.1 Gemmatimonadales bacterium | reverse complement strand
CGCTCAGGGTGACTCGGAGGCCGGTTGCCGCAGATCCCGGTCCTCGAAGCGCAGTCCCACCGTTCCGTCCCCCGCCGTCACCTGCGGCCCCAGCGCCCGGAATACCGCCGTGCCCCTGCCGGCCGCGCGGGCGGCGACGGTGCTGTTCTGGTACAACCGATAGTACCCGATGAACACGCGCCGGCCCCCTGGCCGGACCGCGCAGCCGCAGTCCAGCGTGCCCCGAAGTCCCGCGTTCACCGTGACCCGAAGCGCCGTGGAGGACGCGTTCGTGACGAGCGGCGCGAAGAACGCCTCGTCCGGCGTCCTGCTGCCCGACGACACCCGAAGGGTGCCCGACGGTCCGCGAAGGACCGACGATCCGCGTACTTCCTCGCCCATCGGCCGTCCGTCCGCCGAGAGCGGCCTGACCAGCGTCCATTGCGCCACCATCGTTCGGCCGCGCGCGAGCCGAACCTTCGCGCGCGCGCCGGGGAGGATGGTGATCGGCGCATCGTCACCGACGATCAGGCTCACCGGCGCGGCCAGCGTGTTGGTGAACTCGAGTCGGGGCCGATAGAGCAGATACCAGCCCGCGCCGGCCGCCAGGCCGAGCAGCAGCAGCAATCCGAGGGCGAATCGCGGCGAGCGCGATCTGTCCCGGGTCGGCGTCGTCGGACTGGTCGGCCCGGAGGCGGTCATCAGCGAACGGGCAGAAAGGTCTCGAGCGGATTGGACGGAGCGGCCGCGCGCTCGCGCGCCGGGGCTTGGCGCGCGGGTGCGCGGCGGGCCGGCGTGGGTGAAGCCGCCAGCGAGGCATCGCTCACCCGGAAGACGACCGCGCCCGTCGCGGAGTCGACGCTGGCGGCGTGGACGGCGAAACGTCCGGTTGCACGGGCGGCGGCGTGCACGCGCACCACGCTGCCCGGCTCGAGCGCATAGTAGCCGAGCCGGATCGAATCGCCCGGCGCGATCGAGCAGCCGCACTCCGTCGTGTCGCGCCCGCTCACGACCGAGGCCCGCAGTCGGTTCCGCGAGCCATTGACGATCATGGGCGAGAAGCGCCGGCGGCCATCGCGGGTGGCGTCGACGACCTCGCGGACGACGCCGCGCACGTCACCGCTGACAATGCTCCCCTCCAGCGCGGCGCCCAGCATCCGGCCGGTGCTTCCGGCCGGGCGCACCATGGCCCAATGGGCCTCGAGTCCCTGTCTGGCGCGCACGGGCAGGCTGAGGCTGTCACCCGGGCCGATGGTGTAGCCGGTGTCGCCCAGGGTCAGCGCGATCGGCTCGGTCAGCCGGTTGTGGACCAGCAATGAGGCGCGCGGCCTCGCCGAGGCCCAGAGCACGCCGACCGCCGCGACCAGGCCGAGCCCCACGAGCGTCCGCCGTCGTCCCGTGCCCCGGCGCGCGCGGGGCATCTCCGTGGTCGGCGTATCGTCGTCGGAAGCCGCCGCGACCGCCCTCGCCGCGGAGCCGGCCATGGCTTCGCGTCCGGCTCTCAGCGCGTCGAGCACCGCGCGCGCGCTCGGATAACGATCGTCCGGATGCTTCGCGAGACAGCGCACGATGATGGCCGCGAGCCAAGGCGGCACCCGGTCGCTCGACAGGGTTGCGACGGGCACCGGCTGATGCAGGTGTCGGCTCACGATCTGTTGGGAGTCGTCTCCCTCGAACGGCGGCGCGCCGGTGATCATCTGGAAGAGCACGACGCCCATGGCGTAGATGTCCGCGCGCGCGTCCACGTCGTGATGCCCGACCGCCTGCTCGGGGCTCATGTAGAGTGGCGTCCCCACGATGAACCCGGTCTGGGTGTGACCGGCCGCGCCGTCGAGGTACTTGACGATGCCGAAGTCGACCAGCAGCGGGCGGCCGGTGGCGTCGTCGATGAGGATATTGTCGGGCTTCACGTCGCGGTGGACGAGGCCGTGCTCGTGCGCGTGCTGGAGCGTTTCGAGCATCGGCTCGGCGATGGCGAGCGCGCGCGCCACCGGAAGCGCGCCGTCGGCCCGCAGCACGTCCGCCAGCGTCCGGCCTTCGCAGTACGGCATCACGTAGTAG
>JACCSZ010000273.1 GCA_013812695.1 Gemmatimonadales bacterium | reverse complement strand
CGGCTGATCCAGGAGACGCTGGCGTGGCTGGACCGATATCAGCCGCTGCCGCGGTGAGACGGCGGCGCCGCGGACTTCGCTTGGACCATCACCTCCCGTCGGCAGAATATCCGGCATGCACCCTTATCCACCCCAGGCTCACCTGACAGAGTTGGGTGAGCGTCTTCGCCGCGGCTTGAGCGATCGCTACCGGCTCGACCGCGAGCTGGGTCGCGGCGGCATGGCGTGCGTCTTTCTAGCTCACGATCTGCGCCACGACCGCCCGGTGGCTCTGAAGGTGCTGCACCCCGAGCTCGCCGCCTTGCTCGGGCCGGAGCGCTTCCAGCGCGAGATCAAGCTGGCCGCGAGGCTCCAGCATCCGCATATCCTGACCGTGCACGACTCCGGGGAGACCGACGGGCAACTCTGGTTCACGATGCCGTTCGTCGAAGGGGAAAGCCTCCGCGAACGGCTGGGACGGGAGACGCAACTGTCGGTCGACGATGCCCTGCGGATCGCGACGGATGCCGCTCGAGCGCTCGACTACGCGCATCAGCACGGCGTGGTGCATCGGGACATCAAGCCCGAAAACCTGCTCCTCACGACTGACGGAAGTACGCTGGTCGCCGATTTTGGCATCGCGCGGTCGTTGAGCGGCGCCGACGACCACCTGACCCAGACGGGCACGAGTGTGGGGACACCCGCCTATATGAGCCCGGAGCAGGCAGCCGGACAGCGGGACCTCGACGGCCGGAGTGACATTTATTCGCTGGCGTGCGTGCTCTACGAGATGCTCGCGGGCGAGCCGCCATACACCGGTGCGAGCGCGCAAGTCATCCTGGCCAAGCGCGTCAGCGGCCCCGTCCCGCTGGTGCGGCGAGTGCGCCCGGCGGTGCCGGAGGCGCTGGAGCAGGCCGTGGCCACCGCCCTCGCCCCAGTGGCCGCGGACCGGTTCGCGACCGCGGCGGAGTTTGGCCGAGTCCTCGCGTCCGCTGCGAGCGCGGTCTCGACCGCGCGTGCCGCTGCCTTCGTCGAGGCAGGCGCGATAACTGGCCGGCCTGGTCGTCGCCCTGTGCTCTGGGCACTGATAGCCGCATGCGGACTGGCGGTCGCGACTGCTGGAGTACTCGGGGTGCGGAGCCATCGAGCCGCGGCTTCGAGCGAATTGACGCGCCTCGCGGTGCTGCCGTTCGATAACCAGGGCGCTCCGGAAGATGAGTACTTCGCGGACGGGATGACCGACGCCGTGCGCGGCAAGCTGAGCGCGCTGTCCGGGCTTCAGGTCACCGCCCGGCAAAGCTCCGCCGAATACAAGCACAGCGACAAGAGCCTGAGAGAAATCGGGCGGGAGCTCGGCGTCGAGTACCTGCTCACGGCCACCGTGCGCTGGGAGAAGCAAGGCGGTGCGAACCGCGTGCAGGTGAGCCCCGAGTTGGTGCAGGTCTCGACCGCCTCCATGAGGTGGCAGCAGCCGTTCGACGCCGCGATGACCAGTGTGTTCGAGGTTCAGGGGCAGATTGCCGGGCTAGTTGCCGGGGCGCTGGATGTGGCGCTCGGGCCGAAAGAGCAACTGGCGCTCGCCGAAAGGCCGACGAGAAATCTTGCTGCCTATGACGATTTTCTCAGAGGCGAGGAAGCGAGCCGATCTCTGGGTGTCGGTGACGCCCCGACCCTCCGCCGCGCTGTGCCGTTTTACGAGGCCGCCGTCGCTCGGGACACCACGTTCGCCGTCGCATGGGCCAGGCTGGCCGTGGCTCATGCAGGACTCTATCTGTACGGCTCGCCCACTCCTGCCGAGGCCAAGGCGGCAGAGCGGGCACTGGCGCACGCAGAGGCGCTCGCGGCCACCGCGCCGGAAACCTTTGTAGCGCGCCAGTCCTACGAGGGTTGGGTGCGTCTGGACTGGACCCGGGCGCTCGCCGCCGCCAAGGCCGGGCTCGCGCGTTACCCCGCACATCCGGACCTGATCCACGCAGCCGGTCTGGCCGAACGCAGTCTCGGACGCTTTGACGCCGCGCTCGAGCACTTTACGCGTGCCCAGCAACTCGATCCGCGTTCTCTGGGTGTGGTGCGCAGGCGAGGGGAAACGCTGCTCTATCTGCGCGACTGGGAGTCGGCCCGGCCCGTCCTGGACCAGGCCCACGCGATTGACCCGAACGACCTGTATAAATGGCAACTGAGTGCCATGACCTACCTCACTGCCGGCGACCTCGACGGTGCGCGACGGGTGCTCGCGCGTGTGCCGCCCACGGTGGATCGGATCGCGCTTGCGGTCAACCTTGCCCTGTATGGCGATATGTACTGGGCGCTCGACGAGCAAGCCCAAGACATCGTACTTGCCCAACCGATGGGCGCCTTCCTGAACTACCAGGTGGCGTTCACCATGGTCCGGGCTCAGCTTCACCATTTGCGAGGCGACAGCGCCCTCACCCGCATTTGGGCTGACAGCGCTCTGCAGGCCGTTCAAGCACAACTCCGCGCAGTCCCGGACGACGCCCAGCTGCACGTGTTCCACGGACTGGCGTCCGCGTACCTCGGTCAGAAGGCCACGGCGATCGCGGAGGGTGAGCGTGGCGTGGTGCTCCTGCCAATCGCGAAGGACGCGTTCAACGGGACCTACATCCAGCACCAGTTGGTGCGGATCTATGTGCTCGTGGGCGAGTTCGACAATGCGCTGGACCAGCTGGAGCCCCTGCTGAAGGTTCCGTACTATCTCTCTCCTGGCTGGCTCCGGATCGACCCCACCTTCGCCCCGCTTCGGGGACATCTCAGGTTCGATCGGTTGGCCGACGGCCGATAGGGCATGTCGCCGGGCGGGGCAGAGCTACCGACTTCGGCCCCGCATCCATATCCCTGTGGTAGCCGAACCCGCCTGGTGTTGAACGCACCGGTCAACCCAGCCTCGTAGCTTCTTTCGCCCGCGGCGTCTGCTGGACGGTGAGCAGGGCCGCGTAGTGGAGCACGACACGGCGCTGCGGTTCTCGTTGGAGCGGGACCTCGAGCTGAACTGAAGCCTGCGCGCTTCAGAGCCCAGTGTAGGGGGTGTGATTCACCGCATGCCCCCTGCCCTGTGCTCAGGGTGGAATCTGACTTGTTCCCGGGACATCCACCTCCGCCTGGAGCCGTTGATACTTCCGCATGAACCCTCGGTCGATGCGGTCCTTTACCCACCACGCCCAGTTGCTCCAGCTGCGCATCCCCTTGTAGCGGAGTAAAGCCCGGCCGTCTCCCGTGCTCAGAATCGACAGGAAGCCAGGCTGGGGACGGTAGGTGGCAAGCGGCTCCCCCCGGGCCGCGGCGAGAAGATTCTTCCACAGCACGGGGGCCTCGCGAACCGCGTACACGCCGGACTTGGCAATCGCCGGGTACCTCGTGAACGTCCCGCAGTCTCCGACCGCGAAGACGCACGGATCGGCGACGCTGCGGAGCGTGTCCTCGATCCACAGAAACCCGCGCGGCTCGGTTGGCAGCCCCGACGCGGAGAGGAACGGGGCGCCTTGCGGTCCCGTAAGCCACACGCTCAGATCGCCCGGGATCGAGCCCGCACCCTCGAGGACCACCCGGTCCGGTTCCACCGCGGTAACGGCGACGCCCAACCGGCAACGGATACCGGCGGCGCTGAGCGCCCGCTCAGCCAGCCGTTGGAACGCCGCGCCGTACCCGCTCAAGACTCGCCCGCCCCGATCCACGATGGTCACCTCACGCCGCCGGCCGGCCTGATCCAGCCTCGCCGCTGCGGCGAATGCTACTTCGACGCCGCCGGCCCCGGCGCCGATCACCACGACGTGCGCGGTCTCTTCCCGGCGGCCCGAGGCGAGCTCGTCGAGCCGCGCCTTGAGTCGAGCCACTCGATGCAACGGTTTGATCCGCTCCGCGTGTTCCGCCGCCGGCCCGTCCGAGCCGGCGATCAGCGAGCCAATATTGAAGGAGACCAGATCGTACGGCAGCGTCCGCCCGTCCATGAGGGTGACGCGTCGTCCGGGCGGGTCGAGCTGAACCGCGCAGCCGATCACGCAGTGCGCCTCAGCCCGCCGGGCGATGGCTGGGACGTCCGAGCTGATGTCGTCGGCGGTGTACAGTCCGGCGAGGTAGCCTGGCGTCATGCCGGAGTAGAAGTGCCGGTCCTCGAGCGACACGATCGTCACGTCGAGGTCGCGCTGGGGCGCTTCCACCAGGCGTCGCAGGATGTCGAGATGGACGTGCCCGGCACCGACGAGCAGCAGGCGGGTCGTGGCGCGCTGGGCCATGAGATGTCACCCTGAGCGCAGCGAATGGGGCATGCGTACGGG
>JACCSZ010000219.1 GCA_013812695.1 Gemmatimonadales bacterium | reverse complement strand
AGTCCGGCGCGGCCGTGATCCTGGTCGGGCACTCCGAGCGGCGGCACCTGTTCGGCGAGACCCACGACCAGGTGGCGCGGAAGACGGCTGCGGTGCTCAAGGCGGGACTGCTCCCGCTCGTGTGTGTCGGCGAAACGCTGGCCGAGCGTGAAGGTGGGCGCACCGAACACATCATCACGCGCCAGCTCGAGCCGCTCCTCGACAAGGTGCCTGCGGCCGGGTGGGAACAAGTCGTCGTGGCGTACGAGCCGGTCTGGGCCATCGGCACAGGCAAGAACGCGACGCCCGACGATGCCGCGCAGGTGCACGAGCTGATCCGATTCAGCATCGGTCGGCGCGGCGTGGGGGGCCGGGTACCGATCCTGTACGGTGGCAGCGTGAATGCCGGCAACGTGCTTGCGCTGCTGGCTCGGCCGGAGCTGGACGGCGTGCTGGTGGGTGGCGCGAGTCTGGATGCGGACGGGTGGGCGGAGCTGGTGGGGCTCGTCAAGCCGTAAGGCGCGGGCCGCTCCCGCGCTGGCCTTCCCATTCTGCCGCCCCTAGCTTTGGGCATCCCTTTCCAGGAGCTGGCGGATCGATCTCGTACAACGGCTTCAGGCCGCGGTCGGCGACCACTACCGCATCCTGAAGGAGCTGGGGGGCGGTGGGATGAGTCGGGTGTTCCTCGCCGAGGAAGTCCGGCTTGGCCGGCAGGTCGTCCTGAAGCTTCTGCCGCCCGAGATGGGTGCCGCCGTCAACGTCGAGCGGTTCGAGCGCGAGATTCAGCTCGCGGCCCGCCTCCAGCACCCGCACATCGTTCCGCTGCTCACCGCCGGCGCCTCTGGCGACCTCCTCTACTACGTGATGCCGTTCATCTCGGGCGAATCGCTCCGAATAAAGCTCGCTCGCGAAGGCGAGCTGCCCGTGCTCGAGAGCGTCCGCATCCTGCGCGAGGTGGTGGACGCGCTCGCGTACGCGCATCGGAACGGCGTGGTCCACCGGGACATCAAGCCTGACAACATCCTGCTGTCCGAGGGCCACGCCGTCATCACCGACTTCGGTGTGGCCAAGGCGGTGAGCGCCTCGAGCGGCGGCTCGTCGCTCACGTCGCTCGGTGTGGCGCTCGGCACGCCGGCCTATATGGCGCCCGAGCAGGCGGCCGCCGACCCGCACGTGGATCATCGCGCCGACATCTATGCCGTCGGCGCGCTCGCCTACGAGATGCTTGCCGGCCGACCGCCGTTCACCGCGCCGACCGCGCAGGCACTGTTGGCCGCGCAGATCACGCAGGCGCCGGATCCGTTGGTGCAGCACCGCCGTACGGTACCGCCTGGCCTCAACGCGGTGGTCATGCGCTGCCTGGAGAAGCGGCCGGCCGATCGCTGGCAGAGCGCGGCGGAGATGGTGCCGCAGCTCGACGCGATGAGCACGCCGACCGGCGGCACCCTGCCCGTCTCCACCCCCGGATTCGTCTCGACGGGCACCGAGCAGGCGATTCGCCGCGGACACCCGCTCCGCGTGGCGGGCGTGTTCCTGCTGGCGTCGATGGTGCTCGTCGGGGCGGTGTGGTGGCTCGTCCAGCGGCTGGGGCTGCCCGATTGGGTGCTGTACGGTACGGTCGTCCTGTTGCTGCTCGGCCTCCCGATCATGCTGCTGACCGGGCTGCACGAGCGAAGGCGCGCGGTGGCGCGAACCACGGGCCTGCAACCCGGGGCGCCGGCGACCGGCGTCGCCAGGCTGCTGACATGGCGAAAGGCCGTGCTCGGCGGCGCGCTGGCGTTCGTCGCCTTGGGGACGGTGGCGGCGGGGTACACGGCGATGCGACTGCTCGGCATCGGACCGGTGGGAACTCTGGTCGCGTCCGGCGTGCTCAGGGAGCGCGAGCCCCTCGTGCTCGCCGACTTCGAGAACCGGAGCGCGGATTCCACGCTGGGCCCCTCCCTGACGGAAGCCTTTCGGGTGGATTTGAGCCAGTCGCCGACCGTGAGGCTGCTGGACGCCTCGAGCATCGGCGACGCCCTCCAGCGGATGCAGCGGGCCGGAGGCACGCGCCTGCCGGTAGCGCTCGCGCGCGAGCTGGCGGAACGGGAGGGAATCAAAGGCGTCGTGAGCGGGCAGATCGACCCGGTCGGGAAGGGGTACGTGCTCTCGGCCAGCCTGCTCAATGCCGCGGACGGACACGTGCTCACGGCCGTGCGCGAGACGGCGCCTGGCGACGCCGAGCTGCTCGGCGCGATCGACCGCCTGTCGAAGAAGCTCCGCGAGCGGGTGGGGGAGTCGCTGGTGTCGATCCGTGCGAACGCCCCGCTCGAGCAGGTGACCACCGGCTCGCTGGTCGCGCTCCGCAAATACTCCGACGCGCTTCGCCTGGATGAAGACGACCAGTCCGAGGCAGCCATTCCGCTGCTGCAGGAGGCGGTGGCGCTGGATACCGGCTTCGCCATGGCGTACCGGAAGCTGGCCGTCATTCTGGGCAACCTCGGCGGGAACGAGGCCGGGCAGATCGCCGCGGCGACGCGGGCCTTCTCCCACCGGGACCGTCTGCCCGAGCTGGAAGGGAATCTCACGGCCGGCTACTACCACCAGTTCGTCGAGTACGATCCGATCAGGTCGGCTGCCGCCTATCGGGCGGCGCTCGCGGTCAACCCCGACAATCTGGTGGCGCTGAACAATCTTTCGGTGACGCTGCAGCAGAGCCGGAAATGGGCCGAGGCCGAGAGTCTGGCCGTGCGGGCCGGGCAGATCGGCCGGGGCGCGTCGTTCTTCGAGAACGCGCTGGTCGCCCAGATCGCGCAGGGCCACTTCGAGGACGGCGCCCGGACGTTGGCGAACTACGCCGCGAAGGCGCCGGCAAGTCCCGCGCTGCTCGATATGCGCGCGCGGCTGGCGATCACGCGGCGCGATTACGCCGCGGGCGGTCGCCTCGTCGGAGAATTGCGCGCAGCGCAGCGCACCAGCCCTGGCTGGCAGGCTCGCACCGGCCTCCTCCTGGCCCGCCTCGGCCGGCTCACCGGCAAGCTGGCCGAGTCGGAGCGTTACCTGCGCGAGAACATGGCCGGGAGCGAGGCGAGCGGCGCGCTCGGGAGCTACGTCGCCGCCGCGGCCGAGCTGGCGCTGCTGCGACTGGACTTCCGAAGCCCGGACTCCGCCATGTCGATCCTCGGCACCGCGCTACAGCGGCATCCGCTCGCTGACATGCCGGCGTCGGATCGACCCTATCCCGTGCTGATCCTGACCTACGCCAGGCTCGGCAAGCCCGACGTCGCCCGGCGGCTGACCCGCGAGTACGAGTCGTCCGTGCCCGCCGGCCAACGGCGGGGCGACGATCTGCGACTGTTCGCGGCGGGCGCGCTCGCCGAGGCCGAAGGACGTACCGCCGATGCGGCAGCGGCGTACCGCGAGTGGCACGAGCAGAGCGGAGCGTGCATCGCGTGCGGCCTGTTCGATCTCGCCCGGCTCGCCGACCGCGCCGGCCAGGCGGACTCGGCGCTGGGGCTGTACGACCGGGCCATCAACGCGCACGCGTTCCGGCAACTGCTGCTCGACCCGTTCCAGCTCCCGCCGGCCCTCAAGCGCTCGGGCGAGCTGTACGAGGCGAAGGGCGACCGGACCCGGGCCGCCGAGCGATATCGCCGCTTCGTGGACCTCTGGAAGGACGCCGACCCGGAGCTCCAGCCGGGCGTCCGCGAGGTGCGGCTCCGGCTTGCCCGGCTCTCGACAGAGAGCCCCAGCTGACGGCAGCGAGGCCCCGGCTCGACGACGGCGCGCTGCTCGCGCGGCTCGTCGCCTTCGACTCCACCAGCCACCAGAGTAATCTGCCCCTGGCCGAATTCCTCTCCGAGTATGTGGACCGGCCCGGAGTGCGCATCGCGGCGAACCCATCGGCGGACCGCACCAAGGCCAATCTGGTCGTGGCGGTCGGACCCGAGACGGATGACCGGGAAGGGTTGGTCCTCTCGGGACACATGGATGTCGTTCCCGCCGTGGAACCGGAGTGGCGCTCGGATCCTTTCATCATGACCGAGGCCGGGGATCGCTACGTCGGGCGCGGGACCGCCGACATGAAGGGCTTTCTCGCGCTCGCCGCCAATCGCGTGGCGGCCATCGAACCCGCGAAGCTCCGCCGACCATTGGTCCTGCTGTTCACCTATGATGAGGAAGTCGGCACGCTCGGCGCCCGTCGATTCGCGGAGAGTTACGAGCACGCGGCGCGGCTGCCACGCCACGTCGTCATCGGCGAGCCGACCGGTCTTCGAGTCGTCCGCGCGCACAAGGGCATGATTCGGCTTCGGGTGACGTTTCTCGGCCAGGCCGCACACTCGGGCTATCCCCATCTCGGGCGGAGTGCCATCGAACCAGCGGCGCGAGCCATCTCGGCACTCGCGGAGCTCCGGCGACTCATGGAGTCGGAGCGGCCGGCCGGTGCGGAGGCGTTCCCTGAGGTGCCGTTCGCCGCCCTCAATGTCGGCACGGTCGGCGGCGGAAGCGCCGCCAACGTCATCCCCGACCGCTGCGAGCTGCTGCTCGGCATCCGGCTCCTGCCGGGTATGAGCGCGGCGGCGATGTCCGATCGGGTACGCGTCGCCATCGAGCGCTCGGTAAGCGAGCCGTTCGCGCTCGAGGACCTGGGCGAAAGCCCGGCCATGCTGCTCGACGCCAGTGCGCCGATCCATACGGCGCTCCGCGAGGCGACGGGCCAGCGCGGCGAGCACAGCGTCATGTTCGCCACCGACGCCGGATGGCTGCAGCGCGCGGGCTTCGAGTGCGTCCTGTACGGTCCCGGCAGCATCGAGGTGGCGCACAAGCCCAACGAGTTTTTGCCGGTCACGGAGTTCCGCCAGGCCGGTGAGGTGCTCGACGCCGTCATCCGGCGGAGTTGTACTCGAGCGTGAGTGCCGTGCTCGAGCCGGACTTGACGTGGACCGGGGCCGGGTTCGAGCCGCGGGTGCAGATCGCCATCGACGACGCCGGCCGGATCGACGACGTCGGCTCCCTGGGTAGACCCGAGGCGAGCCGACTGAACCGCATCGCGCTGCTGCCGGGGTTCGTGAACGCGCATTCGCACGCCTTTCAGCGTGGGCTCCGCGGCTACGGCGAACGCTTTCCGGCCGGCACCGGCAGCTTCTGGACGTGGCGGGAGGCCATGTACTCGCTGGTGGGCTCACTCGACCGTACGACGCTACGTCGGCTGTCGACCCGCGCCTTTACCGAGATGCGCGATGCCGGGATCACCGCGGTCGGCGAGTTTCACTACGTCCACCATGAGCGCCAGGGTGACTTCGCGCTCGACGAGGCGGTGCTCGAGGCGGCCCGGGATGCCGGCATCCGGCTGGTGGTGCTGTACTGCTACTACGCGACCAGCGCCCCCGGACGAAGCCTCGACGGCGCGCAACTTCGCTTTGCCACCACGTCGGTGGACGGTTTCTGGCAGCGGATCGACCGCTTGAGTCCGATGCTGGATCCGGCCACCCAGTCCATGGGGGCCGCGCCCCACAGCATCCGCGCCGCGAGCCCAGAAGACATTCGCGCTATCCACCAGGAGGCCGTCCGGCGCGGCCTGCCGATGCACCTGCACGTCGAGGAACAGCGCCGCGAGATCGAGGAGTGCCGCGCCGCCTATGGCCGGACGCCGATGGCCGTCGTGCTCGACGCGGTGGAGGATGGGGCATTCACGGCGGTGCACTGCACGCACACAGCCAACGAGGACATGGCACGGTTTCTCGCGGCTGGGGGCGTAGGGTGTCTCTGTCCCCTCACCGAAGGCAATCTCGGCGATGGCGTCCCGCATCTCGCCCGGCTGCACGCGGCGGGTGGACGACTCGCGCTCGGCACGGACAGCAACGCGCGCCTGTCGATGCTGGAGGACATGCGGTGGCTGGAGTATGGCCAACGGCTGCGGGGCGAGCTGCGGGGAGCGCTGCCCGACTCCGAGGGGGCGGTAGCGCCGACGCTGCTGGCGGCGGCGACGACGGGCGGCGCGCGCGCGCTCAACCTGCGGGCCGGAAGGATCGCGCCGGGCTGGTGGGCGGACTTCGCGGCCGTGGACCTCGCTGCGCCGTCGCTGGCCGATGTGCCGGCCGACCGCCTGCTCGACGCGCTGGTGTTCGGGGCGGGGAACGAGGTGATCGCGGGGACGTACGTCGGGGGGAAGTGGCGGGCGACGATGGGCACCATGACACCATGACAGGTTGACGGGCCGACTCTCATGCCCGAGTTCCCCGACATCGCGGTCTATCTCGACTGCCTGGCCCCCCGGGTGCTCGGCCGGCCGCTCGAGCGACTCACCTTCCGGAACCCGTTCGTGCTCCGCTCGGTCGCGCCCGCGCCGGCCGAGCTCGTGGGCAGTGCCGTCACGGGCCTGCGCCGCGTCGGCAAGCGCATCGTCCTGGCGCTGGAGCACGACCGGTTCGTCGTGATCCACCTGATGATCGCGGGACGCTTGCGCTGGCACGCAGCCGGCGCCAAGCCGCCCGGAAAGCTGGCCCTCGCGCTGTTCGAGTTTTCCACTGGCACCCTCGTGCTCACCGAGGCCGGAACCACTCGCCGGGCGTCGGTGCATCTGGTGCAGGGCCAAGCCGCCCTCAGCGAGTTCGACCGCGGAGGCCTCGAGGTCCTCGATGCTCGGCCCGACGCGTTCGAGGCCCGGCTCGTGAGCCAGAACCACACGCTCAAGCGCGCTCTGACCGATCCGCGACTCTTCAGCGGGATCGGAAACGCGTACTCGGACGAGATTCTCCACCGGGCGAGGCTGTCGCCACTCGCCCTGACGCGGAAGCTGGGCCCGGACGAGGTACGCCGACTGTTCGACGCCACCCGGGTGACCCTGCTGGAGTGGACCGAGCGCCTGCGCGCCGAGGCAGGCGAAGGATTCCCGGACAAGGTCACCGCCTTTCGGGAAGGCATGGCGGTCCACGGACGGTACGGAAAGCCGTGCCCCGACTGCGGCGCGCCGGTGCAGCGCATACGGTACGTGGCCAACGAGACCAACTATTGCGCGCGCTGTCAGACCGGCGGCCGGCTGCTGGCCGACCGCGCGATGTCGCGCATCCTGCGCGAGGACTGGCCCCGCTCGGTCGACGACCTCGACTAGGGAGGGCGACGTGAATCTCGATGCCGGAATCAGCCGCTCCGAACGACCCACGTCGGTCCGCTGGCGGGTCTGCGCCCTCATCGCGATCATGAGCTTTGTCGCCTACCTGCTCCGGACCAACATGTCCGTGGCCGGCGCCCCGATGGCCGCGGACCTGGAGCTGTCCCCCGTGCAGCTCGGTGTCGTCCTGGGAGGGTTCGCCTGGGGTGCTGGTCCTCCGCTTCATGATGGGCGTGACGCAGGCGCCTTTCTTTCCCGTGACCTGCGGCGGCATGGTGTGCAACTGGTTTCCCATCTCGGGCTGGGGAATGCCGGGCGCGATCTCGAATGCTTCGTGCGCCGGTACGACGCCCCTGAACCCAGGGCTGCCGCTTAACAAGCGCCTGAAGCTGGCGGTGCACGCAGATTGGTGAATGACTACTCTTTCACCAATGCGCCGCAGCTCAAGCGCGGTCCGTTGGGCGGCAGCGATTGCGGAGAGACGATCTGGCGCAGGTTAGGCCTCGGCGTGAGGGTTATCTGGGCGCCCTTGGCGCTCAACCGGGCCGCCGAGCTCGCGCGCTACATCGCCGCCGCCCGACCTGCCGCGGCCTTGAGCGGCTCTCGGATTACATCGGCGCCTGCCAGATCTTCCTCGGCCAAGGCCCGGTTCGCTTCAAACGTCGCTGCCCGCTTCAGACGCTGACGACTCCTCCCACCATCCCCCTCGCCTCCTCCACGATCCGCTGCAGGTGCCCCGCATCCCGGAAGCTCTCCGCATACAGCTTGTAGACGTTTTCCGTCCCGCTTGGCCGCGCCGCGAACCAGCCCTCCGCCGTCGTCACCTTGAGCCCGCCAATCGGTGCGCCGTTTCCCGGCGCCCGAGTCAACTTCGATTGGATCGGATCGCCGGCGAGCGTGGTCGCCGTGATCGACTCCGGCGTCAAGCGCTTGAACCCCGCCTTCTCGGCCGGGGAGCACGGGGTGTCGATCCGGGTGTAGACTGGCCCACCGAGGCGAGCCGTCAGCTCCGAGTAGTGCGCACCCGGATCGCGGCCCGTGACCGCCGTAATCTCCGCCGCCAGCAGACCCAGCAGCAGCCCGTCCTTGTCCGTCGTCCACACCCCGCCATCGCGGCGGAGGAAGCTGGCGCCGGCGCTCTCCTCGCCTCCGAAGCAGCAGCTTCCGTCGTACAGGCCCGGCGCGAACCACTTGAACCCGACCGGCGTCTCGAGCAACTCGCGGCCAAGGTCCGCGACCACGCGGTCGATCAGCGCGCTCGACACCAGCGTCTTGCCCACCCGCGCCGCGAGCGGCCAGGACGGGCGGTGCCCGAGCAGATACCCGATGGCCACCGCCAGGTAGTGATTCGGATTCAGAAGCCCCGCGGCCGGAGTGACGATGCCGTGCCGGTCCGCGTCCGGATCGTTCCCCCAGGACACCGCGAAGCGATCCTGCAGGCCGACGAGCCCGGCCATCGCCCAGGGGCTCGAGCAGTCCATCCGGATCTTGCCGTCGTGATCGACGGGCATGAAGCCGAAGGTGGGATCGAGCCGATCGTTGACGACGGTGAGGTCCAGCCCGTAGCGCTCGGCGATCCGCGGCCAGTAGGCCACCGAGGCCCCCCCGAGCGGATCGACCCCGATGCGGACGCCGGCCGACCGCACAGCTTCAAGATCAATGGCGCTCCCGAGCCCCGCGACGTAAGGCTCGACCAGGTCTTCCTCGTGCGTCGTGGCCGCGGCACGCGCGCGCTCGAGGCTCAGGCGTCGTACTCCGGCGTTGCCGGCGACCAGCAGAGCGTTGGCGCGCTCCTGAATCCAGGCCGTGACCGCGGTGTCGGCCGGGCCGCCGTCCGGCGGGTTGTACTTGAAGCCGCCATCGGAGGGCGGGTTGTGCGACGGGGTGATGACGATCCCGTCGGCGAGTCCCGAGTCGCGGCCCTCATTCCAGGCGAGGATGGCCCGCGAGACGGCGGGCGTGGGCGTGTAGCCGTCGTCGCGCTCGACGATGACCGTGACGCCGTTGCCCGCGAGCACCTCGAGCGCGCTCCGCTCGGCCGGGCGCGACACCGCGTGCGTATCCTTGCCCAGGATGAGCGGACCGGTAATGCCCTGGCCCTGTCGGTATTCGGCGATCGCCTGCGCGATGGCGAGAATGTGCGCTTCGGTGAAGCTCGCGTCGATGGGGGTTCCTCGGTGGCCGCTCGTGCCGAAGCTCACCCGCTGCGCGGGCTGTCCGGCGTCGGGCCGACCCTCGTAATACAGCCGTTCGAGCTGTGCGACGTCCACCAGAAGCTCGGACGGGGCAGGGCGGCCGGCGAGCGGGTGCGGAGCCATGGCGATCTCGGGAAAGCGAAGCATGGGCGCCCGCCAGGTGCACGTGGGCGATTGACCGCCAAACATGTCGGTCCACCCCGCACGCGGACAACCGGCGCTGCCCGAGTTGACCCGAACTCCGCCGGCGGGTAAACTTCCCGGCTGCCCAGGAGGGAGTCCATGTTCGCATTTCTGCTCACGCTGCTCATCATCGACGCGCTGCTGCTCTCGGCGGTCGTGCTGCTGCAAGCCGGCCAGGGTGGCGGTCTCGCCTCGCTCGGCGGCGCTACGACCGACACCGTCCTGGGCGGCCGCCAGGCGGTCACTCTGCTGACCAAGGCCACCTGGTGGTGCGGCGGAATCTTCCTCGTGCTCGCCCTGGCGCTTTCGCTCGTGCCCCGGGGCGGAGGCTCCAGCTCGCTGCAGGAGCGCCTTCGCGCCACTACGCCGGCCACCGCGCCCAGCGCCCCGCTGCCGCTGGGCGGTACACCGCCGGCGGGGTCGGCAGCGGCGCCCGCGCCGTCGAGCGCCGGCGCTCCCGCATCCGGCGCTGCGAAATCGCCCGCGACTACGCCACCGTCGACCGCCCCTCCTCCCGCGAGCACCCCGAAGCCGTGACGCCGCTCGACCGCGGGGTGACCGGATGACGGATCGCCCCGCGTTCGTGTTGCTCGAGGACGGCGCCTGGTTCTCGGGGACCACCGCGCGCCCGATCGAGCCGGTCTTCGGCGAGGTGGTCTTCACCACCAACCTCACGGGCTATCAGGAGACGTTCACCGATCCGAGCTACCTCGGCCAGATCGTCGTGATGACGGCGCCGATGATCGGCAACTACGGTGTGAACGTGGAGGACATGGAGTCGGCGCGACCGCAGGTGACCGGCGTAGTCGTGCGCGAGTTGAGCCGCCATCCCTCGAACTGGCGCGCGACCGGCAGCCTGGACGAATGGCTCGCCGAGGCCGCAGTGCCGGTCATCGAAGGCATCGACACGCGTCGGCTCACTCGCCACCTGCGCGCGCGCGGCGCGATGCGCGGCGTCATCGCCGAGGGGCGCCAGCCGGGCGACGAGCTGACGGCGCGACTGCTCGCGTCGCCGTCGATGGACGGGCTCGACCTAGCCTCCCGCGCCACCATTCGCGAGCCGTACAGCGAGGGCCGCGGGCCCCACGTCGTGGCGTACGACTACGGCATCAAGCGAAACATCGTCCGCATGCTGGTCCAGGCCGGTTGCCGCGTGACCGTAGTGCCCGCGGAGTTTCCGTCCGCGATGGTGCGCAGGCTAAACCCTGATGGGCTCTTCCTTTCGAACGGGCCCGGCGATCCGGTGGCCGTCGAGTACGCCCTGGCGAACGTCCGCGAGCTGGCGGAGGGCGGCCTCCCGACCTTCGGCATCTGCCTGGGCCACCAGCTCGTGGGTCTCGCGTTCGGGGGCGCTACCGCCAAGCTGTCCTATGGCCATCGGGGCGGAAATCATCCCGTGCGAGACGTCCGCGCGGGACACGTGCTCATCACCACGCAAAACCATGGTTTCGCGGTGGTTGGCGACGTGGACGGCGTTCCGGGCGCGCCCGCGCTCGAGGTGACCCACCTCAACCTGAACGACGGTACGATCGAAGGCGTTCGGCACAGGGAGCTGCCGTTGTTCGCCGTGCAGTATCACCCGGAGGCTGCGCCCGGCCCCCACGACGCCTTTCCCCACTTCGCCGAATTCATGGCGTCGATTGGCCGAGGCGCCCTCGCCGCGAACGCCAACCCCTTGACAGACAACACTTAAGCTCATAGAATCGGCGTTAGGAGGCCCGTCCGCTCCGCTGCCCGTAACCTGTCTGGGGGACGCATGACCAAGGCCGATCTCGTCGAACAGGTAACCGCGTCGATTGCCAAGACCGCTGGTCCGATGATCTCCAAGAAGGATTGCGCTCGCGTCGTGGATGCGTTCCTCGAGGCGGTGAAGGACGCACTCAAGGAGCAGCATAACATCGAGGTTCGCGGCTTCGGCACGTTCAAGATTCGCAGGCGGAAAACGCGCATGGCGCGGAATCCGCGCACCGGCGATCCGGTGGAAGTGGCCGCCCGCCCGGTCCCAGTGTTCAAGCCCAGCAAGGAGTTGCGGGCCCTCGTCGCCGACGAAGGTCAGCCCGAGGCGGAGCCCGTCCAGGGACTCTGACCCCGCAGCACACAACGGCATCCATCGCAGCGCCGGGCCGCCTCGCGAGCGTATCGCGGCGCGGCCCGGTTTCATGGTAACTTCCGTCATGCCTGTCGCCGCCCCATCCACCGTCACGGTGCACGTGCTGCTCTTCGCGAGTTACGCGGAGCGTCTGGGCTTCGAGCGCAGGGAGCTGACGCTCTCGGCGCCGGCCTCGATCGGTACCGTGCTCGATCAGCTCCGGCGCCTCCCGGGCGGGGACCAGCTGCCCGCCAAGCCGCTGTGCGCTCGCAACCTCGCTCATGCCGACCGGGAAGAGCCGGTCGTCCATGGCGACGAGATTGCCATCCTTCCTCCGCTCGCGGGCGGGTAGTCGTGGGGTTCCTGACCCACCGGCCCATCGATCTCGCCGCGCTGCTGGCGGCCGCAGCCGCGCCCGACCGCGGCGGAGTGGCTTCGTTTCTGGGTCAGGTGAGGAACCATCACAGCGGGCGCGCCGTGCTCCGGCTCGACTATTCGGCGTACGGTCCGATGGCTGAAGCTGAATGCGGCCGCATCGCCGCCGAAGCGGAGTCGCGCTGGAACGTGGCGGTCGCACTGCGGCACCGGGTCGGCTCGCTCGCGATCGGCGACACCGCGGTGGCGGTAGTGGCCGCCTCCGCTCACCGCGAGGAGGCGTTCGCGGCCTGCCGGTACGTCATCGAGGAGGTCAAGCGGCGCGTACCGGTCTGGAAGCGTGAGTTCTACGCCGACGGCACCGTGGCCTGGGTCGATCCCACGGCCACGCTGCAGCACGTGCAATGACCGTCGACGTCCTCGGCCGCCCGCTCCGAAATCTGCGGATCTCGGTCACCGATCGCTGCAACATGCGCTGCCGGTATTGCATGCCGGAGGCGGAGTACGTGTGGCTGCCACGGGAATCGATCCTGACGTTCGAGGAAATCGATCGACTGGCGGGGATCTTCGTCGGCCTCGGAGTGCGCAAGATCCGGCTGACCGGCGGCGAGCCGTTGCTGCGGCACGCCCTGCCGACCCTGGTCCGGCTGCTGCGCCGGCACGAGGCCGTCCGTGACCTCGCCCTCACCACCAACGGCATTCTCCTCGCACGCTCGGCGCAGGCGCTGCGCGAGGCGGGGCTCCGGCGGGTGACGGTGAGCATCGACACGCTCCAGCCTGAGCGGATGGTGGCGTTCGCGCGCAGCGCGCGGCACGCGGAAGTGCTCGCGGGAATTCACGCCGCCACCGCCGCGGGATTCGACTCGGTCAAGCTCAACACCGTGGTCATCCGCGGCTACAACGATGATGAGGTTCTCGACCTGCTCACCTTTGCACGGGACAGGGGACTGGAAGTCCGGTTCATCGAGTACATGGACGTGGGTGGCGCGACGGACTGGGATCAGCGCAAGGTGGTCTCGCAGCAGGAAATCCTTGCGAGCATTGCCGCCGAGCACGGCCCGGTGACGGAGTTGCACCAGAGCGGCTGGGCGCCCGCCGAGCGATTTCGTCTGGCCGACGGCAGCACGTTCGGCGTGATCGCTTCGACCACGGCGCCGTTCTGCCGCACCTGCGACCGAGCGCGCCTCACCGCGGACGGCACATTTCTGCTGTGTCTGTACGGTGAGCGCGGGCTCGACCTCCGCGAGCTGCTCCGCACCGGCGCCTCGGACGAGGAGATCGCCGGCCGCATCCGGGACACCTGGAGCTCGCGTACCGATCGCGGCGCCGAGGTCCGGGCGGCGCTTCCCGACCGTGGCATCCTCCACCAGATCGACAGCCTGCGCGCGGATCCGCGGCGCGAGATGCACACGCGCGGCGGGTGATGGGCCTCCACGTCGCGCTGATCCAACCGCAGATCCCGCCGAACACCGGCAACATCGCCCGCCTGTGCGCGGCCACCGACACGCCGCTGCACCTGATCGAGCCGCTGGGCTTCTCACTCGACGCGCGAGAGGTGAAGCGCGCGGGGCTCGACTACTGGGACAAGGTGGACCTCTGGGTGCACCCGGACTGGTTCGAATTCCGCGACGCCATCAGCCGTGACCGCTGCCTGTACTTCTCGGCGAACGCGGGCAACGACTATCGGGACGCGCGGTTCCGGGAGCGCGGAGTGCTGGTGTTCGGGAGCGAAACGGAGGGCATGCCCACGCGGATTCTCGAGAAGCATCCCGAGCGCTGCTTCCGGATTCCAATGCCTGGTGAGGTGCGCAGCCTCAACCTCGCCAACGCGGTGAGCGTCGTGCTGTACGAGGGGCTCCGGCAGCTCGGCGTGGCGCTACCGGCAGGGTTGGAGGCAGCGCAGTGAGCCGGTAGATTCTTCGGTTCCGGAGCGTCATCCTGAGCGCAAGCGAAGGATCGGGTGGGTGGTACGAGTGAGCCTCGACCCTCACTCGCATGCCCGAGCCGATCCTTCGCTCCGCTCACGATGACGAGCCGCGTCCCCCCCACACGAAAGCGATCGCGCATGCTGGGAAAAGTGGCCGTCGTCGGGGCCGGAAACGTGGGCGCGACCGCGGCACAACGGCTGGCCGAGAAGAGTCTGGCCCGTACCGTCGTGATGATCGACGTGGTCGAAGGCGTGCCGCAGGGCAAGGCCCTCGACCAGTGGCAGTCCGGCCCGATCGAGGGGTTCGACACCCGCATCGTCGGCACGAACGGCTACGACGAGGCCGCCGGCGCCGAGCTGTTCCTCGTGACCGCGGGCATCGCGCGGAAGCCCGGGATGAGCCGCGACGACCTGGTGAAGACGAACGCCGGGATCGTCCGCTCGGTGGCGAAGGAGATCGCGCGCGTAGCCCCGGCCTCGATCATCATCGTGGTATCCAACCCGCTCGACGTCATGTGCTACGTGGCCATGAAGGCAAGCGGGTTTCCGCGCGAGCGGGTTATCGGCATGGCCGGGGTCCTCGACACCGCACGCTACCGGATGTTCCTCGCCGAGGCCATGGCCGTGTCGGTCGACGACATCCAGGCGATGGTGCTCGGCGGCCACGGTGACACCATGGTTCCATTGGTGTCCTACACGACGGTCTCGGGGATCCCGGTGAGCCAGCTCCTCGCACGCGACCGGCTCGACGCCATTCTCGACCGAACCCGCAACGGCGGCGCCGAGATCGTGTCGTATCTCAAGACGGGCTCGGCGTACTACGCCCCCAGCGCCGCGGCGGTGCAGATGGTCGAGGCGATCGCGCTCGACAAACGCCGGATCCTTCCGTGCTCGGCGTGGTTACAAGGAGAGTTCGGCCTCCGCGACGTGTTCTGCGGGGTGCCGTGCAAGCTCGGGCGGACGGGTCTGGAGCGGATCGTCGAGATCGAGCTCACGGATGCCGAGCGGGCCGAGCTGGCGCAGTCGGCCGAGGCGGTGCGGGCAACCCAGGCCGTCGTCGACGCCGGCTGATCGGGGAGTATCCATGAACCGGGTGCAGGCGCTCTGGAAGTCTTCGGTCGGGAAGAAAGCGGTCATGGCCGTGAGCGGGCTGCTCCTGGTCGCGTACCTGGTCACCCACGTGCTCGCCAACCTGCTCGTCTTTCAGGGCCCGGAGAAGATCAACTTGTACAGCCGGCTCCTGCACGGGACGGGCGGAGCATTATGGGTCGCCCGGCTGGCCCTCCTCGCGGCCGTGGTCGTCCACATCGTGGCGGCGGTACAGCTCACCCGGCGCAGTCAGGTGGCACGGCCCGTGGGGTATGCCGGAGGGCGCCGGCCGCAGGTGTCGACCCTGGCGTCACGCTCGATCCGGTGGGGCGGCGTGTTGATTCTGGTGTTCATCGTGTACCACGTCCTCCATTTCACGGTCGGTATTGTCCACACCTCGTTCGTCGAGGGCGACCCCTACCACAACGTGGTGGCGGGGTTCGCGAACCTGCTCGTGGTAGCATTCTACGAGCTCGCGCTGGTGGCGGTGGGCCTCCACCTGTACCACGGGCTCTGGAGCAGCGGACGGAGTCTCGGCGTGAGCCAGCCGTCGCCGCGCCCCCTCCGGCGGCAATTGGCGGTGGCGCTCTCCCTGATCGTGTGGGCGGGATTCACGGTGATTCCCCTGGCGGTGTACGCGGGGGTGATTCGGTGAGCGGCGGGCGCTTCGTCGGCCTTCCCCGCGTTGTCACCCTGAGCGCAGCGAAGGGGGCATGCTTCGGTCCATGGCTCCTTCGCTTCGCTCAAGTTGACAGGCTGCCTGAGCACTGGAGAGCGGCATGGAGCTGAGATCGAAGGTCCCCGCCGGCCCCATCGAACTGAAATGGGACAAGCACCGCTTCGAGATGAAGCTGGTCAACCCCGCCAACAAGCGGAAATTCACGGTCATCGTCGTCGGCAGCGGCCTGGCCGGTGGCGCGGCCGCGGCCACGCTGAGCGAGCTGGGCTACCGGGTCAAGTGCTTCTGCTTCCAGGACTCCCCCCGGCGTGCCCACTCGATCGCCGCGCAGGGAGGGATCAACGCGGCCAAGAACTACCGGAATGACGGCGACAGCGTCTACCGGCTGTTCTACGATACGGTCAAGGGCGGGGACTTTCGCGCGCGCGAGGGTAACGTCTATCGGCTGGCGCAGATCAGCGTGGAGATCATCGACCAATGCGTGGCCCAGGGCGTGCCGTTCGCCCGCGAGTACGGCGGACTGCTGGCCAACCGGTCGTTCGGTGGAGCGCAGGTGTCCCGGACCTTCTACGCCCGCGGCCAGACCGGGCAGCAACTGTTGCTCGGCGCCTATCAGGCCCTCGAGAAGGAGGTGGCGCGCGGCGGCGTAACGATGTATTCGCGAACCGAGATGCTCGACGTCGTCGTCATCGACGGCCGGGCGCGCGGCATCGTCGTCCGCGACCTCGTGACCGGAAAAATCGAGAGCCATGCGGCCGACGCGGTCGTGCTCGGCACGGGCGGCTACGGCAATGTGTTCTACCTCTCGACCAACGCCAAAGGATCGAACGCCACCGCCATCTGGCGCGCGCACAAGCGCGGGGCGGCCTTCGCCAACCCGTGCTACACGCAGATCCACCCGACCTGCATCCCCGTGAGCGGCGAGTATCAGTCCAAGCTCACGCTGATGAGCGAGTCGCTCAGGAACGATGGCCGCGTCTGGGTGCCAGCCGCGGCCGGCGACGAACGGGCGCCCGATCAGATCCCCGAGAGCGAGCGCGACTACTACCTCGAGCGCCGCTACCCGAGCTTCGGCAACCTGGCCCCGCGGGACATCGCCTCGCGCGCCGCCAAGGCCGTGTGCGACGAGGGGCGCGGCGTCGGGCCGACCAGGCTCGGGGTTTATCTGGATTTCGCGGACGCCATCCAGCGGGTGGGCGCGAGCACGATCCGGGAGCGCTACGGAAATCTGTTCGAGATGTACGGACGGATCACCGACGAGGATCCGTACCGGGTGCCGATGCGGATCTTCCCGGCCGTCCACTATACGATGGGCGGGCTGTGGGTGGACTACAACCTGATGAGCACGATCCCCGGGCTGCACGTGATCGGCGAGGCCAACTTCTCGGACCACGGGGCCAATCGACTCGGGGCCAGCGCGCTCATGCAGGGCCTGGCCGACGGTTACTTTGTCCTGCCGAGCACGATCGGCGACTACCTGGCCAGCGAGAAGCCGGCGCCGGTCGACACCACGCACCCGGAGTTCCGGCTCACCGAGGGGGAGGTGGCCGATCGCACTCGGAAGCTGCTCGCGATCAAGGGCAAGCGAACGGTCGACTCGTTCCACCGCGAGCTCGGCCGCATCATGTGGGAGCAATGCGGCATGGCGCGGACCGCGACGGGGCTCGAGCAGGCGATCGTTCAGATTCCCAGCCTGCGCGAGGAGTTCTGGCGTAACGTGAACGTGCCGGGCAGCGACGCGGAACTGAACCAGGCCGTCGAGAAGGCCGGCCGGGTGGCGGACTTCCTCGAGCTCGGCGAGCTGATGTGCCGCGACGCACTGCATCGCGAGGAGTCCTGCGGGGGCCATTTCCGCGAAGAGTACCAGACCGCGGACGGCGAAGCGCGCAGAGACGACGACCGATTCGCCTACGTCGCGGCGTGGGCGTACACGGGCGATCACGCCGCTCCGCGGCTCTGCAAGGAGCCGCTCGATTTCGAGTACGTGCACCTGGCCCAACGGAGCTACAAGTGAACGTCACGCTCCAGGTCTGGCGTCAGGCGGGGCCCAGCGCCCCCGGCGGCATGGTGCGCTACGAGGCCAACGACATCAGCCCGGACGCGTCGTTCCTGGAGATGCTCGATGTGGTGAACGAGCGCCTGATGGCGGCCGGGGAGGTGCCGATCGCCTTCGACCACGACTGCCGGGAGGGCATCTGCGGCTCGTGCAGCCTGATGATCAACGGTGTGGCGCACGGTCCGAACAAGGGTACCGCCACTTGCCAGCTCCACATGCGGAGCTTTGCGGACGGCCGCGAAATCTCCGTCGAGCCCTGGCGCTCCCGCGCCTTCCCCATCCTGCGGGACCTGGTCGTGAGCCGCGAGGCGTTCGACCGGATTATCGCGGCCGGCGGCTACATCAGCGCGCCGACGGGCAGCGCGATCGACGGCAACGCGACGCTGATCGCGAAGGACGAGGTGGATACCGCCATGGACGCGGCGCAGTGCATCGGCTGCGGGGCCTGCGTGGCCGCCTGTCCCAACGGCTCGGCCTCGCTCTTCACGGCGGCCAAGATCACGCACCTCGGCCTGCTGCCGCAGGGCCAACCCGAGCGGGGGCTGCGGGCGCGGCGCATGGTGGAGCAGATGGATATCGAGGGGTTCGGGGGCTGCACGCTGTACGGCGAATGCCAGGAAGCGTGTCCCAAACTGATCAGCATCGATACCATCACCCGGATGAATCGGGATTACCTCCGGGCCGCGGTGGCGCCCGTGCGCGCGGTGGTGTCAGAGTCCGACTGACGAGTCCCGGCATGGCCCGGACCGCACTGGCCGCCCTGATGGCGTCGGCTCCTGTAGGTACGTCCGCCCAGGGGGAGCCCGCGTCGGTCCGCGTGGGAGCACATGCGGTGCTGGCGTTCGAGCGGTCCGAGCCGGTGCCGGGGGGCGGCGCGCTGGGTGAGGTACGAGTCGTCCAGCCCATCCTCCACCTGCACGCGCGCGGCCCGGGCCGGCTCCGCCTCACGGGCGTCCTCAATCTCGAAGGCGCCACGATCCCTGGGGGCGAGCTGACGCCGGGCGACTGGGGCGAAGGGTTCGTCGACCGGCGCCATCCGCACACCTACCTGCACGAGTTGATGCTCAGCGCAGACGATGTGCTCGGAAGGCACGACGGCGTCGCACGCGTGTCGCTCAGCGCCGGCAAGGGCTTTGCTCCGTTCGGTACCGACGATCCCATGGTACGGCCGTTTCTGGGATACCCCGTCAATCACCACCTCGCCCAGATCCTCGAGCGCGCGGTGGCGATCGCGGCCTTCCGCACGGGGCCGGTGACCGTCGAGGCGGGGGTATTCAACGGCGACGAGCCGGAACGTCCGGGGCAGTGGCCGAGGATCGGGGGGAGGTTCGGGGACTCCCGAAGCGTGCGCGTCTCCGGAACGCTGATACGCGGCCTGACCGTGCAGGCATCGCACGCGCACGTCCACTCGCCCGAGCATCGGCCGGGCGCGGGCCCCGCCCAGGGCAAGTGGAGCGTGGCCGCCCGCTGGGACCGCCCGCTGGGCAAGGACCCGGTCTACCTCATGCTGGAGTGGGCCCGGACGTCGGAAGCCAGCGGCTTCTTCGTGTTTCGCAGCGCGCTCCTCGAAGGTGCATGGACCAGGCGCCCGCATCGTCTCCAGTACCGCTTCGAACGGACCGAGCGGCCCGAGGAGGAACGGGTCGCCCGCTTCCGCTCGCTCCGGCCACACCTCGAGAATTCGATCATCGGGGTGTCACGATGGACGACGCACACGGCTGGGTACGAAGTCACCGCGATCCGGCGGCCGGCGTTCGAGATCCGGCCCCTGGTGCAAGTTGGATATGCCCGGATCGCCAAGGTGGGCGGGGGACTCTTCGACGTGACGAGCCTGTATGGCCGGAACCACATCTGGTCGCTCGCGCTCGGCGTGCGCGTCAGCGCCGGCGCGGCGCTGCATCGGATGGGGCGCTACGGCGTGCTGGAAACGGAGACCGACATGGCGAGACCCGAGCACCAAGAAATGACGCACCGGTGAGCAACGCCCACATGCCTTGGCGATGGCTCTCGCTGCCCGCGCTCGCCGCGGCATTCGCGCTTGCCGCCTGCGGAGGTGGCGACGGCGGGGGCGGCGGACCCACGCAGCCGCCCCCGCCGTCCGATTTCGCCATCGTCGCCGGCGGCAACAATGTGCCGGACCGGTACAGCTCGGACCTGTGGGTGCACGGCGCCTACGCCTACACCGGGACATGGGGCCGCGTGCCTCGGGGCGGCGTTCCCGGCAACGTGGTCAACGTCTGGTCGCTCGATGCGAGCGGCGCGCCGGTGCTGGCGGACTCCGTGATGGTGCCGGGCATCGCGACCGTGAGCGACGTCCAGGTCAGCGATGACGGTGGCACCCTGGTGTTCGGGGCGGAGGGTGGCGCGGGCGCCGGCCTGTATGTGTACGACCTGACCGATCCGCGGCGGCCCGCGTTTCGGGACAGTGTCCACGTGGCCGAGGGCATTCACACCGCCACGATCGCGGAGATCGGCGGGAGCCGGTACGTGTTCGCCGCCCGCAATCCGGCCGGCCCCGCGCTCGTCATCTTCGACATCACCGACCCCGCCGCCGTCAGTGCGGTGGCCACCGTGCCGATCCCGCCGGCGTACGGCATCCACGATACCTATGTACGCGACGGGCTGGCGTTCGTGTTCGCCTGGAACACAGGGGTGATCGTCTACGACGTGGGCAACGGCATCGAAGGTGGGTCGCCCTCGTCTCCCCAGGAGGTGAGCCGCCTGGTCACGTCGGACAGAGCCGTGCCCGGCGGAGTGGCGGTGCACAACGGCTGGTGGTTCCACAATCCCGTGCGCGGCGAGCAGCGGTACCTGTTCCTCGGGCAGGAGGGCGCGGGCGTCGTGGGTTCGCGGTCCAGCGGCGACATTCACGTCGTGGATGTCTCGGACCTGGCGCGGCCCCGCGAGGTCGCGTTCTTTCGCCTGGAGAACGCCGGCACGCACAACTTCTGGATGGACGAGCAGCGGCAGATTCTGTATGCCGCGTACTACGACGGCGGCGTGGTAGCCCTCGACGTCTCGGGGACGCTGGCGGGCGATCTCTCGAGCCGCTTGATCTCGCAGATTCGTCCGGGTGGAGAGGGGAATACGTTCACGTGGGGGGTGCAGCTCTCGGGCGGATCGCTCTATGCGATCGACATGCTCAGCGGGCTGTGGCAGCTCGACGTGCCGTAGATGATTTTCTCCCGCTTCCCCGGCAACCCGTCGTCACCCGGGTTGCCGGCCTGCGGCGCGGGTGCCCCGCCTATCTCCTCCCTGACGCGCGCGCCGGCTTCGATGGCGCTCCGGCCGCGGGCCATCGGTTGTTCGCCCGCTCGACGTCCGGATACAGGCCCTCCGCATCGATGATCACCCCGCTCACCTTCCGCGGCCCAGGCACGAGTGCCGTGTACCGGTCGCCCAGCCCCCAGATCTCCACAGGCAGCCGAAGCCGCTGTGTAGTCCCGTCGTCCATGAGCAGCGCGAGTTCCACCGGCATCGGCATCGCTCCGGCGTTCCGCAAGTACACCCGTGAGATCACGCCCGCCGAGTCCGAGATTGCCACCGAGTCGACGGCCTGGTCGAGCCGCTCGGTCGTGTAGAACCACGAGCGCCAGAACCAGCTCAGGTCCTCGCCGAGCCCGTCCTCCATGGTGCGGAAGAAATCAGCCGGGGCCGGATGCTTGTACGACCACCGGCGGATATATTCGCGGAACACCGGGTCGAACCGCTCGGGCGAGGTGATCTGATCCCGGAGCAGCACGAGCCCGACCGCCGGTTTGTTGTACAGCGCCTGCCGCCAGTTCTCGTTGGAGCGCATCCGGTCCGCGGGCGACATGATACGCTGTTCGTCGCCCGACACGGCGTTCTTGAGATAAGTCTCCTGGACGCCGCGGGATGACGGCAGTGGGGCGTCGGGAAACTTCCGCGGAAAGCTGTAGTGGTTCATGAAGCTGTTGAACCCCTCGTCCATCCAGCCGTGCAGTCGCTCGTTGTTGCCCACCACCATGGGGAACCAGGTATGGCCGAACTCGTGGTCGGTCACGCTGTACAGCGCGTGCGGGTCCGTGCGGTTCCGGCAGAAGACGATCATCGGGTACTCCATGCCACCCTCGATCCCGTTCACGTTGCTGGCGTACGGATACGGGTAGGGTGACCACTGCGTGGAGTAGTACTCGATGGCGGTCTTGGCGTACTGCGTCGCGTCCTTCCACTGCGGTTCGGCGCTGGGCGGGTAGAAGCTCATCGCCAGCGTCTTGCCGCCGTTCACGCCGACCGCGTCCCAGATGAAGTGCCGGGCCGCGGCCCAGGCGAAGTCGCGGACGCTGTCGGCGGTGAACCGCCAGGTAAGGGACGGATCCTGCGTTGGCGGCCGCGAGTCAGAGCTGCCGATCTCGTTCTTGCCGCGGATGACCACCGTCTCCGCGCTCGTGCGTGCCCGCGCCAACCGCGCGCGCTGTGCCGCGGTCAGGACCTCGTCCGGATTCCGGAGCGTGCCGGTGGCGGCGACGAGCATGTCGGCCGGCACGGTCAGGCTCACGTCGAAGCTGCCGTACTCGAGGTAAAACTCGCCCTGGCCCATATACTGTTCGGTGTTCCAGCCGCGCACATCGTCGTACACCGCCATCCGCGGGTACCACTGCGCCACTTCGTAGATGGTCGCGCCGTCGATATCCTCCAGACCCATCCGGTTGCTGTTGGCGCCGAACGGGAACGACCACTCCAGCTCCAGGATCTGCCGTCCGCCGGGCGGGAGCGGGCGCGCGAGGTCGATCCGCAGGAGGGTCCCGTTGACGACGTACGGCAGTGCCGCCGCCGGCGCGGCCGCCCGTCCGCGAGCGCGCGGTACCGCCGGCTCGCCGACCTTGAGCAGCCGCACCGACACCTCGGCGCCCTTGGTGCCGAAGCGCGGATCCTGTCCGAAGACGCGGAACCCGCGGCTGTCGCTGTTGAACAGGTTCTGGTCGAGCTGCAGCCAGACGAACCGAAGGGTGTCCGGCGAATTGTTGCTGTACGTAATGCGCTCTTCACCGCGCACCGACCGGATCGCGGTGTCAAGCGTGGCGCGGATCACGTAGTCGGCGCGCTGCTGCCAATAGGCGGGGCCGGGCGCGCCGTTGGCGCTCCGGAGGGCGGTCGGAGCGGGAAGGTCGAGTCGGCGAAATCGTGCCTCGGGGCCTGGTCGGCCGGATGCGGAGGTGTCCTGGGCCGCCAAGGGGCCGGCCAGCAGCCAGCAGAGCAGCGAAGCGGAGCTCACGCGCACGGTGGCACCCTCCAGCAAGATGTCGAACGGGGGGCGGAAGCAGCAGCTCGTCCCTGCATGCCCTATCGCGCCAAGGCCCGGCTCGTGTACGCACCCTCGCCGGTCACCTCTCGGACGACGTATGGCTGGAGCCACTCGGGCAGAATCACCTCGACGCCTTCCGCCGGCGGTGCTACTTCGGCCAGAACGAGATCGCGGTCGAGGAACTGGTCGATTGCCCACTGCACTCCATAGTCTGACATCACGTGCCGGCGTTTCACCACCCGCCTGCCGGAGGTGAGCGGCCAGATCTGCTCGAACAACTGAAGATCCACTTCGCCCCCGACCGCCATCGAGCGGCCCCCGGTGGCGCACTTGCTGGAATGGTAGGTGATCGGGACGTCTGGCCGCCGCAGCAGACGGATGCGCTCGACGACGCGCCTGCCGGGAAGCCAGCCCTGCTCGATTGCCTGAAAGGCGAACGCCTGGGCGGAGGCGGGCATGCGCCGGAGCAGGAATCGCCGCTCGATCTCGGCTACGCATGAAGGGCGGTGGGCGACCCGCTTCCCGACTGCTCCCACGGCCTCGAAGAAGCTATCCGCGGCACCCGCCAGCCAGTCCGCGCGCAGTCGGGCGAAGGCCTCGGCCTCGCGATCGTCGAGCCGCTCGAGCAGCGCGAGCAGTCCTGGCCGGGGATCGTCGCCTGCGTCGGCGCTCTCGGGCCCGCGTTCGCCGCCATCGCGAAGCGCGCCCTCGAGCCGCCGCGCATGCTCGCGCCCGGCTTTCTCGACCTCGCCGGAGAGCTCGACCCAATGGGTCTGGCTGTCGTGGAGCTCGCCGAGCGCGTCCTGCAGATCTCGCAGCCTCACGATCAGCGGCTCGACGCCGTCGACCTCACCGCGGATGGGCTCGAGCAGATACCGCAGTCGCTTGGCGGCGATCCGGGCGCGCCGCGCGGCCGCGTCGTCGGCCATCGTTCGCATGGCGGCCAGCCGGCATTCGAGGTCGCCGCCGAACTTGCAAAGGCGCCGCCCGAGCACGGCAGCCGCCTCGTGCCGCCGACGAGTGGGATCGCGCTCGATGTGGAGGCGGTAGGTCTCGAGCCGCCGGCGGAGACGCCGCTCGAAACGAGCGAAGCGGCGCGCCACCAGCACGCCGAGGCGCCGGTCGGCGCGGTGGCGGCGGGCCTCGAGTCGCTCGAGGTGCCAGCGCAGCCCCGTGCGCTGCCGTTCGGTGAGGACGGCGTCCTGTGCGCGCTCCCACTGCAGGTGAACCTCGAAGTCCCGGCTCCGGCGCGTGGCGCGCGCCAGGCGACGAAGGCGGCGACGACTCGCTCGCGACACGCTCCCGTCGATCTCCGGGCGATAGGCCTCCAGCCCGCTTCGGAGCCGGCGCGTGGCGACTCGAAAGTCGTGCAGGGCCATCGGGTCGGTCGAATCGGCAAGGCGCCGTGCCGCGTCCGCCGTTCGGTCGAGCAGCCCGAGGGCGATCAGACGGGCGGCTTCCTCGGCAGGCAGATCGAGCAGGTAGTCCGGCAGTGACACAACGGCCCCCGGGAGATGCGAGCGAGGCGGAAGAATCTATCGGCCGTCGGAGGCCTCGGGAAGAGCGCCTGGCGCGGGCACGGCCCCGGAACGGCCCGACGGGGCCAGTCGATCCATCAGCGCGAGGCTGCCGTGTCCAGCGACCAGGCATCGTTGAGCGGCAGCAGGTCCGGCAATTGTCCATCCGGGTTCACGCGCGCGCGGACGATCGCCGGACCGCTCACGAGCCGGTGGACGTAGCGGTTCCCGCCGTACCAGATCTCGACCGGCAGCGCTACCGTCTGCGTCGTGCCATCGGCGAACCCGAGCTCGAGCTCGACGGGCATCACGGCGGGGCCCAGATTCCGGAGCGTGATGAGGGCGGCGCCGTCCGGCTCCTGCCGCACGCTCTCGACGGTCTGGTCCAGCGCGGCGGTGGAGAGGAAGAACCCGCGCCAGAACCAGGCGAGGTCGCGCCCCGACACTTCCTCCATCGTGCGGAAGAAATCGGCCGGCTGGGGGTGCTTGAACGCCCACCGCCGCGTGTATTCCCGGAACGCGGCGTCGAACACGCCGGGGCCGAGGATCTTGTTGCGGAGCGCGAGGAGCAGGATCGATGGCTTCACGTACGCGAGGCTGACGAGGTTGTCGTGGCTCCGGTACCGGTTGGCCGGGGTGATGATCGGCTGCGCCGACGGCGTCTGATCGAGCGACGTCACGGTGCGCACTGCCTCGCGTCGCGCCTCGCCGCCGTCGCGGCTCCAGGCGCCGGCTTCCGCGAACGTAGTGATGAACGTGCCGAAGCCTTCGTCCATCCACGCGTGGCGCCGCTCGTCGGAGCCCACCACCATCGGGAACCACATGTGGCCAATCTCGTGCGCGATCACCGCAGACAGACCCGGTGCGTCGTCACCGCGGGCCACCATGGCGACCATCGGGTATTCCATCCCGGACACCGGACCCTCGACTGCCGAGAGCTGCGGATACGGGTAGCGGAGCCACCGGGTGCTGAATTCCACCAGCGAGGCTCGGCTCATCGCGGCGGCGTCCTGCCAGGTGGACCGCGCGGACGGGCGATAGTACGCCTGGGTCAGGACGCCCTCCCACCCCGACGCGTCCCATTGGTAGTCGGGCGAGGCCGCCCACGCGACATCACGCACTCGCTCGGCGCGAAAGCGCCACGTGAGCATGCCGTCGCGCCGGGGTCGCGCGGCGCCCGACGCGAGCTCGTCGGCGGTGACGATCGCGATGGTGGTGTCCGACCGCAGTGCCGCCGCCAGCCGGGCCCGCGTGGCCGGCGTGAGCACCTGCTCGGCGTTCTGCAGGGTGCCCGTGCCCGCCACGATGTAGCCCGCCGGCAGGGTGACCTCGTATTCGACGTCACCATACTCCAGGTAAAACTCGCCCTGGCCCAGGTACTGGTCGGTATTCCAGCCGTGGACGTCGTCGTAGACCGCCATGCGCGGATACCACTGGGCGAGCTCGTACAGGCTGCCCTCGCGGCCCATTCGGTCGGCACCGTGCTCGGGGACGTTGAAGCGGTAGGCCAGGTCCAACACCGTGGCGCCGCCCGGCACGAGCGGCTGCGCGAGCTCCGCGTACATCATCGTGCCGTCGATCCGGTGGGTGAGTGCCGCGGGCGAGTCTTCGGGCCGTGCGGGCGCCGGGCGCGCGGCTGCGCGCGGGCGGCGGCGTGCGGGAGGCGAGACGGGAGGAGCGGGGACGGGCGACTGGCTCAAGGACACGATGTCGACACCGCCCTCGAATCCTGCCCCGCCGAACCGGCTCTCGGCCGGGAAAAGCAGCGACCCCGTGCTGCCGGATCGGAACAGGTTCTGGTCGAGCTGGAGCCAGACGAACCGCAGCGTGTCGGGCGACGCGTTGGTGTAATGGATCCGCTCCGTCGCGTCGATCCGGCGGGCGGCGGTATCCAGCGTCGCCTGGATCCGGTAGTCCACTCGCTGCTGCCAGTAGCGCGGCCCGGGTGCGCCCCCGGCCGACCGGACCTCGCTGGGCGGCGGCAGCGTGAGCGGGCTGAAGATGCCGGTGTCGGCGATGGGCGGCTTGAGCGCGGGCTGCAGGTTGAGCGGACGCACCGGCTGGGTCGGGGCGTTGGTGTCCGGCTCTTGGGCGGCGAGGGGGCTCGCGGCCAGCGCGGCTAGCAGCGCGAGGTGGCGCATCGGCGGCCTGCGGTTCAGAGCTTGGGGAGCGTGACGCCGGTCTGCCGCTGGTACTTGCCGGCCTTGTCGGCGTAGCTGGTCTCGCAGATGTCGTCCGCGTCCGCCTCGAAGAACAGCACCTGGCAGATGCCCTCGTTCGCATAGATCCGCGCCGGCAGGGGCGTCGTATTGCTGATCTCGAGCGTCACGTGTCCCTCCCACTCCGGCTCGAACGGGGTGACGTTCGTGATGATGCCGCAGCGGGCGTAGGTGCTCTTGCCGACGCAGATCGTCAGCGTCTGCCGGGGGATCCGGAAATACTCGACCGACCGCGCGAGGGCAAAACTGTTCGGCGGGACGATGCAGACGTCGCCGTCGAACTCCACCAGGCTCCGGTGGTCGAACTCCTTCGGGTCCACGATCACGCTGAGTACGTTGGTGAAGATCTTGAACTCGGGCGCCACCCGCATGTCGTAGCCGTAGCTCGACAGCCCGTAGGAAATCACCCGCCGCCCGTGCGCGTCGGCCTGCCGGACCTGGGTGTCCACGAATGGCTCGATCATCCCGTGGTCGCGGGCCATGCGGCGGATCCAGCGGTCGGATTTGATGGACATGCGGCCTCGAAGCAGGGCACGAACAGGCTGTCGGGCGGGAATATAGCCGGACCGGGGTCGGGTTGAATTGACCTTTTGGGTCGGTTACTTTTCGGCGGATAGTGAAAAAATTCACGAAAGCCGAGGCGTATGCTTCAGCCGTACATCCCGATCCTGCTGTTGCTCGCGTTCGTCGTCGCCAACGCGGCCCTGATGCTGGGCGTGTCACACGTGTTGTCGACCTACCGCCGGACACCCACCAAGATCGCCCCGTACGAGTCCGGGATGCCCGTCCTCGGCGATGCCCGCGAGCGGTTTTCGGTCAAGTTCTACCTGGTCGCGATGCTCTTCATCATCTTCGACATCGAGACCGTGTTCATGATTCCGTGGGCCGTGGCCTTCCGGCAGCTCGGCGACATGGCCGGGGTGCTCATCATTGAGATGTTCGTCTTCATCGCGATCCTCGCGGTGGGATACGTCTATGTCTGGAAGCGCGGAGCGCTGCAATGGGACTGAGCGATCCCGCCACGGGGTTCGGCGGCGGGGACGGCACCACCGTCTCGCCGGTCTCGCCCAACTGGGTCACCACCCGGCTCGACTTCCTCACCAACTGGGCCCGCAGCAACTCGCTGTGGCCGATGCCGTTCGGCACCGCCTGCTGCGCCATCGAGTTCATGGCCACGGCGGCCAGCCGGTTCGACCTCGCTCGGTTCGGGATGGAGCGGATGAGCTTCTCACCCCGCCAGGCGGACGTGCTCATCTGCGCCGGACGGCTGCCGTTCAAGCTGGCCCCCGTGATCCGGCGTATCTGGGACCAGATGCCGCAGCCCAAGTGGTCGATCTCGATGGGGGCCTGCGCGTCCTCGGGCGGGATCTTCGACAACTATTCGATGGTGCAGGGGATCGACACCATCATCCCCGTGGATGTCTATGTTCCGGGGTGCCCGCCGCGGCCGGAAGGGCTCATCTACGGCATCCGTTTGCTCCAGAAGAAGATCATGGGTGAGAGCATCACTGACGACATGCTCCGCGACGAAAAGCTGGTCGGGCCGTCCGGGTTGTTCCTGCCTGCCGATCGCGTCGACGAACTGTCGGAGCCGTTCGGCAACTCCGTTCACCAGACCCGGTCCACGTGAGGCAGACGTTCACGCGTCACACGCCTCACGGGGCGCGGCGGCAGCTGTGTGTCCAGGGCGCGGCCGCATGACCAACGCCCCTCCCTCGGTCGCAGCGCTCCGCGCCCAGTTCGCCGACGCCGTCACCCGCCACCTGGTGTCCTGCGGCGACACGGTCGTGTACGTCGAGCGGGACCGCGCGCACGACGTGCTCGCGTGGCTCAAGGACGCGCCCGGCCAGCAGTTCGACTATCTCACCGACGTGACCGCCGTCGAGTACCGGGATCCCGAGCGGCCGGTCGAGGTGGTCTGGCAGCTCCGGTCGCTCGGCCGCAAGGCCGACCTGCGCCTCAAGGTCGAGCTCGACAAGGGCGGTCCGCTCGAGGTCCGGTCCGTCTACGACCTGTGGCGCGGGGCCGACTGGCTGGAGCGCGAGGTGTACGACATGTTCGGCATCACCTTCGTGGGACACCCGGACCTGCGGCGGATCCTGATGTGGGAGACCTATGCCGAGGGGTTTCCGCTCCGGAAGGATTTCCCGTTGCGCGGGCACTTCAGCCGCGCGGAGCAGACGCGGCAGGCGCTGGCCGCCAATCCGGAAGCGCACTACTCCATGGAAGAGTTGTCGATCGCCGAGGCGTATGACGAGCTGCCCGCGGACATGCGGGAGCGGCTGGCGCGGGGCGAGCGGGGATTCCTGAAATGAGCTTGCGAACGGTCGAGATGGCGCTGGCGACACCCGGGCTCGACGCGCAGGGCCGCCCCACCCGGGTGCCGCTCGGTGTACGGGACGCCCCGGTGGCGTTCGACGAGGACTTCGGCGCAGAGCACATGCTGGTCAACATCGGCCCGCAACACCCGGCCACGCACGGCGTGCTCCGACTGGTGATCGAGCTCGAGGGCGAAACCGTCAAGCGCTGCATTCCGCACATCGGCTACCTCCACTCGGGGTTCGAGAAGCTGGGCGAGTACCGCCACTACAACCAGATCATTCCCCTTACCGACCGCACCGATTACCTCTCGCCGATGGCCAACAACGTCTGCTTCGCGCTGGCGGCGGAGAAGCTGATGGCCATCGAGGTGCCGGAGCGCTGCCGGGTCCTCCGGGTCATCGCGTGCGAGATGAGCCGGATCATCTCTCATCTGGTCTGGCTCGGCACCACGGGGATCGACCTCGGCGCGTTCACGCCGTTCCTCTGGTCGTTTCAGGAGCGGGAGCGAATCTACAACCTGCAGGAGAAGTGGACGGGCGCGCGGCTCACGACGAGCCTCACCCGCGTCGGCGGCATGATGGCCGACGTACCCGACGACTTCGAGGCCGGGCTCCGCGACTTCACCCGAACCTTTCCCAAGACGCTGGCCGAAGTGGACACGATGTTCACCCGGAACGCCATCTGGATCGGGCGGACCCAGGGCGTGGGCGTGCTGACCGCGGAGCAGGCGATCAACCACTCGCTTTCCGGGCCCATGCTCCGGGCCAGCGGGGTGGACTACGATGTGCGCAAGGACCGGCCCTATCTCGACTACGAGACGTACGAGTTCGACGTGCCCGTGGGCGAGCACGGCGATATCTACGACCGCTACCGCGTGCGGCTCGAGGAGATGTGGCAGTCAAACCGGATCCTCGAGCAAGCGCTCGACCGGCTGGCCACGCTCAAGGGCGCCCCGATCAACGTGGACGATCCCCGCGTCATCCTGCCGCCCAAGTCGCGCGCGATGAGCGACATGGAAGCGATGATCTTCCACTTCAAGCAGGTGATGGACGGCGTGAAGCCGCCGGTGGGCGAGGCCTACCTGGGCGTCGAGAACCCTAAGGGCGAGCTCGGCTACTACCTGGTCTCCGATGGCACGGCCAAGCCCGTGCGGTGGCGCATCCGGCCTCCGTCGTTTATCAACCTGTCGAGCCTGCCCGTGATGTGCGAGGGCGCGCTCCTCTCCGACGTCATCGCCATCAACGCGAGCGTCGATATCGTGATGGGAGAAGTCGACCGATGACCTCGCACCAGGCGCACGGAAGCCACGGCGCCACGCCGGCCGCGCAGGATCCGGTGTTCGTGGGCGAGACGCGAACGAAACTGGAGGAGCTGTTCGCCCGCTATCCGACCAAGCAGGCATGCCTGCTGCCCGCGCTCTGGATGGTCCAGGAGGTCAGGGGCTGGATCTCGGAGACGGACATCGGCGAAGTGGCCGAAGCGCTGGACCTGACCCCGGCCTACGTGAAGGGCGTGGTCACGTTCTACACCATGTACCACACCCATCCAGTGGGCCGCCACTTCATTCAGGTCTGCACCACGTCACCGTGCAACATCTGCGGTGCGGAGGATGTGGTGAAGGCACTGCTCGCGGCCACCGGCTGCGTCGAACTGGGGGCCACCAGTCCCGACGACCGGTTCACGGTCATCGAGGTCGAGTGCCTGGGCGCCTGCGGCTTTCCCACGCCGATCATGGTCGACGACGACTTCATCGAGGACGTGACCCCCGACAAGGTCGCGGGCATCCTGCAGAGGTTCCCGTAATGGGCTTTCCGCATCCGAGCCACTCGAAAGAGACGGTGGTGCTGTCCCGGTACTTCGGTGACGCCGGCGCGCGCACGTACGACGGCTGGGTGGAGCGCGGCGGCTACGAGGCGCTGAAGCGGGCGCTCGCGATGACGCGCGACGCCATCGTGGAAGAAGTCAAGGCGTCGGGCCTCCGGGGCCGTGGCGGCGCCGGCTTCCCGACCGGACTCAAGTGGTCCTTCATGCCGAAGGACGTGGTCAAGCCGCACTATCTCGTATGCAACGCGGATGAATCGGAGCCCGGAACGTTCAAGGACCGGGAGATCATGCGCTGGACGCCGCACGCCCTCATCGAGGGGTGCGCGATCGCGGCGTACGCCATCGGGGCGGAGCGGTGCTACCTCTACATCCGCGGCGAGTTCACCGAGCCGTGGAAGGTCATGTCGGCGGCGGTGGAGCAGGCCTACGCGATGGGTGCGCTCGGGGCCGACGCGCTGGGGAGCGGGAAGCGGGTGGACATCGTGCTGCATCGCGGCGCCGGGGCGTACATCTGCGGCGAAGAGACCGCGATGATGAACTCGATCGAAGGGAAGCGCGGGAACCCGCGGATCAAGCCGCCGTTCCCGGCGGTGGCCGGCCTGTTCGGCATGCCGACGACGATCAACAACGTCGAGACGCTGAGCGCGGTCCCCCACATTCTGAACCGCGGCGCCGCGTGGTACAAGGCCCTGTGTCTCGGCAACCCCAAGAGCACCGGCACCAAGTTGATCTCGATCTGCGGGCACATCCAGCGGCCCGGCAATTACGAGGTCACGATGGGCACGCCGGTGAAGGAGATCCTGTACGACATGGCCGGGGGGCCCAAGCCGGGTCGGACGTTCAAGGCGATCATTCCGGGCGGCAGCTCGGTGCCCATCATGACGCGCGAGGAAGCCGAAGCGGCGCTCTTCGATTACGAAGGCATCGTCGAGCAAGGCTCGATGCTCGGCTCGGCCGGCATGATCGTCATGGACGACACCACCGACATGGTGTACCAGATCTGGCGCCTCGCCCGCTTCTACGCCCACGAGAGCTGCGCCCAGTGCACCCAGTGCCGGGAGGGCACGGCGTGGACGACGCGGATCCTGGAGCGTATCCTGACCGGCCGGGGCAAGCAGGACGATTTCCAGCTCCTCCTCGACCTCTGCGACAATATGACCGGCAAGACCATTTGCGTCCTGAGCGACTCCTGCGCCGCGCCGGTCGTGAGCGGCATCCAGAAGTTCCGGTCCGAGTTCGAGGCGTACATCGCCGGCGCGCGCGAGCCGGCGATGGCGGTGGTTTGAGTGCCGATGCTCTTTCACCACCAAGGCACCAAGGCCACGAGGGGGGCCGCGTGCGGAATGGTTTTCGTGTCCTTCGTGCCTTCGTGGTGAATACAGCACCCGAGCCCAACCAGGAAAGCGCAATGGCCGACGAACTGGTCAACGTGACGATCGACGGTATGCCAGTGAGCGTGCCGAAGGGCACGCCCATCATCGAGGCCGCCAAGCAGGCGGGCGTGCTGGTGCCGCACTACTGCTACCATCCGTCGCTGCCGAGCCCGGCGGTGTGCCGGATGTGCCTGGTGGAAGTGGAAAAGGCGCCCAAGCTGATGCCCGCCTGCGTCACGTCGGTGGTCGAGGGCCAGGTTGTCCACGTCAACAGCGCGAGTGCCAAGAAGGCCCGCGAGGGCGTACTCGAGCTCCTGCTCATCAACCATCCGCTGGACTGCCCGATCTGCGATCAGGCGGGCGAGTGCGAGCTGCAGGATTACGTATTCCAGGAAGGCCGCGCCGGCACCCGGTATGCCGAGTACGCCAAGCGCTACAGCCCGGTCGAGGACTTCGGTCCGGACATCCTCTACGTGCCGAATCGCTGTATCCTGTGCACCCGCTGCGTCCGGTTCATGGAGGACGTGGCCGACGCCCCCGTGCTCAACGTGAGCGAGCGCGGCGACCGGGCCTACATCGGCATCAGCGAGGAGCAGAAGCTCGATCACGCGTGGTCCGGTAACGTCGTCGACCTCTGCCCGGTCGGCTCGCTGCTCTCCAAAGACTTCCTGCACAAGGCGCGGGCCTGGGATCTCGACAAGACCGCCAGCGTCTGCCCCGGCTGCACCCAGGGCTGCAACGTCAGCATCGACACCCGCGACGACGTCGTGATCCGCATCCGGCCGCGGCCGAACCTCGAGGTCAACCGCCACTTCATGTGCGACTACGGCCGCGCCAACTACCGCTGGATGAATCGTGGCGACCGCATCGAGGCGCCGCTCGTGCGCGACGGCGCCCGCCACACGGCGACCGACTGGGACACCGCGCTCGCCCGGTTCGAGCAGGTGCTGCGCGGCGCCAGCGGCTCCGCGGTCATCCTGGCGACCGGGCGCGCGTCGACGGAATCGCTCGGACTGGTGCGCCGGCTCGTGGATCGCTTCGAGGTGGCCGCCGCCGTGCAGGTGCCGCTGGGCGAGGAGGCCCCGCTGTCCGGCGTGCCCAACCTGGCGCTCCGCCGCGAGCGGGCGCCGAACCTGGCCGGGGCCGAGCTGCTCGGCTATACGCCACAGTGGGCCGCCGCCATGCGCCAGGCACTCTCCGCCGCCGTGGTGATCGTCCTGGACGCGGACCTCGACCAAGCCGACGAGGCCGCGCTGGCCGCGGCGCCCGGCATGGTCGTCCTCCTGGGCACCGTGATCGCGGATGCCCTCAGGAACGTCGAGCTGGTGCTGCCGGTCACCACGATGGCGGAGGAGAACGGCACCTACGTGAACCGGGACCACCGCATCCAGCGCTATCAGCAGGCCAAATCGCAGCCGGGCATGGCGCGTCCCGCGTGGTGGATTGCCGGCGAAGTGCTCGCCGGACCTGGCCCGAGCGCCGACGCGCCGTCCACCGCAGCGGAAGCGTTCGAGCTGCTTGGCGAGCGGTGGCCCGTCTTCGCCGGCCTCGGGCATGGGGATATCGGATACACCGGCCGGGTCCTTCGGACTGGATCCGCGCCCGTGCCAGGACGCGCGGAAGGCGCCGCGCGATGACCCCGGAGATGAAGGGGTTCATTCTGCTGAGCGTCCTCAAGATGCTCTTCGTCTTCACCGTCATCCTGGTCGGCGTGGCGCTCCTCACGCTGATGGAGCGCAAGGTCAGCGCGTGGATGCAGAACCGGCGCGGGCCCAACCGGGTGGGCTGGGCCGGCCTGTTGCAGCCGGCCGCCGACGGTGTCAAGAACATCCTCAAGGAGGAAACCTCCCCGGCGCTCGCCAACCGCTGGCTGTTCGTCCTGGCCCCCGCGCTGGCGTTCATTCCGGCCCTCATGCTGTCGGCCGTGATCCCGTTCGCCGCCCCCCTGCCGGTGGATTTCGACGTCACCCTCGGTCCGCTCGGCCCCTTCGCCTACCACGGCCCACTCCCGATGGTCGTGGCCGATCTGCCCATCGGCTTCCTGTTCGTGCTGGCTATCAGCTCCATGGGCGTCTACGGGATCGCGCTGGCGGGGTGGTCGTCGAACAGCAAATACGCGCTTCTCGGGGGGCTTCGCGCCACGGCGCAGATGATCTCGTACGAGGTGGCGATGGGTCTGAGCCTCATCCCTGTCCTCCTCATCAGCGGAAACGTGGGCTTCGGGGCCATCATCCGGGACCAGCAGGCCGGCCTGTGGTACGTCCTGCCGCTGTTCCTGTCGTTCTTCATCTTCCTCATCTCGGGATTCGCCGAGACCAACCGGCTCCCGTTCGACCTGCCCGAGGCCGAGTCGGAGCTGATTGCGGGGTATCACACCGAGTACAGCGCGATGAAGTTCTCGCTCTTCTTCATCGCCGAATACGCGAACGTGGTGACGGTCTGCGCCATGGTCACGACCCTGTTTTTCGGAGGCTGGGACATCCCGGGCCGCTGGGACGAACAGGGCGGACTGCTGCAGACCATCGCCACGGGGGCCTTTTTCTTCCTCAAGCTGATGTTCTGGATCTTCTTCGTGATGTGGATCCGGTGGACCCTGCCGCGATTCCGGTACGACCAGCTCATGGCGCTCGGATGGAAGGTGCTGATGCCGATCGCGCTGGCCTACATCATGGTGATCTGCACGGCCATCTATGGCATCGAGCACGTCGCCGGGATCACCGATCCCAAGCTCCGCTCGCTCGCCCTGCTCGGGGTGAACGTCGTGGTGGCGTTTCTGGTCTTCGGGCTGCTGGACAGCGGGGTCTTCATCAAGGGCTCCAACCGGCGGCAGCACAGCGCCAAGCCGCTCGTGAAGCGCGCCACGGTCACGGGCTGATGGCGATCGGGGTGAAGGTCATGCGCCGCCCGGAGCGCGAAGTCAGCTACGTGCGGGCTACGCTCAAGGGCATGGCGCTCACCTTCAAGCACATGTTCGAGCCGAAGGTGACGATGCAGTACCCGGAGCAGAAGAGCACGACCGAGTGGAGCATCTCCCAGCGCTGGCGCGGGACGCACCGGATGCTCACCGACGAGCAGGGCCGGTCCAAGTGTGTGGCCTGCGGACTCTGTCCGCAGATCTGCCCCGCCAACTGCATCAAGCTGGTGCCGGGCGAGGACGAGCAAGGGAACCGGTACCCGCTGATCTACGAGATCGACGAGTTCCGCTGCGTGTTCTGCGGGTACTGCCAGGAGGTCTGCCCTGAGGAGGCCATCCACGTGGGCGTCCACTTCGAGAACGCCGAGTACACCCGCGGCCGGTTCGTGTACGACCTCGAACGGCTGCAGTCGCAGACCCACGCGGTGTCGACGCTCTGGGACCCGAGCGACCCTCAGGGCGAGTAGATGACCCAGACCGTGTTTTACGTCTTCGCCGCGTTCGCGGTCGTCTCGGCGGCGCTCTGCATCCTGCAGCGCAACGCCGTGAGCGCGGCCCTGTGGCTGGTGTCCACCATGTTCTCGCTGGCCGCCATCTACGTGCTGCTCGACGCGCAGTTCATCGCGGCGATCCAGGTGCTGGTGTACGCCGGCGCGGTGATGGTGCTCTTCCTGTTCGTCATCATGCTCCTCAACCTCGGCCAGGCCAGCTCCGACATGCGGGGCGCGTCGAGCGTGGCGGCGACGGTCGTCATCGTCGGCCTGCTGGCCATCGAGCTGTTCGCGCTCTGGCGCTACACCCCGCGCCGGCTGGCGAGCGAGATCTCCCAGGCCCCGGCATTCGCCGACCCCGCCACGGTGTTTGCCGCCGGCCAGCTCGCGCAGCAGGACGCGGCCGCCCGAGGCGTGGTCGGCGGGCTCGCGGCGCCGCTGTTCCAGATCTACCTGGTGCCGTTCGAGATCACCTCGATCCTGCTGCTCGCGGCCATCGTCGGTGCCGTCGTGCTCGCCAAGCGAAACGCCTGATGCTGCTCGGGCCCGCGCTCGGTCTCTCGGCCATCCTCTTCAGTCTCGGCGTGGCCGGCGTGCTCCTCCGCCGGAACGCGATCATCCTCTTCATGTGTATCGAGCTGATGCTCAACGCCGTCAACCTGACCTTCGTGGCCCTGGCCCAGCTCTACGGCGCCAGCGGCCAGATCATGGTGTTCTTCGTCATGACCGTGGCAGCGGCCGAAGCGGCGGTGGGGCTGGCGATCATCCTCGCGATCTTCCGGCACAAGCAATCGGTCGACCTTCAGAACATCAACCTGCTGCGGGGCTGATGGCCTTTTCGCACGTGGTCTGGCTCGCCGTGGCGCTCCCGCTGGCGGGGTTTCTGGTGAACGGCGCGCTGGCACTCTGGCGACCCGAGGCCAAGCGTCTGGTGTCGGTGGTGGGGCCGGGCGTGCTCCTGGGCTCCTTCGTCGTATCCCTCGGCGTCCTGGTCGAGCTCTGGCGTGAGCCCCCGCACGCGCCACTCGTGGTGCATCTCTGGTCGTGGCTGCCCGTGGACCGCCTGCAGGTGGCCTTCGCCTTCCAGGTGGACCAGCTCTCCACTGTGATGCTGCTGATCGTCACCGGCGTCGGGAGCCTGATTCACCTGTTCAGTGTCGGCTACATGCGCGAGGATCCGGGGTATGCGCGCTACTTCGCCTACCTCAATCTGTTCGTCGTCTTCATGCTGGTGCTGGTGCTCGGGTCGAGCTTCCCGGTGATGTTCATCGGCTGGGAGGGCGTGGGGCTCTGCTCGTACCTGCTGATCGGCTTCTGGTTCGCCGACAAGGTCAACGCGGACGCCGGCAAGAAGGCGTTCATCATGAACCGGATCGGCGACTTCGGCTTCCTGGTAGCCATGTTCTTCATCTGGCGCACGTTCGGGAGCCTCGACTTCGCCCACGTCAACGAGCGGGCCGCCGCCGTGCTCGAGCCGGGCGGCGCCATCGTCACCGCCATCACGTTGTTCCTGTTCCTCGGCTGCACCGGCAAGTCGGCGCAGATCCCCCTGTATACCTGGCTCCCCGACGCGATGGCGGGGCCGACGCCGGTGTCGGCGCTCATTCACGCCGCGACGATGGTGACCGCCGGCGTGTACCTGGTGGCGCGGACCAACGTGCTGTTTGCGCTCGCGCCGGTCTCGAGCACGGTCGTCGCCGGCATCGGCGCCCTGACCGCGCTGTTCGCGGCCACGATCGGTCTCCGCCAGTACGACATCAAGAAGGTACTGGCTTACTCCACCGTCTCCCAGCTCGGCTACATGTTCCTCGGGGTCGGCACCGGCGCATACGTCTCGGGCGTCTTCCATCTGGCGACCCACGCGTTCTTCAAGGCGCTGCTGTTCCTGGGGGCCGGCAGTGTGATCCACGCGATGCACCACGCCTATCACGCGACCCACTCGCACGAGGACGCGCAGGACATGCGGAACATGGGCGGCCTCAGACGCTGGATGCCCGTGACCTTCGCGCTGATGATGATCGCGACACTCGCCATCGCCGGCATCCCGCCGTTCTCCGGCTTCTTCTCCAAGGACGAGATTCTGGCGGCGGCCTTTGCGCGCGGCGCGGATCTGCCGGTGTTCTACCTGTTCTACGGCATGGGCGTGCTCGCCGCGCTGCTCACGGCCTTCTACATGGCGCGGTTGATGGCCATGACCTTCATGGGCCAGAACCGGACGGGCGAGCCGGAGCGGGCGCACCTGCATGAGGCCCCGTGGATCATGACCGGCCCGCTGGTCGTGCTCGGCCTGCTCAGCGCCGTCGGCGGCGTGCTCAACCTGCCTCACCTGGTCGGTGGGCACCCGGCGCTCGAGCGCTGGCTCGAGCCGGTCATGGAGCCTGGCCTTCGGATCACGCAGCTGGTCATGCCTACGGGCTCGACCGAATATTTCCTCGTAGGCGCCGCCGTCGCCATCGGTGCGCTCGGCCTCTTCCTCGGCTTCCGGACCACGTTGGGCCGCCCCACGCCGCCGGCCAGGGAAGCGCCGGCGGATACCGGACTGAGCCTGGTGCTCAATCGGAAGTATTACGTCGACGAGCTGTACGACGCGGTCATCGTGCGGCCGCTCGCCTGGGTCTCGCGCGTGGTGCTCTGGCGCGGCGTGGACCAGCGGCTGGTGGACGGCGTGGCGGTCAACGGGTCGGCGTGGGCCGCGCGGGTGGTGGGCGGGGGTCTCCGGCTGCTTCAGACGGGGCAGGTGGGCGTGTACGTCGTGCTCTTCCTGGTGGGAGCGCTCTGGATCCTGCGCGCCGTGATCCGGTGACCCCGCGATGACCGCCCTCCTGCAGTCCATCGGGTACGAGCACTGGATTCTGCACGCGCTCGTCCTGTTTCCGCTGATCGGCGTGGTGCCGGTACTCCTGGGCGACGAGCGCTCGGCCAAGCGCACGGCGATGGTCGTGGCCACGCTCGAGTTCCTGGTGTCGGCCGGGCTCTGGTGGGCGCTCGATCTCACCAACACGCAGCTCCAGCTGGTCTCGAATACGCCGTGGATCGCGAGCTGGGGGATCAGCTATCGGGTCGGAATCGACGGGATCTCCCTCGTGATGGTGCTGCTCACGACCGCACTGATGCCGCTCAGCGTCCTCGGGAGCT
>JACCSZ010000218.1 GCA_013812695.1 Gemmatimonadales bacterium | reverse complement strand
GTCCTATGCGTCCGCGAGCCCTTTGCACCTCAACGCCAATGGCCCGCGTTGCTGCCTAACCCGCGCATGCAGCCGACAGGCCGGAGGGCGCGAAACTCCGCTCGGGCGCAGGACTCCTCGGGCGCGCTGTGGAACGTAGCTTTGTGCGGGCGCGGGCTTGAGGGCCTGCGGCTGATGCGCAAGTCGTTAGCAACTGTCTTGTCAAGCGAGCGCCGAATGGCGCCACGTCGTGCCGCTGCGCGCCATCGCGTTCAGGATCGTGAGCAGCTTCCGCATGCAGGCGACGAGGGCCACCTTAGCCGGCTTCCCGGCCGCGCGGAGGCGCTGGTAGAAGGCGCGGATCACTGGGTTCCACCGAGTGGCGACGAGGGCCCCCATGTAGAGCACCGCCCGCACCGGGGCCCGCCCGCCCCAGATGAGGCGTCGGCCGCGCCGGGTGCCGCTGTCCCGGGCGAGCGGAGCCACACCGACGAGCGCCGCAATCTGTTTGCGGGTGAGGCGCCCGAGCTCGGGGAGCTCCCCGAGCAGCGTGCGACTGACGATCGGGCCCACACCCGGCACACTCTGCAGCAGGTCGTCCTGGGCCCGCCAGACGGGGCTCTGCTCGATGAGCCGGCCGAGGTCGCGATCCACGTCGGCCAGTTCGCGCTGGAGCCAGCGAACGTGCGTGCGGATGCGGCGCGCCACGGGCGCACGGGCGAAGCCGAGGCGGTTGCGCTCGGCCGTGAGCATCTCGAGCAGCTGCCGCCGCCGGGTGAGCACGGCATCGAGCGCCTGGGCGGCCTCGTCGGGGAGCGGCCGCGGCGCGGGACGCACCCGCTCGGCGAAGAGCGCCAAGGTCTGGGCATCGATGACATCGGTCTTGGCCAACTGCCCCGTCGCCCGGGCGAAGTCGCGCACCTGCCGCGGATTGGCGACCACGACGGGCAGGGCGACGGCGGCGAGCGCGGCGACCACGGCGTGTTCAAAGCCGCCGGTCGCCTCCAGGACCACGAGCGTCGGCTCGAGGGCTTGGAGTCGGGCGATCAGCGAGAGGAGCGCGGTCGCCTCGTTGGCGAGCTGCCAGCACTCGCCACTCGGCCGCACCGCGACGTCGAGGGTGGCCTTGGCCACGTCGATGCCGACGAAGATAGGAAGAGTCATGGGAGCCTCCGACCGGGAGTTCGCTCGTCGGGGCCCCGCCTTGCAGGATGCGGACTTCGGGGTCCGCGCAACTGTTCGGGCTCGGGACGGGCGACGGGTGACGCCCACGCTAACGAGCGGTCTCTGAGACCCTAGGCCGATCGAGCTGTCACCCGCCATAGTCTGGCTCCTGTATCAGTGAGAAGCTAGATACAAGGCGGATGCACGACCATCCGGCGCGACGTAGATTGTTCGAGTGGACCTGCGCTTCACCTGGGACCCGGCCAAGGCCGCCGCCAACATGCGGAAGCACCGGATCAGCTTCCCGGAGGCAGTGACCGCCTTCGGTGATCCGTTGTCGATCAGTGTGCCCGATCCCGATCACTCCTCGGTGGGTGAGGAGCGCTGGCTCTTGATCGGCCGCACCGAGCGGCAGCGCCTCGTAGTCGTGGTCCATCTGGAGGGCGCCGACGTTATTCGGCTCATTAGTGCCCGTCTTGCCACCCGCCCCGAGCGGAAGACCTATGAAGAAGAAGCCTAGTCGCCGGCCAAGCCGGCCCGCCGCCCGCGCGCCTCGGGATACGATGCGCGCCGAATATGACTTTAGCCACGGAGTCCGTGGTAAGTACGCGTCGCGTCTCAAGCCCGGCGGCATGCTGGTGGTCCTGGATCCGGATATTGCGGAGGCGTTTGGTGACGCCAAGACGGTCAATCGGACGCTCCGCGCGCTCCTCAAGGCCATCCCGCCGCGCCCGCCGACATCGCGCCGCACCGCCTAACCCGCAAATGCAGCCGACAGGCCGCAGGATGTCTCGGGCTCCGCCCGGGCGCCCCGTTCCTGGAGGACACGGCGGAACAAAGGTTGGTGCGGGCGCTGGCTTGAGGGCCTGCAGCTGATTTGCGCTTCGTTAGGCAACACCCGAACTCTATGATCGACCGGGCAGAACTGGTGCGTTGGAGTCAGATCCCCGAGGCTGCTGACCGCTACCTGCGGCCGTTCGTGTGCCGGGGCGCGCTGGCGCGGGGAGGCGCCGCAATTGTTGGGACAAATCCCGCGACTGCCATTACACCAGACGGTGTTGGTTTTGACGAATACATGGATCTGCTGCTCAATCTGGAGGAGTTTACCAAGTTCTATCGGCACTTGCGGATAAAGCGAGGCAAGCGAGCCACTAGCCCGACTCGAACCGGTTTGAACGGGATGGCCAAGTGGCTCTCGACACTAGGGTGGAACTGTGTCCTCGATACAAACGTCTCACCATATCCGACGGCCTCGAAAGAAGACCTGGATCTGGTTCCTCCAAAATGGCAATCGCGCTGGGTTGTCGTCGAGGTTGTTCATGCGGTCAAACCTCGTCTCCTGATTCTACATGGCGAGGAGGCTCTCAAACACTTTGCACAAACTCTTGCACCTCAGCTTATGGTCCGAGCACAGTTGCCGTTCACACAACTTGTCGAGCAATTCCCGCGGCTCGGCGGGATCACTTGGGAAGGTGGCGAGGTTTGCGAGGTCTTTGTTTGTCCGCACCTGCGCTTCTTCGGACATAATGGAGGAGCGAGGTTCCTGCCTCTATGCGTACGCTCATCCTGACAGGAACTGGCTGTCTACATCGACAAAGCCGACTTGCCACCAAGCGCCAGCGCGCTCGGAGCACCTGGCAGCCGACCAGGGTGGAGGCGTCACGATCC
>JACCSZ010000214.1 GCA_013812695.1 Gemmatimonadales bacterium | reverse complement strand
GTGTACCTGGCCCGCGACGAGCGCCATCGGCGCGCCGTGGCGCTCAAGGTGCTGCATCCCGCGCTGGCCCACGCGCTCGGGCCCGAGCGCTTCCTGCGCGAGATCGAGGTGGCCGCCAACCTCAGCCACCCGCACATCCTGCCGCTCCATGACTCCGGGGAGGCCGCCGGCCTCCTCTACTACGTCATGCCCTACGTCGAGGGGGAGTCGTTGCGGGATCGCCTGACGCGCGAGACCCAGCTCCCGGTCGAGGACGCGCTGCGGATCGCCCGCGAGGTGGCCGATGCGCTGGCCTACGCCCACGGCCAGGGGGTGATCCACCGCGACATCAAGCCCGAGAACATCCTGCTCTCGGGCGGGCACGCGCTGGTGGCCGACTTCGGCATCGCCCGGGCATTGGGCCAGGCGGACGACGCGCGCCTGACCGAGACCGGGATGGCGGTGGGCACCGCCGCCTACATGAGCCCCGAGCAGGCGAGCGGTGCGCGCCACCTCGACGGGCGGAGCGACGTCTACAGCCTCGGCTGCGTGCTGTACGAGATGCTCGCCGGCGAACCCCCCTATACCGGCCCGACCGCGCAGATCATCATCGCCAAACGCTTCACGGATCCGGTGCCCTCGGTCCGGCGCGTCCGGCCGAGCGTTCCGGACTGCGTCGACCAAGCCGTGACCCGAGCACTCGCCCCGGTCCCGGCGGACCGGTTCGGCACGATGACCGAGTTCACCCGGGCGCTGCAGCCAACCGTCACCACTCCGACGGCCACGCTCACCGTGCCGGGCACGCCAGCCGTGGGTAGGGGCAGCCGCCGCTCGGCGGCTCTCGACGGCCGGCCCCTGCGGCGAGTGCGGGTGCTCGCGAGCACCCTCGGGCTCGGCGTGCTCATCGGCCTCGGCGTTTTGTTCGCCTGGCGGCGTGCCCAGGTCGGCGACGAGGGAACCAAACTCCTGGCGGTCCTGCCATTCGAGAACCTAGGCGCGGCCGAGGACGAATACTTTGCCGACGGAGTCGCCGACGACATTCGGGGAAGGCTGTCGGCGCTCCCCGGTGTCCAAGTCATCGCCCGCGGCAGCTCCCGCCCCTACAAGAAGACGACCAAGACGCCCCAGCAGATCGCCCAAGAGCTCGGCGTCCAATACCTGTTGACCGCCACTGTGCGGTGGGAGAAGGCTCCGGACGGCGCCAGTCAGGTGCACGTGACCCCCGAGCTGGTGGACGTGCGAAGTGGCCGGGCGCCGAGGATTAAGTGGCAGCATCCGTTCGAGGCGTCGCTCACGGACGTGTTCCAGGTGTATGCCGATATCGGGAGCCGGGTAGCGCAGGAACTCCACTTGGCGCTGGGAGACAAGGCCCGGCGGCAGCTGGCCGAGAGGCCGACCGAGAATCTGGCAGCCTACGACGCGTACTTGCGGGGTAAGGAGGTTCAGCCGGTGGTGTTTTCCAGCAGCAACGCCATGCTGCGCCAGGCGACGGCATACTACGAGCAGGCGGTGGCGCTCGACTCCAGTTTCACCCAGGCATGGGTCCAGTTGTCCATCGCGCACACGTTCCTTTTCACCAACAGTACCCCGACGCCGGCGTCGGCGGCGCGGGCACGCCGCGCCGCCGAGCGGGCGCGGCAGCTGGGCGCCACGCGCGGCGATACCCACCTGGCATTGGGCCTCTACTATCAGATGGTGGTGAGAGATCATCCCCGCGCCATCGAGGAATTCAAACAGGGCAGACGGATCGCCCCGATGGACACCGACCTGCTCAACGCCGCCGGAACCTTCGAGCAGAGCCTCGGCCAGTGGGACTCGGCCCTGACCCATTTCCAGAGGGCCGAAGTTCTCGATCCGCGCTCGATCGATTCACCGCGGAATGTCATGCAGGTTCTGTTGCATCTGCGACGTTACCCGGAGGCACGAGCTGCTGCGGACCGTGCGCTGGCGTTGGCGCCGACCAACCTGGATGTGATCGAGTTCAAGGCAATGCTCGCCCTGGCTCAGGGCGACCTGGCAGGGGCGCGGGCGCTGGTGACCGCCGCCCCGAAGGAAGTGGATCGGGCGGACCTAGTGGCGTACTTCGCCACCTACTGGGACCTCTACTGGATACTGGACGACGCCCAGCAGCAACTGCTGCTCCACCTGCCCCCGAGCGCGTTTGATGATGATCGAAGCACCTGGGGCATCGTCCTGGCCCAGACCTATTCGTTCCGGGGCGACCAGGACCGGGCTCGGGTCTACGCGGACTCTGCCCGGATCGCCGCCGAGGAGCAGTTGCGGGCCGAGCCCAAGAATCCGGATCGCCACATCCTCCGAGGGCTGGCCCTCGCCTACCTGGGGCGCAAGAGCGAGGCGATACGAGAAGGCCAGCTTGGCGTGTCGCTCTATCCGATCGCCGAGGACGCGCTCAATGGCCCCTACCGCCAGCATCAGCTAGTGCGGATCTACCTGATCCTGGGCGAACCGGAGAGGGCGCTGGACCAGCTCGAGCCGTTGCTCACGGTCCCGTACTATCTCTCGCCGGCGTGGCTCAGGATCGACCCCAATTTCGCCACGCTGCGGAGCAACCCCCGCTTCCTGAGGTTAGTGGAAGGCAAGGCTTAGGAGCTGGCTCAACCGGTGCCCCGCACGCCCAGCGTCACCGACGACCCTTTCGGGAAATCCAGATCACCAGCGCCGAGGGCGGCGGTGTGCTGCTCAATCCGGTACTCGACCACCTCGGAGCGGTGCCGCATGGTTCCCAGGTGGGCATACACCTCCTCGACCATCGCCCGCGATCCGTGGCCCAACTCACGCGAGACCGTGAAGGGGCTCACCCGATCATGCGCGGCCGGCGCCCCGCAGGCGGCCACCAGACGGATCACAGCACCCTCACATCTTCGTCCCGCTGCAAAGTGAAGTGCGACAGGACGTAGTGCCGTACCTTCTGCTCGCCAAGGAGTTGAGACTCGTCCACCTGGTCCCCAGCGATGGCGACCAGAAAGCAGGAGAATGGCTCTTTGTCAGCAAGGACAAGGACGGCTTCGATACGGAACCGGTTTACCTGGGCAAGGTGTTTACTGACGCCGTGAATAAGCTGGACATCGGTAGCGCTGAAACACTGAAGGGCTACGTGCAGCGCGTCCTGAACGGTCAGGAGTACAAGTCGGAAGACAAGCGAGCGAGCCTCCAGAAGGCGGTCGTTGCCGCGGTTGAAGACATTAAGGCCGAGCGTGGGGGCAACCTTCAGGACGAGACATACCGTCTATTCCTAGACGGCGGCAAGCGCGCCGTCAAACTTCTGAAGCGGGAGACCTGAGCTGTGGCCCCACGCAGAGGTAAATGCACCAATCAGCAACTGTTCTGCTGCAGATAGCAAACAAGTCGTCGACGTCCCCGACGGAGCAGAGTTGGTGTGTCCGACATGCGGACGCCAGCTCTCGGAGAGCACGTCCGAGGCCAAGGCCGGTAGCAACAGGGTTCTGATGATGGTGGTGGGGATTGTCCCGCTAGCCGCCATCAGCTTTTTGGTGAAGCAACTCTTGTCAGGTCGGGCCGGGCAGCCACCCGCGACGACCGCCGTGCCGGGCAAACCGGTCCTGCGCCTCCACGGCTCGAATACCATCGGCGCCCAACTCGCACCCGCGCTGGCCGCCGAGTTTCTCAAGCAACTGGGTGCGTCGAATGTGAGGACCGCCGAAGGTCAAGATCCCGACGAGTCACTCGTTGTAGGAATGCTCCCAGGAGAGGGTCACCCGCGGTGATCGAGGTGCAGGCCCACGGCTCAGCGACGGCATTTGCCGACCTTGCCAGCTCGGAGGCCGACATCGGCCTGTCGTCGGTTTAAGCAGGGGTGAACCGCTGCACATGTCTCTGCTCTTACCCCCCCAGGCGTCTGAGGGATGGTTGAAGAGGGCGGTCGCGCCGACTGAGGTTTGGTGACTTATCGCTACAACTTGATGCGCAGGCCGTATCCCGTTTCGGGTCTGTTGTCCCAGCAGAGGCCGTGATCGGAGGAGAACGGTCCGGCAGCAACGGTTGGTTTAGCCCTGGAGTAGGACTGTCTTGTTTTGGTCGGTTAGGTCTCTTAGCCGAATGGGCCTTCGGAGGTCGCATGAAGGATCGGTGGGTGTCGATTGGTGTGTCGATTGATCCCAAGAAATCACGGCATCCGCGGCAGGCAATCCGGGCGGATCGCGCGGTCTGTCATTGATTAACAGGAATGGCGTCGGAATTCGTTTACTGCGTGGGCCGCCTGATAAGCGTGAGGTCGGAGGGCCAACTCCTCCCAGGCCCATAGATCGGAAGCTTCCGCCCCGCCGACGGCTCCTCTGTCGCGGGGCGCTTCTGCCGTAGCTCACGCCCAGAAGTCTGGGATGGTCCGCCGTGCGCCGTTGCAATGCGGTAGACTTCTGGCATGGCCATACCCCACGCCCCCTGCGGGGTCTCTCGCTAGCCTGTGGCAAACGAACGCAACGTCGCTGCCCTCGTCCACGCCCTCCCGTGGCGCCCCCGGCCTCCCCGCCGGTGTGCAGCTCGAGGCGCTGGCGCGGCACTTGGCCGACGCCGGGGTGTTGTTCCCGGTGGCGCTCACAGACGATGAGGCCGTGAAGCTCGGGGCAGACGCCGTCGGCACCATTCCCACGGACCCGGCGGAAATCGCCCTCTGTGTGCGCGAGGGGCTTGAGAAGATCGCGCGAGGTACGCGCTAGGTGGTGCGGTGACCGGCGCGCGCGGCGACCCGCTGTTGTCGGATGCCGAGATTCGCCTGCTGGCGCTGTGCGAGCGCGGGCACACCTACCGGCCCGCGGATGCGGAGGGGCAGGATTTCAACGCGCTGGTGGAGCGGCTCCGTCACTTGCGCGACCGCGGCCTGCTGCGACTAGACGAAGGACGGTTCATGCTGAGCCAGACGGGCCGCTACCTGATGGCTGGCCCCTGCGATCTTGACGGACGATGGAATTAGCAGGACTTGCCTAAGAAAGTGTGGTGGGGCATAATGCAACTATGCGTAAACGGTCAA
>JACCSZ010000211.1 GCA_013812695.1 Gemmatimonadales bacterium | reverse complement strand
CTCGACGTGTGGTACATCAGCAACGTCAACGGCTCCCCCGTCGCCAAGGACGGGAACGGGTACATTTCGCGGCTCGAGGGCGACGGCAGCATGGACTCGCTCAAGTTCATCGCGGCCGGCGTCGGCGGCGTGAAGCTCGACGCGCCCAAGGGCATGGCGCTCCAGGGCGACACGCTCTGGGTCGCGGACATCCAGACCCTCCGCGGCTTCCATCGCCGCACCGGCACGCCCGTCGCCAGCATCGACGTCCGCGGCTCCAAGTTCCTCAACGACGTCGTGCTCGGCCCCGACGGGCTGTACATCACCGATACCGGCGTCGAGGGCAGCGCGAGCGGCGTCGAGCACACCGGCCCCGACCGCATCTATCGCGTCGGCCCGGACCGGAAGCCGAGCGTGGCACTGCAATCGGACAGCCTCGCCGGGCCGAACGGCATCGCGTGGGACGGCGCGCGCCGCCGGTTCATCGTGGTGCCGTTCGCCGGCAGCGTGGTGCGCGCGTGGGCGCCCGGCAGCAAGACCACCGTGCCGCTCGCCAGCACAAAAGGCCAGCTCGACGGCGTCGAGCTGCTCGACGCGGAGCGGCTCCTGGTCACGAGCTGGACCGACTCGAGCCTGTTCGTGCTCGACGGGGCGGGCACCGCGACGCCCGTGGCCGGGGGGCTGCCGTCGGCCGCGGACATCGGCATCGATACCAAGCGAAATCGCGTTGCCATTCCGCTCCTGATGGAGAACCGGGTCGAGTTCCGCGCGCTGCCGGCGACGGGAAAGGGACTGCCATGAGCGTCCCGACCTACGTGGCCGTCGCGGCCCTGGCCGTCAGCGTCGGCGCGGGCGGCGCCTGGCTGGCACAGGAGCCGCCCACCCCCGCCCGGCCACTCGACGCCGTCACCACGCACGGCGAGTGGGTGAAGTACGCCAGCGGCGGCGACTCGATCCGCGCGTACGTCGCGTACCCGGAGCGGAAGACCAAGGCGCCCGCGGTGATCGTGATCCACGAGGTCTTCGGCCTCACCGCCTGGGAACCGACCGTGGCCGACCGCCTGGCAAAGGCAGGCTTCGTGGCGATCCTGCCCGACCTGCTTTCGTCCAAGCACGGGCGGACGCCCACGAACCCCGACTCGGGCCGGAAGCTGGTCGGCGAGCTCGAGCTCGAGCGCGTCACCGCCGACCTGGACGCGACCTACGCGTATGTGAACACGCTGCCGGCGGTGCTCAAGGACCGGATCGGCACGATCGGCTTCTGCTGGGGCGGGGGGCAGAGCTTCCGCTACGCGACCACCAACCCGAACCTCCGCGCCGCCGTCGTCTGCTACGGCCCCGCCCCCGATTCGGCCGGGATCCGCCGCATCCGGGCACCGGTGCTCGGCATCTATGGCGAGGATGACGAGCGCATCAACGCCGCGCTTCCCGGCGTCGTGGCCCAGATGCAGTCGGCCGGCAACACCTTCACGCAGGAGGTCTATCCCGGCACGGGCCACGGCTTCCTCAAGCCCGGCCGGCAGGGCTCCGACGGGCCGCAGGTGGAGCGGGCCTGGACCCGGGTCCTGGAGTTCTTCCGCGCGCGGCTGGGAAAGTGACCGCGGGCCGCACGGAGCTGCGCGCGGCTCGGAGACCCACCACCGCCTCGCCGCACCAGCCCGTCAGCTACGACATCACCCTCGTCGCCCGGCGCGCGGCCCGGCTCGGCTCGGGCGTGGTGCTCGTGGCTGCGTGCAGCGGCACCCTGCCGCCGCTCCGGGGCCAGCTGGAGATCGGCCGCGACGCGTACGCGATCTTCGTGGGCGGCGCGAGTGCCGCCGGCGGCGATCTGTACGCGGTGCGCACCGATGGCGGGTCGGTCACCCCGATCACCTTCACCAGCGTCGGCGAGATGCGGCCCGCGCTGTCGCCCGACGGGTCGATGACGGCGTTCCTGCGCGGCGTGTCGCTTCGGGATTCGACGCCGGGGAGCGTCTGGGTCATGAACCTGCTGAGCGGCGCCGATCGCGAGGTCGAACTGCCGCGCGACGCGGGCGTGCCGCGGCAGGTGGGGTGGGCGGTGGACGGACGGTCGCTGGTCGTCGCGGCCGAACGCGCGCTCTACCGCGTGAGCGCGCCGCCCGCGAGCGCCGATGCGCGGCTGGTACCGGC
>JACCSZ010000191.1 GCA_013812695.1 Gemmatimonadales bacterium | reverse complement strand
CGCCTGACCCGAAGTCGTGAGCATCTGATCGGCCTGCTCTGGGCCGATCGGACCGAGGCCGCGGCCCGCCACTCGTTGAGCGAGGCGCTGCGGGTCATCCGCCGGCATGCCGGTCAGTCGGCCGTCGAGGTCACCGTTGGCCAGGTCGGACTCGCGGACGGCGCGGTGGAGCTCGATGTGGATCGTCTGCAGGAACTCGCCGCGGCCGGGGACTTTTCCGGCGCGTCCGAGCTCGTCGCCGGCGAATTTCTCGAGGGCTTTGGCGTGCCCGATGCCACGGCGTTCGAGGATTGGCTCGCCGGTGAGCGCGAGCTCTGGCGGCGGCAGGGCGTCGAGATCCTGGTGCGCTGCGCCGACGCGCTCGTCCGGACGGGGAAGGCGCAGGTAGCCTGCGGCGTGGCGGCGCGGGCGCTCGCGATCGAGCCGACATCCGAAGCGGCCCTTCGCGCCTCGCTGCGTTGCTTGTCGCTCTCGGGAGACCGAGCCGGTGCGCTCGAGCTGTCCGACCGGTTCATCGTCCGGCTGGCGGAGCTGGGCGTCGAACCCGGTGACGAAACCAGGGCGATGATCGAACGAGTGCGTCGGGCGCGAGGGGTGAGGCGGGACGTCCGGGCGGAGGCGGAGGACTTCTCCGCGATCCGGCCTCCGCTCGGCGGGCGCGCCGAGGAGCTGGGGCGACTGCTCGAGGAAGCGGCGCGTTCCGCCCGCTCGGCGCACTCCGTGCTGGTCCTCCTCGAGGGTGAGCCGGGGGTCGGGAAGAGCCGGCTGCTCGACGAGCTGCTCGCGCTTCTGCGGCTCGACGGAACGACGGTGGCGGCCGGGCGTGCGGTCGAGGGCGACCGCCCGGACCCCTGGAGCGGCGTGCTCGCACTCGCTCGCGGCGGGCTGATGGACGCCTCCGGCATCGGATCGGCCTCGCCGTCGGCGCTCGCCGCGTTCGCCGACTCGCTGCCGGAATGGGCCGACAGGTTCCCCGGCGCGCGCACGGCGGACGCGGTTCCGCTCGGCCGGGCGCTGACCGAGGCGGTGCGCGCGGCGGCGGTGGACCGCCCGGTGGTGCTCGCGGTCGACGATGCCCAATGGCTGGACCCGGACTCGGCGCTCTCGCTTGGCGCGATGCTGCGCGACCTGCGGGCGGTGCCGCTCACGCTGGTCCTGGCCATGGCGCCCTACCCGCCGCGGGCCGAGCTGGACGAGCTCAGGAGCCGGATCGGGCGCGATCTGGACGGAGCGGTGGTGCAGCTCCGGCGCCTGGATAGAGCGGCGCTCCGGGCGCTCGCCGAGCAGATGCTTCCGGGGTACGACCCGATCTCGCTCGACCGGGTGGTACGTCGCGTGGCCACCGATTCCGCGGGGCTGCCGCTGCTCGCCGTCGAGCTGCTGCGCGCGGTGGCGCTCGGCCTCGACCTCGGCACCATCGCCGGCACCTGGCCGGAGCCGCTGCGCACGCTCGACCAGAGCCTGCCCGGTGACCTCCCGGACGCCGTGGTGGCGGCGATCCGCGTCGTGTTCCGGCGGCTGAGCCCGCCGGCGCAGCGAGTGCTCGTGTCGGCCGCGGTGCTGGGCGATCTCGCGCAGCCGCCGGTGCTCGAGCGCGCGCTCGAGATGGACGCCGAGGACCTTGCCCGTGCGCTCGACGAACTGGAATGGCATCGCTGGCTGGTAGCCGAGCCGCGGGGCTATTCGTTCGCCGCGCGGATGGTGCGGCAAGTGGTGCAGCGGGACATGGTGACGCCCGGCCAGCGGCGGCGTGTGCTGGAGGCGGCGGGGCGAGCGGCAACGAGTTAGCTTCCGGCCGCTCGCGCCGCCTTAGTGCTCCCTTTCCGAACTACCAGACCCCATGAACTGGATCAGCGACCCGCAGGCCTGGATCGGTTTCCTGACCCTGGCCGTGCTCGAGATCGTCCTCGGCATCGACAACGTCGTCTTCATCTCGATTCTCGCCGGGAAGCTGCCGCCCGGGCAGCAGGACCGCGCACGCAAGGTCGGTCTCGGCCTGGCGATGCTCATGCGGATCGCGCTGCTGCTGTCGCTGAGCTGGATCGTGCGGCTGACGGCGCCGCTCTTCACCGTGCTCGGCCAGGAGATCTCCGGCCGGGACCTGGTGCTGATTGTCGGCGGACTCTTCCTGCTGGGGAAGAGCACGCGCGAGATCC
>JACCSZ010000174.1 GCA_013812695.1 Gemmatimonadales bacterium | reverse complement strand
GTGGGCGCCACGCGGTGCCCGGAGTGCACCTCCGAACTGCACGCGGGATGAGTGGATCGCACGGGCAGCCCGGGGCGAGTTCGAGGCCAACTTTGTACCACAAAGTACTTGACGCCATCGCGCGTGGAGGCTATGCTCGTCGTATTGCGTTGCCCCACCGCATCCCCGTCCGTCCGCCCGACGACCCGGCGCTTCACGACCGGGCCATGGACAATCTGCGGTTCATCCGCCAGACCATGGAACGCGCGACGGCGTTCACGGCGGTCCCCGGGTGGGGTGGGGTAGGCATGGGAGGTCTGGCACTCCTGGCGGCGGCAGTGGCGGAAACCAGGCTCACGCCGGCCGAGTGGCTCGTCACCTGGCTCGCCACGGCCGTCGCGGCGCTTACCCTCGGCGGGTGGACGATGGCGGCCAAGGCGCGACGCGCGGGCACGACCGTCTTCTCCTACTCCGGCCGCCGCTTCGTGCTGAGCTATGTGCCGCCGCTCCTGGTGGGCGCGCTGCTGACCGGCGCCCTGGCCCGGGCCGGCCTCTATCAGGCGCTACCCGGCACCTGGCTCCTGCTCTACGGAACGGGCCTCGCGACCGGTGGGGCGTTCTCGGTCCGGGTGGTGCCGCTGATGGGACTCTGCTTCATGGTGGTCGGTGCCATTGCGCTGTTCGGGCCGCCGGCGTGGGGCAATGCCTTCATGGCCGCCGGGTTCGGCGGGTTGCACATCGTGTTCGGCCTGATCATCGCCCGGCGGTACGGTGGCTGAATCGAATCTCGCGCCGAAGGGCGCCCAGAAGCGCGGCCCTGATCCGACGCCGGCCCCATCGCTGCGCGGCGTGCGCGGGGGCGCGGCGGCGGCGCCGCTCGAGCTGGACCGGCTGATTCACGAGCGGCTGCGCCTGGCCATCGTGAGCGCGCTGGCCGTCAACGACACGCTCAGCTTCACCGAGCTCAAGCGGCTGCTCGACACGACCGACGGCAACCTCAGCGTCCATGCCCGGAAGCTCGAGGACGCCCACTACATCGTCTGCACCAAGATGTTCGAGGGTCGGGTGCCGCGGACGGAGTATCGCCTGAGCGCGGCCGGACGGCGCGCCCTCGAGCGCTACCTCGAGCACATGGAAGCGCTGATCCGGGCGACCAGGGCGCGCTGACCCCCCCCTTTTTTGCGAGGATACTTTATGCGACAAAGTACTTCTATGCATCTGGGCATCATCATGGACGGCAACGGGCGCTGGGCCACGCGCCTCGGACGCTCGCGCGGCGCGGGCCATCGAGCGGGCGCGGCGATGGTCCGTCGGATCGTCGAAGCGGCGCCGGACCTCGGCATCGGAGTGCTGACGCTCTTCGCGTTCTCGGCCGACAACTGGCGGCGGCCCGCGGCCGAGGTCGCGTGGCTCATGCGGCTGTTCCGCGAGTACCTGCGCGGCGAGACCGAGCGGTGCGTGGCCAACGGCGTGCGCCTCGAGGTGATCGGCCGGCGCGACCGGATCGGTCCCGCGCTTCAGCGGGCGATCGAGACTGCCTACCGGAAGACCGCCGCCGGCACCCGTCTTCATCTCCGGATCGCCCTCGACTACTCCTCCCGCGACGCGATTCTCCGGGCCGCCCAGTGCCTCAGCCCGGAGGCGGCACCGACGCGGGACGCATTCTCACGCCTGCTCGCCATCGCCGACCACGGCACGCCCGTGCCCGACGTGGACCTGTTGATCCGGACCGGCGGCGAGCGCCGCCTCAGCGATTTTCTGCTGTGGGAAGCGGCGTACGCCGAGCTGCTCTTCACGCCGCTCATGTGGCCTGAATTCGGGCCCGAGGCGCTGCGCGAGGCGATCGCGGACTTCTCTACCCGTCAGCGCCGTTTCGGTGCGCTGCCTGAGGCGGCGGCCGGGTGACCGTGCGGTTCGGCACGGGAGCGCTGCTGACCGGCTGGCTGATGCTCGCCGGCCTCAATCTCGCCAACCCCGACGCGATCATCGCCGGCGTGAACCTCGGGCGCGCCGCGCACGGCAGGCCACTCGACGCGGCGTACACCGCGGAGCTGAGTGCCGACGCGCTGCCCACATTGCATCGCCTGCTCCCCGCGCTGGGTACCAACGAGGCGTGCGCGGCGGCCCACGCGCTCGACCAGCGCTGGCGGCGAGAGCTCGAGACGACGGAGCGCTGGACGATCGCACTGGCGCGTGCGCCGAAGGAGCCCGTACCCTGCGCACCGAGCCGGGGCGGCTGAGCCGAGCCTCCCGTCGAACCAGTGTGTGCTCGAGGTTACTGTTCGACCTGCAAGCCCACACCTGGGAGGGACGCATGGCGGTGGAGGACGATGGCCCGGCCGGGCCGGACTTGAGGCAAGGCATTCCCGCGGCCGATCTGCCCGACGGCGGCATGGTGGTCGGGCAGGTGGATGGTGAGGCCGTGCTGCTGGTGCGTTGCGGTGAACGCCGGTTTGCCATCGGTGCCGCCTGCAGTCACTACAGCGGTCCCCTGGGCGAAGGACTCGTGGTGGGCGACACCGTCCGCTGTCCGTGGCACCACGCCTGCTTCAGCCTCAGCACCGGGGAAGCCCTGCGGCCACCCGCACTGAACGACCTTCCGTGCTGGGAGGTGGAACAGCGGGACGGCCGCGTCATCGTGGGCGCCAAGCGGCCGCCGGCTTCGCGCCGGCGCGCCGGGATCCGCGGTCCCGGGCGCGTCCTCATCATTGGCGGCGGCG
>JACCSZ010000148.1 GCA_013812695.1 Gemmatimonadales bacterium | reverse complement strand
GGCCGCCGGTGCGGTGCGCAGCGCCGGGCGGGGTGCGCGGCTCAAGTGGCTGGTGGCGGGCGCGGCCGCGGGAACGCTCCTCGCGGTGCTTCGGTGACCGGCCGCTGGCGCGCGATGCTCCGCCTCCTGGCGGTGCAGGGCACCTGGAACTACGAGCGAATGCTGGGCGTCGGCATGGGGTATGCCGCCGAGCCGCTGCTCGAGGATCTCAAGGTCGTCGACCCGGTCCGGCATGGGGAAGCGGTGGTGCGATCGACGGAGTTCTTCAATTGCAATCCGAACCTGGCAGGGCTGGCCCTCGGCGCCACCACGCGCGCGGAGTACGAAGGCATTGCGGGCGCGCAGATCGCCCGGCTCCGGACGGCGCTCTGCAGTCCGCTCGGCGCGCTGGGCGACGAATTGTTCTGGGCCGGCCTCGTTCCGGCGCTCGTGGGGCTGGCGCTGATCGCCGCCGTGCTGGGCGCGCCCTGGTGGGCCATCGTCGGTTTGCTGGTACTGTACAATCTGGTCCGTCTGGGCACCGCGGTCTGGGCGCTCCGGACGGGCCTCGATGCCGGCATGCGGATCGGCGCGGCGATCGCCGCGTCGTGGCTCCCGCGGGCGATCGCCCGCGTCGGGCCCGCGGCCGGGGCGAGCGTCGGCTTCGCGATCCCGGTGGTCGCCGGCTGGCACCTGCGCGCCTTCGGCTGGAGCGGCGCGGTCGGCGCGCTGGCGGTAGCCGCGGTCGGCGCCGCGGTCACCCGGTGGTTCGGGCCCTCACTCACGAGCGTCCGCTTCGCGCTGCTCGCGATGGTCCTGCTGCTCTTCTTCCGGTGGATGGGCCTGTGATCGAGCGAGAGGCGACCATCGTGAACCAGGAGGGACTGCATGCCCGGCCCGCCGCGCGCATCGTGCGGCTGGCCAGCACCTTCGCGGCCGAGATCGAGCTGGGCAAAGACGGGGTCGGCGTGAACGGCAAGAGCATCATGGGGGTGATGATGCTGGCCGCCGAGTGCGGCAGCGCGATCACGATCCGCGCCGATGGTCCGGACGCGGAGCAGGCGGTGCAGGCGCTCGCCGACCTCGTGGCGAGCGGATTCGGGGAGCCCTGACATGACGCACCTGGTGCGGGGCATCGGCGTGTCCCCCGGCGTGGTCTGCGCGCCCGCGTTCATCGTCCGCATGGACTTTCCCGAGGTGCCGGACCGCGCCGTCAAGCCCGAGCATGTGGACGCCGAGCTGCGCCGCCTGCGCGAAGCGGTCGACTACGTGGTCTCGCATCTGCAGGAGCTCGGCGAACGGGTGCTGCAGCGGGCGGGGCCCGAGGAGTCGCGGATCTTCGACGCGCAGATCCTGATGGTGCAGGACGAGGATTTCCTGGCGTCGGTCGAGACGCTGATCCGCAACAACCAGCTCAGCGCAGAGACGGCCTACGAGTTCAAGGCGCTCGAGCTTCGGAACCTGTGGTCCGGAGCCGCGCGCCTCCGTGAGCGCCTGGCTGACCTGCACGCCATTCAGCTCCGGATGCTCAACCGGCTGATGGGCGGGGCGGGGCACGAGCTGTGGTCGATTCCCGCCGACGAGCAGGTGATCGTCGTGGCGCACGAGCTCTCACCCGGGCTCACCGTGCAGCTCGACCGCGACCTCGTCATCGGCCTCATCAGCGAGGAAGGGACGCGCACCGCGCACGCCGCGATCCTCGCCCACTCGCTCGGCATCCCGGCCGTCATGGGAGCCGCCGGCGCGCTGGCGGCCATCCCGCCCGGAACCCTGCTGCTGCTCGACGGCCAGGCCGGCACCATCCTGCTCGATCCGACCCCGGACGAGCTCGACGACGCCAAGACCCAGGTGAGCCGGCGGCACCGCCTCGAGCTCCAGCTCGAGGCCGTGGTCGATTCGCCCGCCATGACCCCCGGCGGCAGCCCGATCCTGTTGATGGGCAACGTCGACCTGCCCGAAGAGATCGAGACCGCGGTCCGCATGGGCGCCCAGGGGGTGGGGCTCCTGCGCACCGAGTTCCTGCTCACGGGACGCGCCACCCTGCCGAGCGAAACCGAGCAGGCGGACTACTTCCGGCGCGTCGCCGCCGCCTTCCGTGGCCACACGATCATCATCCGGTCGTACGACCTCGGCGGCGACAAGTTCCCCGCGGCGTTCAAGGCGCCGGTGGAAGCCAATCCGTTCCTGGGCTGGCGATCGATCCGCGTCTGTCTGGACGAGCCCGAAGTCTTCCGGCCTCAGATCCGCGCGGTGCTCCGGGCCGCCGCCGACCGCGACGTCCAGCTCATGCTGCCGCTGGTCACGCTGGTCGAAGAGGTCGAGCAGACCCGCGCCATCGTACTCGAGGAGGGCGAGTCGCTCCGGCGCTCGGGCATCCACGCCGCCGAGTCGGTCCCGATCGGCGTGATGATCGAGACGCCGGCCGCCGTCCTGATCGCCGACCGGCTGGCCGAGGTCAGCGCGTTCTTCAGCATCGGCACCAACGACCTGACGCAGTACACCCTGGCGATCGACCGGGGCAACGCGCGTCTGGCGGATCGGTTCACGCCACACCACCCCTCGATCGTCCGGCAGCTTCACCAGGTGCTGCAGGTCGGGCGCGCGGCGGGCATCCCGGTCAGCGTCTGCGGCGAGATGGCCTCGGAATCCCTCAGCGCCGTCCTGTTGCTCGGCCTGGGCTACGACCGGCTCAGCGTCTCGCCACCGGCGCTGCCGCTGGTCAAGTGGGTGGTGCGGACCGTGCCCGAACCGGCCGCGGCCAGGGCGGCGGAGTCGGCGCTGGCCGCCGCCTCCGCGGAGGACGTGACGGAGACCCTCAGAAGCGTGGTCGGCGAGTACCTCGACGTGCGTCTCCTCGACCCGAATTCGGCGTTGCCCGGCCAGAGGCGCGTGGGTACCTTGCCACCCGGCCAGACCCTCTAGGCATCGTCAGGCTCCTTCCTCCAACCACGGACACGCGACTGATGGCCGCGCCCAAGCGTCACGTCTTCACCTCCGAATCGGTCACCGAGGGCCACCCGGACAAAGTCGCGGATCAGATTTCCGACGCGGTCCTCGACGCGATTCTAGCCCGGGATCCCGCGGGGCGCGTGGCGTGCGAGACCCTGGTGACCACGGGGATGGCGGTCGTCGCCGGCGAAATCACGACCCGGACGTACGTGAACATCCCGGACCTGGTGCGCCAGACGGTCTCGGCCATCGGGTACACGGACGCGAGCTACGGCATGGACGGCCGCACCTGCGCGGTGCTCACCTCGATCGACCGGCAGTCGCCCGACATCGCGATGGGCGTGGACGCCGACGCCGACAAAGCCCAGGGCGCGGGCGACCAGGGCATGATGTTCGGGTACGCCACGAACGAGAGCCGCGAGCGGATGCCGATGCCGATCCTGCTCGCCCACCGGATCGCGGAGCGGCTGGCCGCGGTGCGGAAGGGACTCGACGGCGAAGAGCGTTTCGACTGGCTCCGGCCGGACGGCAAGTCCCAGGTGTCGGTTGAATACGAGGGCGACCGGCCCGTGGGAGTACGCACCGTCGTCGTCTCGACCCAGCACGCGGAGCGGAACGGCAGCCGGCAACTGTCGCAGGCCACCATTCGGGAAGGCGTCATCGAAGGCGTCATCAAGCCCGTCCTGGAAAAGGCGGGACTCGAGCATCAGCGGACCAAGTTTCTGATCAACCCCACCGGCCGGTTCGTCATCGGGGGCCCGCACGGAGACGCGGGGCTCACCGGGCGGAAGATCATCGTGGACACGTACGGGGGAATGGCGCGTCATGGTGGCGGCGCCTTCAGCGGCAAGGATCCCTCCAAGGTGGACCGGTCGGCGGCGTACGCGACGCGGTGGGTGGCCAAGAACATCGTCGAAGCGAAGCTGGCCCGGCGCTGCGAGGTCCAGATCGCGTATGCCATCGGCGTGGCCCGGCCGGTATCGATCATGGTGCAGACCTTCGGCACCGGGGTCATGCCGGACGTGCGGCTCGAGAAGCTCGTGGACGAGGTGTTCGACCTGACGCCCAAAGGCATCATTGACGCCCTCAAGCTCAAGCGGCCAATTTACAGTCGGACCGCCGCGTACGGGCATTTCGGCCGGAAACCCTTCAGCGGCGTCTACAAGGACGGGACCAAGCACCACAAGGTCGACTTTTTCACCTGGGAGCAGACCGACCGGGTCAAGGCGCTGCTCGCGGCCGCCCGATAGTCGCATCCCTGCCGACAGTACCCCTGAGGAGCGAATGAGCACTTCGACCGCCACCGCCGATTACGATGTTCGAGACCTCGCCCTGGCCGATGAGGGCAAGCGCCGCACCGAGTGGTCGGAGCGCTCGATGCCGGTGCTCCGTCAGATCCGCGCCCGGTTCGCCCGGGAGCAGCCGCTCAAGGGGCAACGGCTCTCGGCCTGCCTGCACGTCACCACCGAAACCGCCAACCTGATGGCGACGCTCCGGGCCGCTGGGGCCGAGATCGCGTTATGCGCCTCGAACCCGCTGTCGACGCAGGACGACGTGGCGGCGCATCTCGTGCGCGATCACGGCGTCCACGTCTACGCGATCAAGGGCGAGGATCACGAGACCTACTACGGGCACATCGCCTCGGCGCTGGCGTTCGGTCCCGACATGACGCAGGACGACGGCGCGGACCTGGTGGGCTCGCTCCACATGATCTCGCTCAACCGGCTCGACGACCTCGCGCCGCCGATCCGGAAGTGGGTCGAGGGGCTGAGCCAGGCCGAGCGCAAAGCGCTGGTGGCGAACGTGCACGGCTCGACCGAGGAGACGACGACGGGCGTCATCCGCCTCAAGGCGATGGCCAAGGAGGGAATTCTTCAGTTCCCGATCGTCGCGGTCAACGACTCGAGCACGAAGCACATGTTCGACAACCGCTACGGCACCGGGCAGAGCACGCTCGACGGCATCGTGCGCGCCACCAACCTGCTGCTCGCCGGCAGCACGGTCGTGGTGGCGGGCTACGGCTGGTGCGGGCGCGGTGTGGCCAGCCGCGCGCGGGGCGCCGGCGCCCACGTGATCGTCACCGAGGTCGATCCGCTGCCCGCGCTCGAGGCGCGGATGGACGGCTTCCAGGTCATGCCGATGGCCGACGCGGCGCCGCTGGGCGACCTGTTCGTCACCCTGACGGGGAACCTGCGCGTGGTGCGGCCCGAGCATTTCGCGCGCATGAAGGACGGCGCGATCGTGGCCAACTCGGGTCACTTCAATGTCGAGCTCGACCTCGAGGGGCTCGCCGGGATCAGCTCGGAGCGGCGCGAGGTCCGGCACATGGTCGAAGAGTTCGTGGTCAAGGGCAAGCGGGTCATGGTGCTCGGTGAGGGCCGCCTGATCAATCTCGCCGCCGCGGAGGGCCACCCCGCGAGCGTCATGGACATGTCGTTCGCCAACCAGGCGCTGGCCGCCGAGCTCATCGCCAAGGAGTGGCGGACGCTCGCCAAGGCCGTGCACCGCCTGCCCGCCTCCGTGGACCAGGAGATCGCCCGCCTCAAGCTGCAGAGCATGGGCATCGGCATCGATGCCCTGACGCCGGAGCAGGTCGAGTACCTCGCGAGCTGGGACGCGGGAACCTGACGCCGCTGTCGGCCGGGCTGCTGTTTCACCACGGAGGCACAGAGAGCACGGGGAGCACAGAGGCCAACTTGTCGTAGTGCGCTCCGTGCCTTCCGTGCCTCGTGGTGCAACCGGGACTAGGATTCGCGCATGATCGAATTGACGGTGGCCCACCTCGGCCTGGACCGGACGACGAACACCCCCGTCGTCATCCTCCGCGAAAAGGAGGGGTCGCGCGTGTTGCCCATCTGGATCGGGCCGGCCGAGGCGAGCGCGATCGCGATGGAATTGCAGGGCATGAAGGCGCAGCGGCCGCTGACGCACGATCTGCTCAAGCAGATTCTGGTAGGGCTCGGTGGCGATCTTCGGCGCGTGGTGATCAGCGCCGTCAAGGAGAACACGTATTTCGCCGAGCTGCTCATCCGGCGCGACGACCACGTGTTTCAGGTGGACGCCCGCCCATCGGACAGCATCGCCCTCGCCCTCCGCATGCGCGCGCCGATTTTCACCAGCGACCAGCTCCTCGACCAGAGCGGCGTCGAGGCCGACGAGCCCTCGCCCAATCCGTCGCTCGAGGCCGACAAGCTCAAGGAATATCTCGAGCGGATGGATCCGCAGGACTTCGGGAAGTTCAATCCGTAGGTGAGGCGTTCCCTCTCAGTCCTCACCGTCCTCGCCGTCTTCACAGTCGTCCCACCTTCGCTCGCCGCCCAGCAAGCCGCCCTCGCCGCCGGCCGGGTCGTCGTCCCCCGCGCCGCCGACACCATCGCGGTACCCGGTGCCCGCGTGCTGCTGCACCGCGTCGGCCGGAGCGTGCAAGGTCCGATCGACTCCACCGTCGCCGACGCGCGCGGGCGATTCCGCTTTCGCTTTCGGGCGGACACCGCCGCGCTCTACCTCCTCAGCGCGCGGTACGGCGGGATCGAGTACTTCTCCCCGCCGGTACACACCAACCCCGAGCGGCCCGACACAGCCATCCGGCTCCTCGCCTACGACACGTCGAGCACGACGCCGGTGGCCGTCGAGGCGCGGCACATCGTGGTGCCCCGGTCGGGCGCGGGAGGCGCGCGGTCGGTGCTCGACCTGATCGTGCTCCGGAACGACGGTCGCCTCGCCCGCGTGGCGCCCGACTCGGCGCATCCGTCGTGGACGGTGACGCTTCCCGCAGGCGCCGGCGGGATGGAGGTCGGCGAGAGCGACCTCTCGCCCGACGCGATCGTGCGCCAGGGCGACACCGTCGAGGTGCTGGCGCCGCTGGCGCCGGGACAGAAGCAGCTCTCACTCGAGTACGCCGTCGTACCGCGGCGCGGGCGGATCGAGTTCCCGGTCGGCTCTGGCGGATCGCCGGTCAATCTGCTGGTCGAGGAGCGGGACGTGCGGGTGAGCGGCGGCACGCTCGCGCTCGCCGACAGTCAGGTCATCGAGGGTCGCAGCTTCCGCCGGTGGACCGGTCAGGTGCCAGCCGGTGGGGCGGTCACGCTCGTGTTCGTGGGCGGCGCGTGGGCCGACGCGTGGCGGGTGCTCGCGGGCCTGGTGGG
>JACCSZ010000120.1 GCA_013812695.1 Gemmatimonadales bacterium | reverse complement strand
CCGCTGGCGCGCGCTCCGGGCGGTCATGCTCGGGGTGGTAGGTGTGATCGTGGCTCAGCAGATCCTCACCCTGGGCCGCTCGATGATCAAGCATCCGGCGCCGGCCGTGTACACCGATCGCGCGGGGCAGCGCCACGAGTATCGGCTGTTCTTCTACGACCGGAGCTGGCGCCTGCACGACGACGGCCTCGACTGGCTGGCCCGCCAAGCCCGGCCCGGCGAGATCGTGGCGACCTCCACGCCGCATTGGGCCTACCTGCGCACCGGCCTGCCGGCTGTCATGCCTCCCTACGAGGCCGATGCGGGCCTGGCGGCGACGCTGCTCGACGGCGTCCCGGCGACGTATCTGGTCGTGGATCGGCTCGGTTTCCTGGACGTGGGGCGCCGGTACACCATTCCGGTCATCGAGCGGGCCCCCAATCGCTGGCGCCTCATTTACGCGGTCAACGACAGCGGCCCCCGGATCTATCGCCGGGTGGACGGCAGCGCAAAGTAGAGGACGGCGGCGCCGGCCCGACGCTCTTCGCGGACCAGGTCGGCGTGCGACCGCAGCCACGCTTCCTCCGGCGCGGGCTCGCCCACGTCGTGAATGCGAATGAGCGCCACCCGGGCCCGGCCCTCGAGGAGCGCGTTCAGATCCTCAGGCACCCGGCGGCGGCCGAGCTGTCCGACCCACGCCGCCACCGGCACGTCGGCGTCGAGATACCGGCTGATGCCCAGCACCCCCGACGGGATGGCGTGCACCAGCACCAGATCGTCGGGGGTGGCCCAGGCGCCGACCTCGGTTGCCACCTGACGATAGGGCTCCCCGGCGCGCATACCGCTGCCGAAGATGGTGCGGAGTCCGGGCGCCCACGCGGCAAGCAACACGCACAGCGCGCCGATGGCCATCCGGACCGGCAGCGATCCGAGGGCCAGCGCGATCAGCAGCATGCCCGCGGGCATTCCGGCGAGCGCGTACCGCCCGATGAGCGACGTCGAGGTGCCCCGAAGCAGGTCGAAGGCGACGGGTCCGGTGCAGGCGGCGATCACCCAGAGCCAGAGCAGATCGCGGCCGCCATCGAGCATCTCGTGACGGCCGCGGATCGCCCAGGCGAGCCCGGTAGCCGCGACGACACCGGCGGCGACGGCGTCGGCGGCCTTGGCGCCGCCCCACACGCCGCGGCTCGACAGCAGACCCCAGCCGAGCGTGAGGGGTGCACTCAGCAGTCTGGCCGGCGGTGGAAGTCCATCGAGCCAATGGCCGGTGATCCGCCAGTGCCCCAGGCTGCCCGGCACCTGCAGATACCACGGCCCGATGGCGAGCAGGGCGAGAGCTAGTCCGGCCGCGAGCCGCGGCCGCGAGCACCGCCCCGGCCGGAGCACGAGCCAGGCGACGCAGGCCGCCCAGACGAAGGCGAAGAAGTAATGCGTGAGGAGACCCGCCGCGCTCGCGAGGGTCCAGAGCGCCAGCGTCCCCGTGCCGCCGCGATCGTGCAGCCGCAGCGTGAGCCACGCGGCGAGCGCGGAGCAGAACCACAGCATCGCGTACATCCGGGCCTCCACCGAGTAGTAGAGGCTTACCGGCGCCACCGCGAACAGCGCGCACCCGATCAGGGCCTCGGGCGCGCCACCGAGGCGATGTCCGAGCAGCCATATCAGCGGGAGCGTGGCGAGTGACCACGCCACCGACAAGCCATGGAGCTCGAAGTCGCCGGTGCCGATCGCGCGGGTCCAGGCGGAGAGCGCCAGGTAGTAGAGCGGTGGGCTGGTGTCGGAGAGCAGGCCGGCGCGAATCACCCGCGCCGGGCCGGCCGGCGGAGCGTCGTGCTCGAGATACCGCCGGAACACCAGCGGCGACACCGCTCCCGCGGGCTCGACGAAGTCGCCGAGCGCGGGCATCGCTGTCGCGGCGGGGTGCTCGAGACTGTGCCCGGTGGCCACCGCGAGCGAGAACAACTCGTCGGCCCACAGATCCTCGCGGGCCGCGAGGACGATTCGCAGCAGCGCCGCGAGCGCGAAGACGAGCAGGACCGGTCCCAGCGGCCGGTGACGTCCCTTCACGGAGGACCTCTTCGGATGAAGTCGGAGCGCCGTGCAAGATAACGTGGCCATGCCTACCCGCCGTCCGTGGGGTGGGGAGCTCGCCTGCCTCGGCGGCGTGCTTCTGCTCTGGATCGCCGTGTGGGCGGCGCGGCTGGAGGGTCCGATCGACCTGCGCTGGGACGCGAGCACCTATTACGTGCTCGGGACCTCGCTGGCGGAGGGCAAGGGCTACCGCCTGCTCAACGAGCCAGGGGAGATCCAGGCGGTCCAGTACCCGCCGCTCCTCCCGGCGTTCGTGGCGGTCCACCAACATTGGCTCGGCACGAGCGAGTACCTGACCGTCGCCTCCGCGCTCAGGCGCAGCTACTTCGTCCTGTCGGGCCTCTACCTGCTGGCGGCCTACGTGCTGGTGCGCGGGTTTCTGCCTCCGCCGCTGGCGCTCGTGGCCACCGCCGGGACCGGGCTCTCGTTCTACAGCTTTCTCTACCCGTCGGATTCGCTCTACGCGGAGCTTCCGTTCGCGCTCCTCGCCATGCTCTTCCTGCTGTGTCTACGGCGGAGCGTGGGGCCGGCGTACAGCGTCGCGGCCGGCCTGCTGGCGGCAGCGGCGTATCTGCTGCGCACCGCTGGCATCGCGCTCCTCGCCGTATGGGTGGCGGACAGCCTGCTGCGGCGAAGGTTCCGGCAGGCGGCGATCCGCACGGCGGCGGCGGCGCTCCCGGTGCTCGCGTGGCAGACGTACACGGCCCGGGTCTCCGGCAGCGCGGCCTATCAGCAGCCGGCGTATCCCTACCAGCGCGCGCCCTACTACTACTCGAACGTCGGCTACGGCGAGAATAGCTGGCTGGTGGATCCGTTCCAGCCGGAGCTGGGCCGCACGTCGCCGGGGAATCTGGCGGCGCGCGTGGGCCGAAACCTTCTCGTTATGCCGCGGAGCATCGGCGAGAGCGCGGGGATGGCGATCGCGAGCGGACCGTACGTGCTCGACAAGGCGTTTGGCGGGCTGTCGGTGGCCGCACCGCCGCGCGAGCGGGTTCTTGGCGCCACCGGCGTCTGCCTGGCGCTCCTCGGCGGCGGCGTGCTCATCGGCGCGCTGCTGCTTTGGCGTCGGGGAGAGTGGCGGCTGCCATTGTATTTTTGTGCGTCGCTCGCGTTGATCTCGCTGACGCCGTGGCCAAGTCAATTCTGGCGGTATCTCGCGCCGTTGACGCCGCTCTCGTACCTGTTCCTCCTGGTGGCGCTCGAGGGCGTCGCGCGGGGGCTCGCGCGCCGAGGTGGTCCATGGAGAACGGCCGGCGCCTTCGTCGCCACCATGCCGCTCGCGGCGCTGCTACTCGCCCAGACCGTGATCGCGGCCGGCTTCCTGCGCGGCCGGCCGCCCATCAGCTATTACATCGCCGACGGGACCGAGCGCACCGCCCGCCTGCTCACCTACGAGCCGGCCTGGCATGCCCTGGATCCCGCATTCGAATACATCCGGCGGCACGCCGGACCGAGCGACGTCGTGGCCACCTCCGTCCCCCACCTGGCTTTCCTCCGAACCGGCAAGCGCGCGGTCCTCCCGCCACTCGAAGCCGACTCCGCCACCGCGGCACGGTACCTCGACGCGGTACCGGCGACGTACCTCGTGCTCGACGAGCTCGGCTCGCCGGACATCTCGGAACGGTACGCCGCGCCCGTCGTGGCGCACCGTCCTGCCGACTGGCGCCTGGTCTACACCACCCCGGGCACCGGAGTCCGCGTCTATGAGCGAGTCCGCTGAATGAGTGCCTCGCGGTCCCGCGCCCGCGCGACAATTGCCTGGAGCGTCTGGGTGACCATGCTCGGCGGAGTCCTCGTCTTCGTAGCGCGATACGCCAGCAACGTCCCATCGTGGGACGACTGGGACATGATCCCGACCCTCACGCGCAACCAGCCGGTCACGTGGGAATGGCTCTGGTCCCAGCACAACGAACACCGGGTGCCGCTGCCGCGACTGATCTTCCTGGGCCTCAACCGGCTCACGCTCGTCGACATGCGGGTCACGATGTACTTCGACGTCCTGCTGATGGCGGCGGTAGCGGGCGCGATGATCCACGTGGCGTCACGCCTCCGGGGCCGGTCGAGTGCGGCGGACGCCTTCTTTCCGGTCGCCCTCCTCAACTGCGGCCAGGCCGCGAACCTGCTCTGGGGCTGGCAATTGCAGTTCTTCGCGTCGGTGGCGCTCGCGTGCGTCGCGCTGATCGCCGTCGTCCGCGCCGGGGTGACCATCCCCATCGTCCGCGCCGCGGCGATCGTGGGCGGGTGCGCGCTGCTGCTTACGCTCTGCGGCGCCAATGGGCTCGGCATGGTGCCCGCGCTGGCGGCGTGGCCGTTGGCGCTCGCGACACTGCCCGAGCGTTGGAGCGGGGCGAGCGGCACACGCGGCAGCCTGCTTCTGTTGGGAGTGAGCGGCGCCGCCGCCGCACTCACGGTGGTGTATTTCGTCGGGTGGGAGCCGGTCCCATATCACCCGAAGAGCCAGGGCGTCGTGCAGACGTTGAAGACCGCGGTGCAGTTCGCCACGATCGGCATGGGCCCCGCTGCGCGTGGACTGTGGCCGCTCACCGGGCTTGCCACACTCGCGGCGTTCGGCGTTTCGACCCTGCTGCTGGTACGCGCCTGGCGCGCGCGCCCGATGGAGCGGGCGCGCGCTGGCGGTCTCCTCCTCGTGCTCGCTGGAATGGCCTCGCTCGCCCTCGGCCTCGGCCTCGGGCGGAACGGCTTCGAGACCCGCTATGTCACCCTCGCGCTCCCGGCCTGGTGCACGATCTACTTCGTGTGGCAGCTCTACGGCAAGGATTCCGGCACTCGCATGCGGGCCGGGCTTGCCGTCGCGTCGCTCGCCGCGCTGTGGGGCAACACATCCTTCGGTCTCGAGTACGCGCGAGAGCTCAGGGGTCAGCTCGGAGGCTTCGAGCGCGACCTGGCCGCCGGCGTCCCGCTGCCGGAGCTGCTGCATCGGTACGGGCCGTGGCTCCATCCCCATCATGATATGGCCGCACGGTATCTGCCGATGCTCAAGCGGGCTCGCGTCGGCCGCTACGCGGCGCTGCGCGAGGACACCGCGTATCAGGCGGTTTCGCTGGATCTGCGGGCCGCCGTGGCCACCGAGCTGGTGTGGCGGGACAGCGCCGCCCATGTGGCCGGTACACGGCCGGCTCTGCGCTTCCGGCTTCCGACCGACCGGGTGGTGGCCGGGATCCGGCTCCGGTACCGGTATCGGAGCGATGATGGCGCACTGCCCTATATCGGGCTTCAATGGAGGCCGAGTACGCAAGCAGACTTCGCGCCCGAGCGATCGTACAAGTATTCACCGACCGGGGACCGGGCCAACTGGGAGCGCGGCACGTGGGACGCGATCGGCGACAGCGCGACCTCGCTGACGGTCTGGATCTCCGACACCGTCGGCGAGGTGGGCATCACACCGGATTTCCGTCCGGCGGTGTTCCGGATCGACGAGCTCTCCCTGCTGGTGCGGGAGCGCTAGCGATGGCGAGCCCAGCGGTCGTCGTGCTCGGCGGCGGGTTGTCCGGCGTGGCGGCGGCGTATACGCTCGCGCGCGCCGGCCTCACCGACATCACCGTCGTCGAGCGTGGCCCTAGCCTGGGCGGCCTGGCCGGCAGCTTCGAACGCGACGGTCATTTCTACCCGCTCGGCTACCATCACATCCTTCATCGCGACCAGACGCTGCTGTTCTTTCTCGACCTCATCGGCGCGCTACCCGCCGTGCGCTGGCGCCGAGTGCGCATGCTGTTCCACCTCGGCGGCCGGGCCTACGACCTCGGCTCGCTACGAGGTTTTCTTTCGTTCCCAATGTCGCTGCGCGACAAGGCGGGGTTCGTCCGCCTCATGCTCAAGGCGTTCACCAAGCGGGACTGGACCGACTGGCAGGACCGCAGCGCGGCGGACTTGGTAGACACCTACGCTGGTGCGGGCGCCCGCGCGGCGCTGTTCGAGCGGCTGACCCGGCTCAAGTTCGAGCTCCCTTGCGACGAAGTCAGCGGCGCCTGGCTCGGCGCTCGGCTCCATTTCCGCGAGGGCTCCGCGCCCCTAGGCTACATTCCTGGCGCCAACTGGACGAAGGTGTTGTGCGACGGAGTCGCGCGGCTGCTCGCCGAACAGGGGGTGAAGGTACGGCTGAATGCCGCCGTGAGCCGCCTCGTGACCGGCGGCGGCCGGGTCCACAGCGCCGAGCTGAGCACGGGCGAGCGCCTCGGTGGCGACCTGTTCATCAGCTCCATTCCGACCGAGGTCTACCTCCGCCTCCTCGCCGGCGACCGCACGCCCGAGATCGAGCGCATCCGGTACTCCGCCCTCATCTCGGTCGTGTGCGCGACGCGCCAGCCGGTGGACGACCGCGCCTACTGGATCAATTTGGCTTCGCTCGACCGTACCGCCGGCGGGATCTTCCTGCTGAGCTCGCTCAACCCGTCGATCGGGCGGCCGGGTGACAGTTGCGTCAACTTCGTCACCCATCTTCGCGGGCGTGACCGGCCCCTCTTCCACGCGTCGGACGAGGAGCTCCTAGGACGCTACCGAGACGACTTCCGGGCGGTTTTCGGTTTTGACCTGGAGCCGTTCTGGACGCATGTCGCCCGGGTGCCGCTGTACTCGCCGGTATTCGGGCGCCGGTTCCGAAACCCGCCGCTCCGGAGCGCATCGTGGGAGAATCTGTACTTTGCCGGGAACTACCGGACTTTCCCCTCTATCGTCTCGACCGGGACCGCCCTCGGCTCCGGCCTCGAGACGGGGGGGGCGGTCCTCGCCCGCCTCGGGACCCGCACCGAGCTGCCTGCAAAGGTCGCCGCCTTCAGGCTCGCGACGATGCCTCGTGCCTGAACCGATCACCCGGCAGGGTGCCCCGGTGACCACCGCCGACCTGGCCCCCCAGCGCACGCGGTGGCGGGCGCTCGCAATCATCCAGGCGCTCCGTCCCCATCAGTGGGTCAAGAATCTGCTGGTCTTCGTACCTGTCGTCCTCGATCACAAGCTGTTCAACGCCGCGGTGATGACAAAGGCCGCCATGGCGTTTGTCGCGTTCTGCTGCGCGGCCTCGAGCGCCTACATCCTCAACGACCTCCTCGATCTCGAGGCCGATCGCCGGCATCCCCGCAAGCGCCTGCGTCCCTTCGCGTCGGGGGCGGTGAGCCCCGCGATCGGTCTCGCCCTGGTGCCCGCCCTGCTGGGCATCGCCGGCGCGCTGAGCTGGTCGTCGCTCCCGGTCCGCTTCCTCGAGTTGCTCACCCTCTACGTGGTCCTCACTACCGCCTACTCGCTCTACTTGAAACGGGTGGCCGTGGTGGACGTGCTCTTGCTCGCCGGATTGTACACGCTCCGAGTTCTCGCCGGCGTTTCCGCGGCGCACGTTCGGTTCTCTACCTGGCTACTGGCGTTCTCGATGTTTCTCTTTCTCAGCCTGGCGTTCCTCAAGCGGTACACCGAGGTGAGCACGATGGACGGCGACCCCGGGGAGCAGGTGCGGCGGCGCGGGTACCTACGGGGCGACCGCGAGTGGCTCGGCTCCATGGGGGGAGCCAGCGGCTATCTCTCTGTGCTCGTGTTCGCGCTCTACATCAGCAGCGAGCAGGTGGTGGCGCTCTACGGCCGCCCACTGATCCTCTGGCTGGCGTGCCCCCTGCTGCTGTACTGGATTGGCCGCATGTGGCTGCTGGCCCATCGCGGGCGGATCCACGACGATCCGATCGTCGCCACGGTCCGCGACCCGATGAGCTACGTCGCGGGCGCGCTGCTCGCGCTCGTCCTCTACATGGCGCTCTAGTTCCGTGGCGCTCTGACGTGCCGCGTTACCGTTCGTGGGGCCGCTATCCCGCCGCAACGCCGGCCGCCGTGCTGCCCGTCGACTGGCGGTCCGATCCGCCGGCCCTCGACCGGGTCCGCCAGCCGGTGCTGCCCTACGCATGCGGCCGCAGCTACGGCGATAGCTGCCTCAACGACGGGGGCGTGGTGCTCGACGTGCGACGGCTCGATCGGCTGATCGCGTTCGACCAGGAGCGCGGACTGCTGCAATGCGAAGCCGGCGTGACGCTCGCGGAGATCCTCGCGCTCGTGGTGCCGCGCGGCTGGTTCCTGCCGGTGGTGCCGGGTACGCGCTGGGTCTCGGTCGGCGGCTCCATCGCCAACGACATTCACGGCAAGAACCATCACCGCGCGGGAACGTTTGGCGCGCACGTGAGCCGCTTCGAGCTGCTCCGCTCCACCGGCCAGCGGACCGTCTGCACCCCCGGCGACGAGCTGTTCCGCGCGACCGTCGGGGGCCTCGGTCTCACCGGCCTCATCCTGTGGGCGGAGATCATGCTCAAGCGAATCCCGGGGCCCGCCATCGCAGTGGAGCGGATCCGATTCCCCGGCCTCGACGCGTTCTTCGCGCTCGCGGCCGATGACCGCGATTTCGAGTATACGGTGGCGTGGGTGGATTGCCTCGCGCGCGGGCCCCGGCTGGGTCGGGGCATATACATGCGTGGAGACCACGCGCCGCAGGACGGCACGGTCCCGTCGCCACTTCGCCCCGCGCGTTTCCGGGTGCCGCTCGATGCGCCCGCCGGCGTGCTCAACGCCACCACCCTCGGCCTCTTCAACGAGGCATACTACCGCGGCCAGCTCCGCGGGCGGCTCCGATCGACCGTCCCCTACGCGGCGTTCTTCTTCCCGCTCGACGGGGTCGGCGACTGGGGACGTCTCTACGGGGCCAACGGCTTCGTGCAGTATCAGTGCGTCGTGCCCGATGTGGGCGGCGGCGGCCCAATCCGGGCGATCTTCGAGCGCATCAGCCGCTCGGGCGAGCCGGCGTCCCTGGCGGTGCTCAAGCGTTTCGGGAACATCCGGTCCCCCGGATTGCTCTCGTTCCCGCGTGAGGGAATGACCTTGGCGGTCGATTTCGCGGTGCGCGGCCGCACGCTCGCCCTTCTCGAAGACCTCGACGCCATCGTCCGCGAGACGGGCGGCGCCGTGTATCCCGCGAAGGATGCCCGGATGAGCGCCGCGAGCTTTCGAGCGTTCTTTCCCGAGCTCGAGCGTTTCACCGCCCAGCGGGACGCGAAGTTCTCTTCGTCATTCTGGCGGCGGGTGCATGCCTCCTGAGACCTCCACCCGCGTGCTCATCGTCGGCGCGACTTCCGCCATCGCCGCGGAAACCGCGCGGGTCTACGCCGCGTACGGAGCCCGGCTCTTTCTCGCTGGTCGGAACCCGCAGCGCCTCGAGGCCGTCGCTGCCGACCTCCGGGTGCGGGGAGCGGGGTCGGTCCTGACCGCGGTGCTCGACGTGACCGACCGGCAACGCTGCGACGCGGTCGTCGAGGAGGCCTGGAGCACCTTCGGCGGGCTCGACGTCGCGCTGCTCGCGCACGGCGTGCTTCCCGACCAGGCCCGGTGCCAGGCGAGTGCCGCGGCGACGATCGAGGCGCTCGAGGTGAACTTCACCTCCGCGGTCGCTCTGCTGACACCCCTCGCCAACCGGTTCGAGTCGGCGGGTCGGGGCTGCATCGCCGTGATCACCTCAGTGGCCGGCGACCGCGGGCGTCAGAGTAATTACGTCTACGGCGCGGCCAAGGGCGGCCTCGACCGGTTCCTGGAGGGCCTGCGGAATCGGCTGTTTCACGCCGGTGTCGCCGTCGTCACTCTCAAACCCGGCTTCGTGGACACACCGATGACCGCCGGCCTCACCCAGGGCCCGCTGTTCGCGAGCGCGCGGCGAGCCGGCCGGGACATTCACCGGTCGATCGAGCGCCGGCGAGACGTGGCCTACATCCCTTGGTTCTGGCGTCCGATCATGGCGATCCTCCGGTCGCTCCCGGAAACGGTCTTCAAGCGGTTGCGGCTGTAGCGCGCGCCGCGATTTCTTCTCTTCACTCGAGCCGGCAACTCCATGCGTCTCCTGACAGCTCTGCTTTCCCTCGCGGTGACCGCGGTGCCCCTCGCCGCGCAGGCCGGCGCCCCCGGCCCATCGGCCGCCACGCGGGTCGCCCGCGCGCTCGACCCGAATGTCCTCCGGGCCCACCTCGGGTTCCTGGCCGACGACGCGCTCGAGGGCCGGGCCCCCGGCACGCGCGGCGGCGCCACCGCGGCCAGATACCTCGCGGCCCAGTTCGAACGGTTGGGCCTCGAGCCCGCGGGCGACAGCGGCACCTTCTTCCAGCGGGTCCCGATCATCACGCTCACCCCGGAGCCGACGCTCAGCATCGCCGGAGGCACGCCGCGGCCGCTGGCGTGGAAGACCGACTACGTGCTGTGGTCGATGCGAAACGACTCGCTCGCCGGCGTAGCGGGCGACGCTGTCTTCGCGGGCTACGGCATCGTGGCGCCCGAGCAGAGCTGGAACGACTATGCTGGCCTCGACGTGAAGGGCAAAATCGTCATCGTCCTCGTCAACGACCCGGGACTTCGAGACTCGACCGTCTTCCGCGGGAAGATCCTCACCTATTACGGCCGCTGGACCTACAAGATCGAGGAAGCGAGGCGGCAAGGCGCGGCGGGCATTCTCATGGTCCACACCGCCGAGAGCGCAACCTACCCGTGGATGACCGTGCTCTCGGGGTGGGTCGGACCGCAGGTGCGGCTCGAGACGCCGCCCAGCTCGCTGGTCGTGGCCGGCTGGCTGCATGAGGACGCCGCCGCCCGGCTCTTCACGGAGGGCGGGCAGGACCTGCGGGCGCTGTCGGAGAGCGCGGCAAAGCCGGGCTTCAGGGCCGTGCCGCTCGGCCTTCGCCTCCAGGCTACGGTGCGGAGTGCCGTTCGCCGATCGGACACCGAGAACGTGCTCGGCCGTTGGCCCGGGCGCGGTCCGCTGGCCCGCGAGGCGGTGCTGATCGGCGGGCACTACGATCACTTCGGCATCGGGGCGGCGGTAGACGGCGACTCGATCTACAACGGCGCCGAGGACAACGCCTCGGGCACGGCGGGCGTGCTGGCCACGGCGGAAGCCTTTGCCCGAAGCGGCGTGCACACGGCCCGCTCGCTCGTCTTCGTCGGGTTCGCGGCGGAGGAATCGGGCCTGCTCGGCTCTCAGGCGCTCGCCACCACGCCACCGTTCCCGCTCCGCGACATGGCCGCCATTCTCAATCTCGACGTCCTTAACCTCTACGGACGGACCCGCGATTTCTCCGCCTTGGGCCTCGACCAGTCCAATCTGGCTCGGCCCATCAAGCAGGCTGCCGCGGCGGAGGGCCTCGAGGTGACGTCGAACGAGGAAGCACTGATCCGGGGCGCCTTCTTCCGGTCCGACCACTTTTCGCTCGCCCGGGTGGGCGTGCCTGGGGCGAGCGTGGAGAGCGGCTCGCACTTCGTCGGGAAGCCGGAGGGCTGGGGCAAGCAGCAGAAGGACCTCTATATCGCCGAGCGGTACCATCAACCGAGTGACGAGATTCTGCCCTCGTTCACCTACGATGGCGCCATGCAGCAGCTTCGCGTCATTGTCAGGACAGCGGTACTAGTCGGTAACGCTCCCGCTCAACCAGCCTGGCACGCCACCTCCGAGTTTCTGCAGGCCGGTCAGGCTCGCCAGCGTGGTGGGCAGCGATAGGGCCGTCTAAGGGCGGAACTTACCAGAACGTTGCCCTACCGCCGTTGGGCGGTCCCACCTATCTTCCCGGCCGCTTACGCCCTGCCTCCCTCCCCAGGAGCGTTTCTGGAACTGCCCAACCAGCACCGGATTCCGCTCACCTGGCTACTCGAGAACGCCGGGCCGTCGATCCGGTACCGCACCTACACCGAACTGGCGCCTCCGGGCTACGCGTCCCCCGAAACCATTTCGGCGGCCCACCTGGCCGTGGTCGAGTCCAAGACTGCGGCCGCCGTGGTGAAAAAGCAGAAGGACACCGGCGTCTGGGGCGGCAACCTGCTCGGATTGGCCGCATCGGCGTCCCAGGGCATCAAGGACGTCGGGACCATCCCGCAGTATCGCCGGCTGCTCCAGCTCGAGTGGCCGCGCGGCAGCCGTCCGTTCAAGCTGGGCGACCGGGTGCTGTTCCGGCTCCTGAGCCGCGACGAAGATCCGTCGCTGCTCTTCGAGTTCCAGAAGCTCGTCAAATCGGACGTGGAAGCCGAGGCGTGGGCGCGCGGCATCATGCGCGAAGCCGCCTCGGCGGCGCTGGCCGAGGCCGGGTACGCCGAGGACCCGCGGCTTCGGGGGGCCGGCCACAAGATCGCCAACGCGATCTCGCAGTTCCTGCGGAGCCCGCTCGCGGAGAAGCCGTTCATCAAGTCGGGCAAGCAGATCGCCCTGCACCCGGAGGCCCAACCGCCGAGCTGGTACTCGGTGGCGATGCTCTCGTTCATGCCCAACCTGCAACGTGAGCGCGCGGGGTTCACCGAGCGGCTCGGCCACTATCTCGCCCAGCCGGCGCCCAAGAAACCGTTCGTCATCCAGGTCGGCAAGCGGACCGTGAGGCCGCAGCATCTGCTGCTCGGCGACCCGATCGACGCCGATACCAAGGGCCAGCCGACCGACGTGCCGCTGGCGCTGCATTACATCGAGTTGATGGCCCGGATGGGTGCCCTGCCTTGGGCGCCGGTGGCCTCCAAGGTGTTCGGCCGGCTGCTCAAGGATGCCGACGATCACGGCGTCTGGCGCCCCAAGAACCTTCGCTCGCAGCCGAAGGCGCTGAACAAGATCACCTACCACTACTACCCGCTCCTGACCGATGCCAAGACGACGGAGGGTCGGGAAGTCGATGTCACCTTCCGCCTGGCGTTGATCGCGAAGCTGCTGGGCTGGTCGGTCGATTACGTGTAAGACTTTCCGAGAGGCACGCTTGCGACTGGCGACGTAGTGCACCAAACTACTAATCAATGCCCCGCCTGGACCTGACCCATTTCGGATTCACTCCGACCGAGAGCCTCATCTACGAGGTGCTGCTGACGGGCGGCCCCGGCACCGGCTACGCCATCGCGCGGTCGGCGGGGCTGGCCCGGGCCAACGCGTACAGCGCGCTTGAAGGTCTGGTCATGAAAGGCGCTGCTCGCGTCGATGGCGGCCGCCCGAAGCGCTATCGGCCCGAGGCGCCGTCCGCGCTGATCGCGCGGATCGCGACCGACCACGGCCTCGCCCTCGACCGGCTGAGCGGCGACCTCGACGCGGTGAGCGTTCCGGCGACGCCCACGCTGGTCGAGATCGAATCGGGTCGCGCCATTCTCCAGCTTATCACCCACGATGTAGCGCGCGCGGCCGCAGCCGTGGCGCTGCTGGCCCCGGCCGATGCCTTCCCGCTCCTCGCCCCGGCCTTGCGGCGCCCCTGGTCGGCGGGCCTGCCGCTCGTGCTCTGCGCCACCGGCCCCGTGGACCTGGGCTTCGCAGTCGTCGAGGTGGTGAGCGGCACGCAGCCGTGGCCGGGGATGCCGATCATCAGCGTCGTCGACGACCGAAGCGCGATCCTCGCGACGCGCCAGGGCAGTGACGTCCGCGGTCACTGGAGCACCGCGCCCGCGTTCGTGGCCGGCGCCCGGTTGGCGCTCGAGCAGCTCCGTCGAAGCCCATGACCGACCCGCTCGACGAGGCGATGCTCGAGCTCCAGCGGGAGTACCTTGCCGAGTTTCCCGGCCGCCTCGAGGAGCTGCGCGACGACATCGCGGCGTTCCGGGCACTCCGACCGGACGCCGCCGCGTCGCTCAAGACCCACTTCCACCGGCTCGCCGGCTCGGGTGGATCCTACGGCTTCCCCGAGATCAGCGCCGTCGCGCGCGAGCTGGAGCAGTGGATGGCGGCGAAGCCGGTGCCGGGCGAGGCGCCGCGTCTGGACGAGGCGGTGGAGCGCCTGGCCGCGCTCTTCCGCCAGGCCCAGGCGGGGATGGCCCGGCCGGCGCGGCCCGCCAGCGCGCGGCTCAGGGCGACCGTGATCCTGCCCGCCTCGGCCGGCGCCGAGCGGACCGCCGACGCGATCGAGGCCGAGGGGTACGACGTGCGGATGGGCCACCGGCTCGAGGATCCGGCCGACATCGCGCCGGGCGAGCGGCCCGACCTGCTCGTGGTCGGCACCGCTGCCGGTGAAGGCGACCCGTCCGCCGTCGCCTCGGCCTGGACGGCACGAGCGGCGCGGCCGCGCGCGGTCGTGCTGATCGAGACGCTGCGCGCGGTGGACCGGCTTCGCGCCATCGCCTCGGGGGTGGACGCGGTGATCGCGGTCGAGCGGATGCTGGAGGACCTGCCGCGCTATGCGCGGACACTGGCGCGGGCGGGCCCGCCGCCGTCCACCGTGCTCGTGGTGGAGCACGACGCCGAGCGTGCCGCCGCCGCGGCCCGGCCGCTCGAGGAGGCGAGCATCCGGGTGGCCCGCTGCGCCCTCGGCCAGGCCGTCCAGGCGCTACTCGAGCGCGAGGTGCCCGACGTGATGCTGCTCGCCACCCGGCTGCCGGACGGCGATGGCGCCACCGTGGCGCGGATCGTCCGGGAGGATCCGCGATTCCGGATGCTGCCGATCGTCTTCTCGGGCCCCGACGATGTCCGGGACCGCGTGCTGGCGCTCCAGGCCGGCGGGGACGATTTCCTGCCTACGCCCCTCGACCCCGAGCTGCTGCTGCACACGGTGGTCGTGCGTGCCGAGCGGGGCCGCCGGCTGCGCGAGCTGCTCCTCCGGGACGCACTGACCGGCCTGCTCAACCAGGCCGCCCTGCTCTCCGAGCTCGAGTACGCGGTGGAGTACGGACGCCGGCACGGCGGCGCGCTCTCGCTGCTGGTCTTCGATATGGACCGGTTCCACGAGGTGAACGAGCGCTTCGGCCATCTGGTGGGCGACCAGGTACTGCGCCACGTCGCCACCGTGTTCCGCTCGAACGTCCGCGCGAGCGACCTGATCGGTCGGTTCGGCGGCGAAGAATTCGCGATGGTGCTACGTGGGGTCGGTGCCGAGGGTGCGGCGGTGGTGGCCACCAAGCTGCGCCGCGTCCTGGGCGAGCAGTCGGCGACGACGTCCGAGGGCATCATCATCCCGCTCGACGTGAGTGTCGGCTGGGGCTGCTTCCCCGCGCACGGCACCACCGCCGGCGAGCTGGTCCACTCCGCGGTGCGGGCGATGCAGCGGGAGAAGAGTGAAAAGTGACGAGGGCGAGCGCGGACCCCCCGGTCACCCACCGGCAGGCCGCGCCCGAGTCACCCTGAGCGCAGAGCGCGAAGGGGGCATGCTTCAAGGCATGCCCCCTTCGCTTTGCTCAGCGTGACTCAGCTATTTCACCCTAGTGCCGGAACCCCGTTGACAGCGGCATCACGTCCCGCGGGTTCTTCTCGTCGCCGAACAGCAGGCGGCCCTCGCGGAAGGTGGCGCCCCGGAGCGTGAGCGCGAGGACCTCGCCCAGCTCCGAGACCAGGTGCACCTCGACTTTGTCGCGGACCTCCTGCGGGAGATCGTCGAGGTCCGGCTCGTTTTCCTTGGGGAGGACGATCCGGGTGATCCCCGCCCGGACGGCGCCCAGCACCTTTTCCTTCACGCCGCCAATCGGAAGCACCCGTCCGCGCAGCGTGATCTCACCGGTCATCGCGATGTCGTGACGCACCGGCCTGCCCGACAGCGTGCTCACGACGCTTGAAGCCATCGTGACGCCCGCCGATGGCCCATCCTTGGGGATGGCGCCGGCCGGCACGTGGATGTGGATGTCGCGGTCGAACATCTCGTCCGCGATCTGCAGTCCCGCCGCGTGGGACCGGGCGTAGGTCCACGCTGCGCGGGCCGACTCCTTCATGACGTCGCCCAGTTGGCCCGTGAGGACCAGCTCGCCCTTGCCGCGCATCGTCGAGGCCTCGACGAACATGATGTCGCCGCCGGTCGGGGTGTAGAACATCCCCGTGGCGACGCCGATCTCGTCGTACCGGGCCATCTTCTCCGGGTGTACCTTCGGACGGCCGAGCAGGTCGTCGACCATCTCCCTGTCCACAATGATCCGCGCCGTTTCGCCGGAGGCGAACTTGCGCGCCACCTTCCGCGCCAGCCGGCCGATCTCCCGCTCGAGCTGCCGGACGCCCGACTCGCGGGTGTAGCTGGTGATCACCTCGGCCAGGGCGCCGTCGGAGATCTCGAGCCGCTCCGGGCTCACGCCATTCTCGGTGAACTGCCGCGGAATGAGATACTTCCGAGCGATCTCACCCTTCTCGCGCTCGGTGTATCCGGCAAAGTCCACGACCTCCATCCGGTCGAGCAATGGCCCGGGAATGTTCTGGATGAAATTGGCCGTAGCGATGAACAGCACCTCGCTCAGATCGAACGGCACGCCGAGGTAGTGATCCACGAACGAGTCGTTCTGGGCCGGGTCGAGCACCTCGAGCAGCGCGCTCGCCGGGTCGCCCTGGAACGACACGCCCAGCTTGTCCACCTCATCGAGCAGGAACACCGGATTCTTGGTGCCGGCCTGCTTCATTCCGTGGATGATCCGGCCCGGCATCGCGCCGACGTAGGTGCGCCGGTGCCCGCGGATGTCGGCCTCGTCGCGCGCGCCGCCGAGCGAGATGCGGACGTACTTCCGCCCCATCGCGCGGGCGATGCTCTTGGCGACCGAGGTCTTGCCGACGCCCGGCGGTCCCACGAACAGCAGGATCGGGCCGCGGGCGCGGTCGTCGTCGTTGCCCTTCACCGCCGCGTTCGGCGCCGGGACAGTGGCCGTGGCCTGCGGCGTGTCGGTCGACTCGCCCTGCGCCACTTCCTCCGCCTTCCGCTCCGCCGCCTGCTCCTCCGCCGCGGCGCGGTCAGCCGCGTCCTGCTGCATGCGGAGCTGGCGTACGGCGAGGAACTCGAGCACGCGGTCCTTCACGTCGCTCAATGCGTAGTGGTCGTCATCGAGGATGGTCTGCGCTTCGGCCAACTCGAGGTGCTCCTTGCTCCGCACGCTCCACGGCAGCTCCGCGACGTTCTCCAGGAACGTTCGGATGACCTGGCTCTCCATGGACTCGCGGCCGATCCGGGTCAGCCGGCTCATCTCGCGATCCACTTCCTTCCGCGCCTCGGGCGTCAGGTCGAGCGCCTCGAGCTTCTCGCGAAGCTCCTGCAGATCGTCCTTTTCGTCGCCCTCGCCCAGCTCGCGCTGGATGGTCTTGAGCTGCTCGCGGAGGAACATCTCGCGCTGCCGCTCGCCCAGTTCTTCCTGGACCTGGGACTTGATGTCCTCCTGGGCGTCGAGCACGCCGATCTGGCGCTGGACGTGAACGAGTGCCCGGCGCAGCCGCTCCTCGACGCTGAGGGTCTCGAGCAGCCCCTGGCGCTGCGCCGGGGTGATGTCGATGTATCCGGCGACGAGATCGGCGAACCGGCCGGCCTCGTTCACGCCGGCCAGGACCTGCTGCACGACCTCGTCCGGCAGCCCGGACTTCTGGCCGAGCTCGGCCGCCCGGGCCCGCGCCTCGCGGTGCAGGCCGACGAACGCCGGATCCTCGGCGTTGAGGGGAAGCATCTCCTCCGCCTCGCGCACGACGGCTTGGAGGTAGCCTTCTTTGTCGGTGTAATGGATGGCGATGCCGCGCCGCTCGCCGTGCAGCAGGAGCTGCATGCCGGAGAGGCCGCGCTGCAGCTGCCCGATCTTGGCGATCGTGCCGATGGTGTACAACACCTCGGGATTCACGCTTTCGACATTCTGCCGCTGCGAGACAGCGAAGACCAGGCGGTCGGGCGTGGCCAGCGCGGCCTCGATCGCCCGGAGCGTCGCCGGGCGCCCGGCGCCGATCGGCGCCGTCACTCCCGGAAACAGCACCACCTCGCGAAGCGGCAGCACGGGCAGAGTCAAACGTTCGGTCATGTAAAGACTGCTCCTTCCAAGTCCCCGAGACGTCGGGGAGGAAAACGGGCCCATTGTAGTGCGAACGCCGGCAGGTTTGCACCGAGCGTGCCACCATGCCCACGATCTCCGGGCTTGCTACAGAACAACTTATGGGGTGCGAGGGTTTCCGGGCGAGCCGCGGGGCGGTGAAGCCTGCCGGAAACTCGGATGTTTCGCTGCCGAATTGACGGCCGACTGCCAAGCCCCGCGTTCGATCCTCACCCGTCCTCTGCCGAGTTCCGTCGGTTACCGCGACGCCGGCCAGCGGCTCGGACCCGAGCGATTCAGTTGCCGGAGGCGGGCGCCGGGTACAGATTGTCAGCCATGTTCGGCGGTCCCAACGCGCTACGAAACTCCCCACCCGAATCGCCTTGCTTCCCGGGGCGGCCCCGCTCATGACCGATTCGGTCGATAAGCCGCTCCCGGCGCGCCTCGCCGAGGCGCTGGGCGACGCCTACACGATCGAGGGCGAAGTCGGGCGTGGCGGCATGGGCGTGGTGTACCGGGCGCGGGACGAGCGGCTGCAGCGGCGAGTGGCCATCAAGGTACTCCCGCCCGAGCTCGCCTTCCAGAAGGACATCCGGGAGCGCTTCACCCGCGAGGCCCAGACCGCCGCGCGCCTCTCCCACCCGCACATCGTCCCGATCCATACCGTCGGCGAGGGCGCGGGGCTGGTCTACTTCGTCATGGGCTACGTGGACGGCGAGTCGGTCGCCGGCCGGATCCGCCGCCGCGGCAAGCTCCCGGTGGACGAAGCGCGGCGGATCATGATGGAGTCGGCCGACGCCCTGAGCGCCGCCCATGCGCTCTCGATCATCCACCGCGACATCAAGCCCGACAATATCCTGCTCGAGGGGCCGCGGGGACGGGTGATGGTCACCGACTTCGGCATCGCCAAGGCGCTGTCCTCGACGTCGGGCGCCACCCTGACCGGCGTGGGCGTGGCGATCGGCACGCCCGCCTTCATGAGCCCCGAGCAGGCCGCGGGCGAACGGGACATCGACGGCCGCTCCGACGTCTACAGCCTCGGCGTGGTGAGCTTCCAGATGCTCACGGGCGAGCTGCCGTTCACCGCACCCACGGTGGCGGGGATCCTGATGAAGCAGATCACCGAGCCCGCCCCCGACGTGCGGGCGCGCCGGCCCGACGTGCCCGAGGAGCTGGCGCTCGCCGTGAGCCGGTGCCTCGAGAAAGATCCGGAGAATCGCTGGCCCAGCGCCGACGCGCTCCGCCGCTCGCTCGAGAGTCGTACCGTCAGCGGCTATCGCCCCACCAACACGTCCTTCAAGGGCCAGCGGTTCGAGCCGACCGACGTGCGGCGGCCGCTGATCGGAGCACGGACCCGGCCGACGGCCCGCGCCGCGGGGCGCCAAGGCGACGAGTTCCGGCCCGCCCTGGGCCCGCGCTCCGTTCCGATGTCTCGCGGCGATGGCGCGCTGGGCCGGCGGGACTATCGCGACCGGAGCGCGAACGCGCTCCCGGTGCCCGACACCGGCGAGCCGAGGATCGTGCAGAAGACCCGCGGCCAATTCGCCAGCTGGGCCGCCGTGTCGCTCGGCTGTCTCGGAATCAACGTCGCCACCGGGATCACGGACCCCTGGTTCCTCTTTCCGATGTTCGGCATGGGGATCGGGGTCATGCGGAACTATGCGCAGCTCTGGCAGGCAGGCTATAGCTGGCGCGACGTGCTGACCCGTCCGCCCGCGCCCGACGCGGTCGAGACCACGCTGGTCAGAGGCGCGCCCAGGCTCGCCCGGCAGCTTCCCCCGCCGCGCGCCGACGAGTACGGCGCCCACCTGGCGTTCATTCAGCAGGTCCAGAGTGACCGGCAGGCGATCCTCAAGCTCCTCGACAAGCTGCCGCCTGCCGAGCGCAAGATGCTGCCGGAGGTCCAACCGACGGTCAACGGACTCTACGAGCGGGCCACCGACCTGGCCCGCACGCTGCACGCGCTCGACAGCAGCCTGGACGCCGATGGCCTCGCGCAGATCGAGAGCAGGATGACAGCGTTGGCCAAGGAGCCCGACGATGCGGATCGGGCGCGCCGTCTCAACCTGCTCGAGCGCCAGCGTCAGACCATCGTGGATATCGAGGGTCGCCGCGGCCAGGTGGCGGGCCACCTCGAGTCGTGCGTCCTGGCGATGCAGAACGTGCGGTTCGACCTGCTCCGCCTGCGCTCCGCCGGCGTCGCGGCCGTCCTGGGCGACCTGACCCAGGCCACCCAGCAGGCGAAAGCGCTGTCCCGGGACGTCGACAACGCGATCGCGGCCGCCGGCGAGATCCGCGAGGCCATGCGCCCCTGACGGGCATTATCTTTGGGCGCGACTGCCTTCCGTTCCCGACTCGTTCCCAATCCCGCTGATCCATCACGCTTTCGGAGTCGACGATGACGGTTCGTTCTTCGCGTTACCGCGCGCTCGCCTTGGCGCTCGCCCTTCCCAGCCTGCTCACCAGCACGGCCGCCGCCCAGAGCTCAGGCGACAAGGATCTGAAGGCGATCAGCGCCTACACGCTCACCATGCCCAAGTACAAGCAGTTGCTGGCCGCGATGGTCAACCTCGGCAAGGCCGCCCAGCACGACCTCAAGATGGCCACCGCCCTGGATGGGGTGGGCAACCTGTCGCTGGATCAGATGGTCGCCCGCTTGAACACGGTCCCACCGGCGAAGCGGGCGATCGCGGACGCCGGGCTCACGCCCAGGGAGTACGCCGTTGCGCAGGGAGCCATGCTTCAGGGGGGCATGTCATACGGCATCATGAAGCAGTACAAGCTGTCGCCCGACTCGGTGTCCAAGACCACCGGCGTCAGCAAGGCCAACCTCGAATTCTTCCGGGTAAACGAGGCTGAGATCGAGCGGCTGGGCAAGGAGTTGCAGGCGCAGATGCCGAAGGAAGAGACGGCGGAAGCGACCGACGAGGACGACGGAGAGGCCGACGAGCAGAAGTCTGAGGCACCGGACTCCACGGAATAGACTACGGCGGCGGCGAGATGGGTTGGTTGTCCTTCCGCCTGTCCACCTTTCCGTCTTTCCGCCTTAAAACGCCGCGATCTCCACGATCGCCTCCTGCACGTCGTCGACCTGGGGCAGGATGACGTCTTCGAGATCGGGGGCGTAGGCCACGAACGTGTCGGTCGACGCGACCCGGCGGACCGGGGCGTCGAGGTAGCTGAACAGCTCGTCGGCGATGCGCGCCGAGATCTCGGCGCCGTAACCCCACGAGAGCGAGTCCTCGTAGGCCACGATCACCCGGTTCGTCTTCCGCACCGAGACCGCGATCGTGTCCCAGTCCACCGGCGACAGCGATCGCAGATCGACGACCTCGGTGCTCACGCCGTGGAGCTCCTCCGCCCGCTTGGCGGCCCACAGCGTGCGCTGCACGAGGGCGCCGTAGGTCACCACCGTCAGATCGGTGCCCGGCCGGACCACCTTCGCTTTGCCGAGCGGAATCATGAAGTTGGGACCGGGGTTCGGCGCCTTGTTGTAGGTCTGGCGGTAGAGATGCTTGTGCTCGAGGAACAGCACGGGGTCCTCGGAGCGGATGGCGGTGCGGAGCAGTCCGTTGGCGTCGAGCGCCGTCGCGGGACACACCACGCGCAGCCCTGGCACGCCCGTAAAGACGGCGGCGCCGGTCTGGGAGTGGTATACCGACCCTCCCTTGAGATAGCCCCCGTACGTAACCCGCACGACCACCGGCGCGGCAAAGGCGTTGTTCGAACGCCACCGCATGAGCGCCAGCTCGTTCCGAATCTGCATGTACGCCGGCCAGATGTAGTCGAAGAACTGGATTTCGACCACCGGCTTGAGCCCGCGCGTGGCCAGCCCGATCGCGCGCCCGATGATGTTGGCCTCGGCCAGCGGCGAGTTGTAGACCCGCTGACCCCCGAAGGCCCGCTGCAGCCCCCAGGTCACCTTGAACACGCCGCCCTTCCCCTTCACGTCGGCCAGATTGTCCTCACGGCTGCAGTCGGCCACGTCCTCACCGAAGACGACGATCCGCGGATCGCGCGTCATCTCGTCGCGCAGGCAGATGTTGAGGAGGTCCACCATCGTCGTCGGGTCCCCGGCGAACCGGGGATCGTCCTCCGTGTCGAACTGCTCCGAGGTGGGGTCGACGTCGTGGGAGTAGACGTACTGGTAAATCGTGTCGGTGGCCGGTTGCGGCGACGCGAGTGCGACGTCGGCCGCGACCTGCACCTCCTCCGCGACGGTCTCCACGATCCGGTCGAGCTCGGTCTGCGTCGCCATCCCCTGCTCGAGGAGATACTTCGGGAACCGGTTGAGCGGATCGCGCTCCGCGTCGGCCTGGCGCTCGGAGGCCGGCCGGTAGTGGACCTCGTCGTCCGAGAGCGAGTGGCTGTACGGGCGGATGACCCGGGCGTGGACCAGTGCCGGCCCTTTGCGGGCGCGGGCGTACTCGACCGCTTTGCCGAGCACGTCGTAGGAGGCGAGCACGTCGCAGCCGTCGACCTCCTGGATGAGCAGGCCGGGGAATCCGGTGAGCAGGCGCGAGATCGAGCCGCCCGGCGTGTTGACCTCGACCGGGACCGAGATCGCGTAGCCGTTGTCCTCGACCAGGAAGACGACGGGCAGCTTCAGGTTGGTGGCGGTGCTGATCGCCTCCCAGAACTCGCCCTCGCTCGTGGTGCCGTCGCCCGCCGTGCAGAGGACGACCTCGTCGCCGTGGACCGGCACGTCCTGGCCGGCGCTGCCCTCGATGCTGGAGTAGCGGAGCCACGCCTCGGCACAGCCGACGGCCTGCAGGAACTGGGTCCCGGTCGGGCTCGACGCGCTCACGATGTTCAGCGCCTTGTGCCCCCAGTGCGACGGCATCTGGCGGCCGCCCGAGTTCGGATCGTCGGCCGCGCCCACGGCCGAGAGGAACTGCTCGGTGGCGGTCATGCCCAGACCGAGACAGAGCGCCCGGTCGCGATAGTAGGTGTAGAACCAGTCGTAGGCCGGGCGGAAGATCCGGGAGGCCGCGGCCAGCACGGCCTCGTGGCCGGCGCCCGAGATCTGAAAGAAGATCTTGTTCTGCCGCTTGAGCTGGATCTCCTTGTCGTCGATGCGCCGCGACAGCACCATGATGCGGTACAGGTCGAGCAGCTCCGCCTTGTCCAGCCGGGCGGATGCTCTGGCGCGGGTGGAGGTACGTGTGGCCATCGCACTCGAGGAAGAGGGACGCGGTCGCCAAGCCTATCGGAACGACCGGGAAAGATACTGCCCCGAGTGTCCCGCTAGCGAGAGCCCTCCGGAGCCGCGAGTAGCTGCTCAGCCCCAGTGTGCGGGCGCAGCCTCAATTGCGCCAATCCACCATCTTGACCTCGGCCAGCACGCCTTCGAGGTCGTTGAACCTGACCGCCTTCGGCTCGGCGGGCATCGGCGGCAGCGTGAGCTCCGAGACCGGGCCGGTCACTTTGACCCGCACGCGGGCGACGCGATCCTTGCCGAGGTCGAGGGTCACCGGGACGTACATCATGAACCCGTCGGGCACGCCCTCCTGCTGGACCCGGAGACGCACGCGGTGCTGGCCGCCGTCGAGCGGATCGACCTTGTAGGCCACTTTGTACGTCGGCAGCGCGGTGCCGTAGATCCACTGATCGAAGAACCAGCCCATGTCGGTGCCGGTGTGCCGCTCGACGACCCGGCGAAAGTCGGCCGTGGACGCGCGCTTGCCCTGGTAGCTCTGATAGAAATCCTGCATCGTCCCGGTGAACCGGTCCTCGCTCATGCTCTTCAGGTCGAGCATGAGGATGCGGAGCATGTGGACCGCCCACGCGCCCTTCTTGTAGACGATGGTGCTGTAGTCGTCGACGTCCGTGTCCTTGGAGGACCGTACCCGGTGGCCCAGCGAGATCGGCCCCGGGATCTCCCGGCGCTGGAAAATCGACGCGCGGTAGTCGCGGAGCTGGCCGAAGTACTTGTCGTTGCTCTTCCGTATCGTCTGCATGTACCAGAGGCCGGAAAAGGTCGAGAACCCTTCGCTGAGCCAGCGGTCGTGGTAGGTCATGTAGTCGACGCCGATGCCCCACCACTGATGCGCCACCTCGTGCCCGCGGAAGATCTCGTCGCCGCCCTGGTCGTCGGTCTTCTGGAACGTGGCCCACGACAGGTGGATCATGCCGGGAAACGCTTCCCCGTGGTCGTCCGGGATCTCGGTGGCGTAGAAGTGCTTGACCTGAGTCGGCCCGTACACCTTCTGAAAGAAGTGCAGGCTCTTGCTGACGTCCCCGGCGACGGTCTCCCGCATCTTGCGCTGCTGCGCCAGCCCGTACTGCCGGACCAACTTCTTGTGGGCCTCCTCGGAGATCATGACCGTGACCGGCGGGATGCCGGCTTCTCGCACGGTGTAATCCTTGAACAGGCCGAGGTTGAACGAAGCGTTCCGGATCGGCCCCGGAGTGAGCCACCGGCTGGTGACCATCCGGCCGTTCCGGCTCGAATCCACGCGTTCGCCCACGCTGGCCACCAGGTACGCGTCGCTGGTAGTGAAGGTGAGGTCGAAGACGGCCAGCGCGCGGTACTCGAGCGAGAGCGGATACCAGGCAACGCTCGACTTGATCCGGAAGAAGTCGATGTCGCGGTCGATCAGGTCGCCGTGATAGGACACCACCAGCGTCCGGGTCTCCCCCGGCTGCATGCGGGTGCCCAGGTGCACCCACAGCAGCTCGCCGTCCTTGCCCTTGAAGACCGTCGCCGCTCCGCCGCCGTCCCAGCGGGCCGAGTCCACCTTGAGCTTCTCGAACAGGGCGAACGCCACCCAGGGCCCCACGGGGGTGCTCGCGGTGATGTCGAGTCGGGCGGTGGCGGAGAACGCGATCTCACCGATCCCGCTGGCCGGCAGCGCGATGTTCATGACGTACCGGCGGATCTCGGCCGCATCGATGCGCTCGCCGGTGACCTGCGCATCGCGCGGGCGGGCCGCGCGCGGGAACTGGGCCAGCACCTCCCGATCGCGGCTGTAGCCTCGGCGCGACGACTTGGTGCTCAGGCTGACGGCTTCCGCTTCATGCGGGTTCAGCATGAACATCAGCGGGTCGCCGTTCTGCCGTCGGACGTGGGCGTAGAACAGATCGGTCGTCTCGCCGTTGAGCAGCGCGCCCATGAGGTCGGGATCGAACGACTGCGAATCTTCGTCGCTCAGAAACTTGAGCGCGTCGCGCACGCGATCGCGGACCTCGTCCGGCGCCTGCTCCGTCCGGAAGGTCCGTCCGGCGCGCAGCTCGGCCAGGGTCGTGTCGGCGAACAACAGCAGCACGTCGGTGAACGGGGCCTCGAGCGCGGTCTGCTTCTCGTAGCGCGCGAGCCGGGCCTGCTCGAT
>JACCSZ010000098.1 GCA_013812695.1 Gemmatimonadales bacterium | reverse complement strand
GTGTGTGAGCGCGCAGCCGCACCAGCTCGTCGCTGCACTCGACCTCGGCTCGACCAAGGTCACGGCCCTGATCGCCGAGGTCACCGGCGACGCGCGCGACCCGTCGGTGAAGATCCTCGGGCTCGGGGTCGAGCGAAGCTCCGGCGTTCGGCGTGGCGTGGTCCGCGACATCGAAGAGACGACTCGCGCGATATCCAAGGCGATGAAGGACGCCCAACGGATGGCGGGCGTCGAGGTGGGCACGGTCTATTGCGGTATCGCCGGCGAGCATGTGGCCGGGCGGAGCTCGCACGGCATGGTCAGCGTGACCGGCGACGAAATCCGGACCGGTGACGTCGCCCGCGTCAACGACATGGCGAGCAACGTCTCGTTCGGTCGAGACCACGAGCTGCTGCACGCGATTCCGCAGGATTACCTGATCGACCAGCAGCCCGGCATCAGCGAGCCGATCGGCATGACCGGCTCCCGGCTCGAGGCCGAGGTCTACCTGGTCACGGTGCTGTCGAGCGTGCTGCAGAACCTCAAGAAATGTGTGGAGCGGGCCGGGTATCACGTGCAGGAGTTCGTGCTCGAGCCGCTGGCCGGCTCGCTGGCCGTGCTCACCCCGGACGAGATCGAGCTGGGCTGCGCGATCGTCGAGCTCGGGGGCGGCTCCACCAACGTCTCGATCTTTCATAACGGGAAGATCAGGCACACCGGTTCGCTGCTGTGCGCGGGCGGGCACGTGACGGCGGATATCGTGCACGGGCTGCAGGTGACGCAGCTCGACGCCGAGCGGCTCAAGGAGCGCTTCGGCGCGGGGTTCGAGCCGCTCGTCCCCGAGAGCGACGTCTTCGAATTGCCGAGCACGCCGGGCCAGGGTGCGCGGAACGCGCAACGCCGGGTATTGGCGCACATCATGCACATGCGGCTTCAGGAAGTCCTGGAGTACGCGCTCGACGAAATCACGCGCGCTGGCTATCATCAGCGCCTCCCCGCGGGCGCCGTCCTCACCGGCGGCGGGGCGTTGACCCCCGGCATCGTCGAGCTCGCCCGCGAAGTGTTCGCCATGCCGGCCCGGTGCGGAGTTCCGGGTCAGCGCCTCCGTGGTCTGGCGGACAGCGTCGAATCACCGCGAATGGCAGGGTCGGCCGGCCTCGTCCTGTACGGCGCCCGGCAGGTGGCGATGAGCGGCGGCGCCGGGACGGGCGTGCGCAAATCGCCGGCGGTTGAAAAGGTGTTCGCTCCGGTGAAACGGTGGCTCCAGGACTTCTTTTGATGCAGGCCGAGGAACCCGACCATGAGATTTGAGCTCGAAGACAGCGGCCTCCAGACCGCGCGGATGAAGGTGGTGGGTGTGGGTGGGGGCGGCGGCAATGCCGTCAACCGGATGATCGAGGACCAGCTCGGCGGCGTCGAGTTCATCTCGGTCAACACCGACGCGCAGGCGCTCGCGATCTCCAAATCGGACATCAAGATTCAGATCGGCCGGAAGCTGACCCGGGGACTGGGCGCCGGGGCGCGCCCCGAGATCGGTCGCCAGGCCATCGAGGAAACCCGGGACGAGGTCTCGCAGGCCGTGCAGGGCGCGGACATGGTCTTCGTCACCTGCGGTATGGGCGGTGGCACCGGCACCGGCGCGGCGCCGATCGTGGCCCAGATGGCGCGCGAGACCGGCGCGCTCACGGTCGGCATCGTCACCAAGCCATTTTTGTTCGAAGGGCGGCGGCGGATGAAGCAGGCGGAGCAGGGCATCTGCGAGCTGCGCAAGAACGTCGACACCATGATCGTGGTCCCCAACGAGCGGCTGCTGGCCGTGGTCGGCAAAGGCATCCCGTTCCAGGAGGCGCTCAAGAAAGCCGATGAGGTCCTGCTCCATGCCACCCAGGGCATCGCGAGCCTGATCACGAGCACCGGCATCATCAACGTCGACTTCGCCGACGTGCGGACCGTCATGCAGAACGGCGGCGCGGCACTGATGGGCACCGGCATCGGCCGGGGCGACAACCGCGCGCTCGAGGCGGCGCAACAGGCCATCTCCAGTCCGCTGCTCGACAACGTGTCGATTGCCGGAGCCACCGGCGTCCTCATCAACATCATCGGCGGCGACGATCTCACGCTCGGTGAGACGACGCAGATCAACGACATCATCCACGACGCCGTGGGTGACGACGCCGAGATCATCTTCGGCGCCGGCAACGACGCGGCCATGCACGGCGAGGTCCGCGTCACGGTCATCGCGACCGGCTTCGACCGGGCCGTGCCCGCGGAGCAGCCGCTCACCCGTCCGTCCGGCGCGGCGGGCGTGCTCAGCTTTCCGCAGCGCCAATCCGGCCGCCACTCCATGCCCGGCATGCCGGCGCCGCAGGCGGCGCCCACGCCCCGGGTCCAGCCGCGCGTCAGTCAGGCTCCGGCCACGCCGCCGAGCGGCGGGACCGACGTGCCTGAAATGGAGATCCCCACGTTCATCCGACGGCAGATGGACTGATGCGCCTGGCCCGCCTCGGCGTCGCCGTCGCGGTCTTTGGCGCCGCCGCCGTGTTCGCGTCGACCGGCCGGTGGCCCTGGCGCCGGTTGCCCGAACCGCCGAAGCCGGCGGTGGTGGCTCGTCCGGTCACCATCGAGCCCGCCAGCGAAACCCTCGACACCCTCCAGCGCGGCGAGACGATCTCCCAGCTGTTCGCGCGGCACGGCGTCGTCGATCTCAACCTCTCGGGGCTCGACCCGGGTCTCGGGCTCGAGCCCCGGCGCCTCCGCTCCGGGCTGGTCTTCACGTTCCGCCACGACCATCCGGACAGCGCCCCGACCCACATCATCGTCCGCCCGGGTCCGGAGCAGCGGGTCGTGTTCGAGCGCGGCGCCGGCGGCTGGGACACCAGCGTCGAGCCGATCGCCTGGACGTCCGAGATCGTGCACGTCGACGGGGCCATCGACAATTCACTCTACGAGACTCTCGACGCCCGAGTGGGCGATGACCAGCTCGACGGCGCCGGCCGCCAGCGGCTGGCGTGGGACCTGGCCGACGTCTACGCGTGGCAGGTGGACTTCACCCGCGACATCCAGCCGGGCGATCGGTTCAACGTGGTGTTCGAGCGACTGGTGTCCGAAAACGGCGAGCTCCGGCTCGGCCGAGTGCTTGCGATCGATCTGACGATGTCCGGGCGGAGCCTCACGGCGCTCCGGTTCGAGACCGACGGCCGAACCGCCTTCTACGACGCCGACGGCAACTCGCTTCGGCGCGCCTTTCTGCGGGCGCCCGTGCAATTCCGCCGGATCTCCTCCACCTTTGCCCGCGCCCGCCATCACCCTGTGCTCGGCATCAAGCGGAGGCACGAAGGCACCGACTATGCCGCCGCGCCGGGCACGCCGGTCTTGGCCGCCGGCGACGGCGTGGTGTTGCGCGCCGGCCGGGCCGGCGGGTACGGCAACTTGATCGAGCTCCGACACCGGAGCGGGATCACCACCCGGTACGGTCATCTGCGGGCCTTCGCGCGCGGCACGCGCGGCGGCGCGCGCGTCACGCAAGGCCAGACGATCGGCTACGTCGGCTCGACCGGCCTCGCAAGCGGTCCGCACCTGCACTACGAGTTCCGGGTCAACGGCATCGCCAAGGACTCGCGCCGGGTCGAGCTCGGCAATGGCGCCCCGATCCATGACCGGCTGCGGCCCGAATTCACGCGTGAGCGCGACCGCCTGCTGCACCTGCTGTCCACCGAGGCCCCCAGCACCATCGCCCAGCGGCCCGCCAAGGAAACCCGCACGCGGTGGCTGCCGTAGCCCCCTGTAGTGGACCTCTTTCCCGCCATCGACATCCGACACGGCCGCGTGGTTCGCCTCAGCCAGGGCGAGGCGACCCGGCAAACCGTTTACGGGGACGATCCCGTGGCGGTGGCCGAGCGGTTCGCGGACCAGGGTGCGGCGTGGCTCCACGTCGTGGATCTCGACCGCGCGTTCGGCGATGGCGATAACCGGACTGTGGTCCGCCGGATCGTCGCGCGCGTGGGCGGGCGCGTGCGCGTGCAGCTCGGCGGCGGCCTGCGGTCGGTCGACCTCGTCCGCGAGGGGCTCGACCAGGGCGTGAGTCGCGCCGTGCTCGGTACGGCGGCCGCCATCGATCCCGCCATCGTTCCGGCTGCGGTGGCCGCGGCCGGCGCCGAGCGGGTTGCGGTCGGGATCGACGCGCGTGACGGCTTGGTGGCTATCCGGGGCTGGACCGAGACGTCGGCACTCGAGGCGGACGTGTTGGCGCACCGCGTGGTGGCGGAGGGCGTGCGCACGATCATCTACACCGACGTGGCGCGTGACGGGATGCTGGGCGGGCCCGATATCGGCGGCGCCAGGCGCCTGCAGGCGAGCGGCGCGGCGGTGATCGCGAGCGGCGGCGTGGCAACGCTGGCCGACATTTACGCGGTCCGCGATGCCGGACTGGGCGGTGCGATCGTCGGCCGTGCGCTGTACGAGGGCCGGCTGGCGCTGCCCGAGGCGCTCGAGGCCGCCGCCGCCCGTCCCACCCGATGATCCTCCGGGCGGCGTTCGTGCTGGTCCTCGCCGCGGGGCTGGCCGCGTTCACGTACCTGTGGCTGGAGCGCGGTGGCCTGAAGGCGTGGGTGGCGCTCGCCTGCCGTGCGATCGCCTGGGCTGCGCTCGGACTCCTGCTCCTCAATCTGAGCTGCCCGGTCACGGGTTCGCCCCGCCGTCCCCTCGTGCTGCTCGATGCGTCCCTCAGCCTGTCCGCCCCCGGCGCTCGCTGGACCGAGGCGCGCGACTCCGCGGCCGTGTGGGGCGAGGTCCGGCGGTTCGGGGATGAGCGCGGCAGCACGGATACGCTGCCCACACGGGGTCGAACGCTCCTGTTGCCGGCGCTGGTGGCCGCCGCGGCGTCGGACCGGCCGGTCGTCATCGTCAGCGACGGCGAAATCGAGGATGCTGTCGACCTTCCGCCCGACCTGCTTGCCCGGGTCGCGGTTCGGCTGTTTCCGCGAGCCGTCCGCCCCGACCTCGCGCTCACGCGGGTGACGGCCCCGGCGCGCGTGACCGTGGGCGACTCCATTCCGATCGAGGTCGAAGTCCGGGCGGTCGGGGGCGCCACCGCGGACAGCGTGCGCGTCGAGGTGGTCCTCGGGCGCAAGCGTCTGGCGGCGCGCACGCTGCCGCTCCGGAGCGGCGGCGCGCGCGGTCGCCTCGCCGTGAGCTCGGCCGCGGTCGGCGCGGGCGAGCAGGTGCTGCGGGTGTCGCTCGTCGGTGCGGGCGACGCCGAGCCGCGGACCGATGCCCGGCTGCACATCGTCACCGTGGCGCCGACACCTGGTGTCGTGCTGCTGGCGGGACCTGCCGACTGGGACAGCCGGTTTCTGTATCGGACGCTGCGCGAGGTGGCGCAGCTCCCGGTGCGCGGCTTCGCGCGGCTCGATCCGGAGCGCTGGCGATCGATGGCGGACCTCGCGGTCGTGCCCACCGAGACCGTGCGACAGGCCGCCCGGCGGGCCGATCTGCTGATCAGGATGGGTCCGGCGGGGTCGCTCGGCGACGGCAGCGCCGCGCGCGGCATCTGGCGCTGGGCGGCAGGTTCCGATTCGAGTGCATTGCCCGGCGACTGGTACCTGAGCGCCGGCGCCGCGTCACCCGTCGCGGGTGCATTCCTCGGGCAGCCGGTCGACTCGTTCCCGCCGGCCCTCCAACTCACTCCGCTCGAGTCCGAGCCCGGCGAGTGGGCCGCGCTCAGCGCGCAGCTCGGCCGGCGCGGCGCGCCGCGTGCGGCCGTGGTGGGC
>JACCSZ010000028.1 GCA_013812695.1 Gemmatimonadales bacterium | reverse complement strand
ACCACTTCCTCGAACACCAGACCACAGATGTTTTCGGGACGGTACACGTCGCCCAGCTGTGGATTGCCGGGCATGATCATCGCCGCGGTGCCGTCGCGGCCGGCGAGCCAGGTGCCGTCGGTATCCGCGATCAGGCCGTCCTCGTAGTTGTAGACGTCCTCGCCGAAGTACCACACGGCGCCATCGTCAGCCTGGGCGTAGAAATCGAGCGCGACCTCGTGAATCTCCCCGTCGAGAAACGCGGCATACTGAGATACCAGATTCTCGACCGGCGATCCGCCGATGTCCACGTCGATGGTCTTGGTGTCCTCCAGCAGGGTGACCTCGGCCCGGAATGGAAGGCCGTCCACGGTTCCGAGCTGCAGCACCCGGAACTGCCGCGCCACCGGAAACAGCGGGTTGGTCACCCGGGTGGGGTTGGAGAACGCCGGTTCGGCGAGGTCGACACGTTGGCTCGCCGGCGCCGTCGGCAGGGGAGTGCCGTCCGGGCCGAGGCAGACCTCGTCGCCGGGGGGACCACCCGCGTCCGCGCCTCCAGTGTTGGTCAGTGAATTCGGGCCGGAAGCACCGTCGCTGCAGCCCAATGCGGCGATCGTAAGGGCCGCCATCGCTCCGAGACTCATGAATCGATTCGTCACGAAATCCTCCCTCCCCAGCGTTTGAGTGCGTGCAGGTGGCAGGGGACTAGCCGAATGGTGGCGTGCGCGCCGGCACGGCCTGTACGTGGAGCACTCGAAGGGCGGGCTTGTGACGGGAGGGTACAGCGTGTGCCTTAGAACGCGACTCGAATCCCAACTCGCGTGACGCCGTCCGGATGGGTCGATACCTCCGGCTCGAACGGAATGTTGTCCGGCTTCGGCGTGCGACGGGTGAGCTCCCAGACGAACATGGCGGCCGCGCCGAGAAGCGCGGTCTCGCCGCCAACGAGCCAGCGTCGCGTCTGGCGGTCGTACCGCAGCGATTCCTGATACAACAGCTCGGTCTCCGCGCTGGCGTAGCGGCCCGCGCTTTCGAGGTCGCACAGGCTCCGGTCGGCGAAGCATCGCGTCTCGAGCAGCTCGAACCGGTCATTGGCGCGTTCGTGCGCGCGGGCGGCCAAGTAATTCATGCCCACCGCCCCGGCCGCCAGCACCCACTTGCCGTACTTGACGAGCGCAGGGCTTCCGGCCGTGCCTTGTGCGCTCGCGGGTGCGGCAGCGAGCGAGAGCAGCACGAGCAGCGCGAGGGCGGTCGGTCGGATCATCGGCGGTACCGGTGGAGGTCGCCGTCGCCGCCGATCGCCAGCATGCCGTCGGCGAGCGGCAGCGGGCCGATCTCGATGGGCCATTTCAACTGCAGGCGCCAGACCTCGCGGCCGTCGGGCCGGAGTGCCCGGACCGTGCCGTCGGCGCCGCCGAGGAGTACGAGGCCGTCGAGGATGGTCACGGGTCCGGTCACCGCCCATGCCAGCTCGGCGACGGCGCTCGCGACGGCGCCCGAAGCCGGCGCGCTTCCGAGCGCGCCGGCATCCGCGGCCGCACTACCACTCCTGGTCGCGCCGGAATCGGCGACCGGTGCGCTATCACCGGAATCGACGGTGATGCGGTACAGCGTCCCGCGACGGCTGGCGGCATAGATCACCGTGCCCATCGCCGCGGGGGAGCCGAGGACGGGGGCATCCAGCGCGGCGCGCCAGCGGGGCTTGAGATCGCCGCGGCCGATCGCGACCACCAGCGAGTCGGTCGTGCCCCCCACCAACGCGCCGCGGTGTTCGATCCACGGCGAGACGACCGCGCCCGGCGACCGCGCGCGCCGGACCACTCTGCCGTCGGCGATACGCACCCGAAACAGCGAGTCCACGGTCGCCACGATCATGGTGCCGCTGTCGCCTCGCGCGGCGGCGATGCGAGCCACACCCAGCCTCCGGCGCCAGCGCACCTCGCCCGTCCCGGGCTCGAGGCCGATGACCTCGCCCCGCTGCGTCTCCGCCACGAGCACGCCATCCAGCAGCGCCAGGGCGGCGCCGACCGGCCCCGTGGACGCGCGCCAGAAGCGGCGGCCCGATCGGGCATCGAGCGCATGCACCCTGCCCTCCGGTCGGGAAGTGGCCGCGTACACGGTATCACCCGACACCAGCACGCCACCCCCGATCAGGCCGCCCAGCCGCATCGACCAGAGCGTCCGACCGCTGGCCAGGTCGATGGCGTACACTTTCCGGTCGACGCTGCCGGCATAGATCGTCTCGCCGGCCACCACCACCCGGCCCGTGAAGCGCCGGCCCGCCTTCGAGCGCCACACCTGCTGCGGCGCGCCGGCGGACCGCTCGGGCGCAAGCGCGGCTGGCGCCGACGGGGCGGGCGCACAGGCCGCGTTGACGGTCCCTAGGAGGAGGGCTAGACTGAACGCTCCCAGCGACATCCCCCTCGTCACAGCGGAACGGGCATGGCGGCGGTACAGATCTGCGACCTGCACGGGCACGTGGGCGATCCGGTCACCCTGCGCGGCTGGGTCGTGACGACCCGGTCGAGCGGGAAGATCGCGTTCGCGGTGCTGCGGGATGGCACGGGCACCGTGCAGGGCGTCCTGTCCAAGAAGGAAGTGTCGGAGGAGACCTGGGCGTCCTTCGGCGCGCTCACCCAGGAGGCTAGCGTGACCATGACGGGCCTCGTACGGGACGACCCGCGGTCACCGGGCGGGGTCGAGCTGTCGGTCACGAGCCTCACGCCGCTCGGCGCGAGCCCCGACTTCCCGATCTCCCCCAAAGAACATGGGACGTCCTTCCTGTTCGAACATAGACACCTCTGGCTCCGGACCCGGCGCCAGACGGCCATCGCGCGGGTCCGGCACGAGGTCGAGCAGGCCATCCGGGACTACTTCTACCATGAGGGATTCACCCTCGTGGATACCCCCATCCTGACCGGCGCGATCGGAGAGGAGGCGGGTAACCTGTTCGCCACGGACTACTTCGATCTCGGCAAGGCGTACCTCGCGCAGACCGGACAACTGTACGTCGAGGCGGCCGCGGCCGCGCTCGGCAAGGTCTACTGCTTCGGCCCGACGTTCCGCGCGGAAAAGTCGAAGACCCGCCGCCACCTGACCGAGTTCTGGATGGTGGAGCCCGAGGTGGCCTTCAACGACTCCGACGCGAACATGCGGCTGCAGGAATCGTTCGTGAGCTGCATCGTGGCTCGGGCGCTCGAGCGCTGCCGGGAAGAGCTGAAGGAGCTGGAGCGCGACCCGTCCGTCCTCGAGCGCGTTCAGGCACCGTTTCCGCGCATCAGCTACACCGACGCCGTGACGAGACTCAACGGGCTCGGCTCCGACATCAAGTGGGGCGACGACCTCGGCGGTGACGACGAGACGCTCCTGGCCAAGGAGTTCGACCGGCCGGTCTTGGTCTTCAACTATCCCAGGGAGGTCAAGGCGTTCTACATGAAGGAGAACCCCGCCGACCCCCGAACGGTGCTCAACAACGACTGCCTGGCGCCGGAGGGATACGGCGAAATCATCGGCGGATCGCAGCGCGAGGACGACTACGACCGGCTGTTGGCCCGCATCCACCAGCAGGGTCTCGACCCCGAGGCCTACCGCTGGTACCTCGACCTGCGCAAGTACGGCACCTTCGTGCACGCGGGGTTCGGGCTCGGGATCGAGCGCACCGTGGCGTGGATCTGCGGCATCCCGCACATCCGCGAAGCCATCGCGTTTCCGCGGCAGATCCATCGGTTGTATCCGTAGACGGAACGACGGACCGAGGGACCGCCGTCCCGAGCACGGCGAGGGAACGGCCGACGCATGCGCGTGAGCTCACCGCGACCCGATCCCTCGCTACGCTCGGGATGACCCACATTCGCGCTCCGCCTTTCCGCCTTTCCGCCTTTCCGCCTTTCCGCGTTTCCGCCTTTCCGCCCTTCCGTCGTTCCGTCCTCACCTCCCACCTACCGAACTTTCACCTCATCCCACAGCCCGTCCAGCACCGCCAGCCCCGCGCTGTGGAGCTCGATGCCCCGCACGGCGGCCAGTTGCTCGACCGCTTCGAAGCGCTGCCGGAATTTGCGGTTGGCGTGGTCCAGCGCGGGTCCCGGGTGTACGCCGGCCTTGCGCGCCAGATTGACGACCGCGAACAACAGGTCGCCGATCTCATCGAGCAGCGCATCGCTGGAATTTGCGGGCGGGTTCGGGTCGTTTTCCATCGGCGCCTCGGACCGTGCGGGCTTACCGTGCGCCAGCTCCTCCTCGACTTCGGCCAGCTCCTCGCGCACCTTTTCGAGCGGTCCGCGCACGTCCGGCCAATCGAAACCCACCGATGCCGCCCGTTCTTGAAGCCGGTAGGCCTTGAGCAGCGGCGGGAGCGCCGGGGTGATCCCGGCGAGGGTGGGGCCAAGGCGCTCCTTCCGTTTGATCTGCTCCCACGGCTCCGCGTCGCCCAGATCGAACAGGTGCGGGTGACGCCGGCGCATCTTTCGCTCGAGCGCGGCCGCCACGTCGTCGGGGGAGAACTCCTGCCGTTCCTCTCCGATGACGAGCTGAAAGGCGACGTGCAGCAGCAGATCGCTCAGCTCGTCCAGGATCGCGTCCGTCCCGCCTTCGCCGAGCGCCTGGTCGAGCTCGAGCGCTTCCTCGACGAGGTATGGGCGCAACGATTCACGGGTCTGGGCGCGATCCCACGCGCAGCGCGTCCGGAGGTCGCGCACCATCGCCAGCGCACGCCCCAGCGCTGATTTGTCTTGCATGTGTGCCCCTCGCGGAATAAGATACCCGCCGGCTCGCCATGACCTTTACCCCCGACACGGCCCGGGCCTGGGTGGATGTCGACCTGGGTGCGCTCGCGGCCAACGCCCGCACGCTCGCCGGCCTCACGGGAACCCGCCTGCTGCCGATGGTCAAAGCTAACGGCTACGGTCTCGGCGCCGTCGCCTTGGTGCGGGCACTCGAGCCGCTCGAGCCGTGGGGCTACGGCGTGGCCTCGACCGACGAGGGAGCGGTGCTCCGGCGGGCTGGCATCTCCCGGCCCATCCTGGCCGTGAGCCCGCTGTTGCCTGCCGCCATCGACATGCACCTCGCCGACGATATCCGTCCGACCATCGGCGACCCGGCTTCGCTCGACCTGTGGTGCCGGCGGACCGATCGACCGTTTCACGTCGAGATCGATACCGGCATGGGGCGCGCCGGGATCTGCTGGCATGACGCGGCGGCGCTGACCGCCGCCGCCGCGCTCCTCCACGAGGCCCCAGGCTGGGAAGGTATCTTCACCCACTTTCACAGCGCCGACGCCGACCCCGGCTCCGCCACGACGCAGTGGGATCGCCTGCAGGGAGTGCTGACTGCACTGCCGCGACGGCCGCCACTGGTGCACGCCGCCAACAGCGCGGGCGCGCTGCAGGGACGGCGCTTCGCCGCCGACCTGATCCGCCCGGGCATCTTTCTGTACGGCGGCGGCGCAGGCCACGGCATTGTCCCGGTACCGGTTGCCGCCCTCCGGGCGCGCGTGCTGGCCGTGCGTCAGGTGCGCGCCAGCGACACCGTGAGCTACGGAGCCACCTGGCGCGCGCCGGGTCCCACGACAATCGCCACCGTGGGATTGGGCTATGCCGACGGGTTCCCACGGTCGACCCGCGAGGATGCCCCACGGGTCCCGGCCCGGCGGATCGAGCTGAACGGCCGGCTGGCGCAGGTGGTAGGCCGGGTGACGATGGACATGACTATGATCGACGTCGGTGAGGGTCAGGCGTTGCCGGGCGATGTGGCGACGGTCTACGGCGGACGCGTCTCCCTCGACCAGCAGGCCGCCGCCGCCGGCACGATCGCGTACGAGATGCTGACGGGGCTCGGCGCCCGCGTGCCCCGCCGGTACGGGGATCGATCGTGAGCCGGCGCGCGGCAATCCTGGTGCTCGACGGCCTCGGCATTGGTCCCGCACCCGACACGCAAGCGTACGGCGACGCCGGCAGCGACACGCTCGGCAACCTCGCGCGAGCCGTGGGCGGGCTCTCGCTTCCCAACCTGGAGGCGCTCGGGCTCGGCCGTTGTGCCCCCCTCCAGGGAGTGGCGGCGGTCGAGCGTCCGAAGGCGGCGCATGGCGTGGCCGTGCCCTCGAGTCCGGGCAAGGACAGTACGACCGGCCACTGGGAGCTCTGCGGGCTCGTGCTGGCGGCTCCGTTCCCGACGTATCCGCAGGGCTTTCCCGCGGAGGTCATCGACGAGTTCGCGCGCCGTACGGGTCGGGGCGTCCTCGGGAACCTGGCGGCGTCGGGTACACGCGTGCTCGACGATTTCGGTGCCGAGCACCGCCGGAGCGGCCGGTGGATCGTGTACACCTCGGCCGACAGCGTCTTTCAGGTGGCCGCGCACGAAGCGACGGTCCCGCTGTCGGAGCTCTACGCCGGCTGTGCCGTCGCCCGCGAGCTGCTCCAGGGCCAGCACGGAGTTTCGCGCGTGATCGCGCGGCCCTTCATCGGGGAGCCCGGCGCCTGGGAACGCACGCCGCGGCGCAAAGACCTGAGCCTGCCGCCCCCGGGCGCCACGCTGCTCGACCGGCTCGCCGAACACCACGTGCCCCGGGTTGGCGTGGGGAAGGTGGACGACCTGTTTGCCGGCCGCGGGATCTCGAGCATTCATGCCGCGACGAACGGCGAGGCGTACGCCTTGATCCACGGCGCGCTCCAGTCGATGCGACGCGGGCTGCTGCTGGCGAACGTGATCGAATTCGACCAGAGCTGGGGGCATCGGAACGATGTGGCCGGCTTTCACGCCGGCCTCCGAGCGCTCGACGCCGCGCTGCCGCGGATGCTCGCCGCCGTGCGCGAGGAGGACCTCGTTATCTTTACCGCCGATCACGGCAACGATCCGACGACGCCCTCCACCGATCACTCGCGAGAAGTTGTGCCAGTGCTGGCCGTGGGCCCGCGCGTGCGGCCGGTCGCACTCGGCCGGCGTTCGACTTTCGCCGACATCGGCCAGACCGTGGCCGATTTTCTTGGGGTCCCGCCGCTCTCGGCGGGCGCTTCGTTTCTGTCCGAGGTCTGGAGTGACTGATACGCTACTCGAAGCGGCCCGCGCCGTCCAGCAGCGCGCGTACGCCCCATACTCGAGATTCCGCGTGGGCTGCGCACTCGAGGCCGACGACGGCCGCGTGTTCGTGGGCTGCAACGTCGAGAATGCCTCCTACGGCCTCACGATCTGCGCCGAGCGCGCCGCGGTGTGCGCGGCGGTGGCGGCGGGCGCGCAGCGGTTCCGGCGCGCGGTCGTGGTGTCCGACGCCAATCCGCCGGCGGCGCCGTGCGGGGCGTGCCGGCAGGTGCTGTCCGAATTCGGGCGGGACCTCGCCGTGGAAGGCGTGAGCCCCAGCGCCGTCGTCCGCTGGACGATTGCCGAGCTCCTACCCGCGGCCTTCGGCAAGGAGCAGCTCGCGTGAGCGGCTGGCGGTGGGCCGGGGGGGTGTTGGTGAGCGCGGCCGTCGTCACGGCCTGTCAGGAGCGGCTCACCTCGCCGGCGGACTGCCCGGCGCTGTGTCCCGGCGGCACGGTGGAGGTCTTCGACACCATCGTACCCGCGCTCCAAGGACGCGACAGCAGCTTCCCCGCGTTCCAGGACCGGGCGTTTGGCTACGTCGACCGCGGCAAAGGCAGGGCCCTCCTCGTGTCCAACGGCTTCGCGCCCTCGGAAGATCGGGCCGTCTATCGCTTCCTGCCGCGCGGCGACTCGATCACCGTGCGTGACACACTTCGGGCATACACGGTGGATTCCGTGGTGATCAACCTCACCCTCGTGGCCCGCGACACGCTGGTGAACGGGCTCACGGTCTTTCTGTACCGTCTCCCAAGCACGGTCGACAGCACCGCTACCTTCGACGGCATCGACCCGCTGCTGGCCGACCCCAATCTGATCGGCACCATTGCGGTGCCGGACACGGTCAACACCGGTGCCATCAGCACCACCATCCGCGGGGTGGACCTGGCCCCGGTGGCGCTGCCACCCGGCGGTGACAGCGTGCTGGCCATCGGGCTCCGGATCGCGGCCGAGACGCCGACCGGCATTCGCGTCGGCTCGCTGGGCGGGAGCAGCGCGGCCAGCTTCACCAGCTTCGTCACGGTGGACGTACCCGACACGGGCTCGGCCCGGAGGCAGTCGCTCAGTCGGGTCACCGCGTTCAATACGTTCGTCACGCAGAATCCGCTGGTGCCGGACGACACGCAGCTCACCGTGGGCGGGGAACCGTCCTCCCGGGCGCTGCTGCGGTTCGGACTGTCGGACGAATTGCTGGACTCGATCACGATCGTGCGCGCCACGCTGGAGCTGACGCCCGTCCGCCCCATCATCGGCCTGCCCACCGACCCGACCTTGCTGCAAACCCAGGCGGTCATCGGCGACCTGGGCGCCAAGTCGCCGCTTACCGAGGACCTGCTGTTCATGCGCCTCGATACCTTGGCGACGGTGCAGAGCGATACCGTGCGGCTCGAGCTGACGCGGTTCGTGCAGCTCTGGCAGAGCTCGCGAGCGCGTCCGCAGAGCGTGTTCATCCGGATGCCCGACCAGCGGGAAGCGGCCACCTTCGCCCGCGCCGTGTTCTTTTCCACCCGCTCGAGCGGTGCCGGCGCGTCCGTCGCCCCGCGGCTCCGCATCACCTACCAGCGCGCCTTCCCTTTCGAGAACCCGTAAGTGCACCGAGCCATACTCCTCCTGGTTCTCGCGGGCATGCCCGCCGCCGCCTCCGCGCAGTCCTCGCAGTTCGGCGTCCGGGGGCTCGGCATGCCGGGCCGGGCGTTGAGCGCGCGCGCGTTCTCGAGCGGTGGCGCCTTCGGGATGTTCGATCCGGAATCCTCGCTCAATCCCGCCGCGCTGGGTCGGCTCCCGGCACTCACGGCCGGGTTCGGCGGCCTGCAGGATTTTCGGCGGGTGGAGAATCCGGCCGGCACAGCGACGTTGCGCGAGACCCGGTTTCCGCACCTCTCGGTGGCCGGCCCGGTGCGCCGGTATCCCGCAGTGGTGGGCCTCAGCTTCTCGAACTACACCAGCCGTGACTTCTCGCTGGCGAGCGCCGACACCGTCGTGCTTCGGGGCGTGCTGGTCCCGGTGAGCGACACGCTGGCCTCGCGTGGGGGCTTGAGCGACCTGCGCGTCGCCGCGGCGTATCGGGTGCAGGAGGCTTGGGTATTGGGCGGCGCCTTCCACGTCATCACCGGCTCGAATCGTCTCCGCGCGAGACGGAGCTTCGCGGACACCGCCTACCAGGTGGCCACCCAGCGCTCGGAGGTGTCCTTCGCCGGCGTGGGCGCATCGCTCGGCGTCGTCCGGAACTTCGGGACCGCGTTCAGCGTGGCTGCGAGCGTGCGCTCGGACGGGAAGGTCAACGTCGATCGGGACTCGGCCAGGGTGGCCACCATCGACCTGCCGTACACCTTCGGTCTCGGGCTTCGCTGGACCCCGCGCCCCAAGCTCGATCTCGCGAGCGCGGTCATGTTCGAGACCTGGTCGGGCGCCAACAGCGATCTGCTCGCCCAGGGCGGCACCGGCGCCGAGAACGCGTTCGAGGTATCGCTCGGCGCTGAGTACACCCCGGATCCACGCCGCCCCGCTCGCCGCCCGATCCGGTTCGGGGCGCGCTACGGCACGCTCCCGTTCAGCCTGGTGCCAGGCGAGCGGCCGCGCGAAGTCGGGGTCTCGCTGGGCTCCGGGATCAGGTTCGCGCAGGAGCGCGCCGGAATCGACCTGGGGCTCGAGTATGTCTGGCGGTCGGCAGGCTCGTTCTCCGAGCGGGCGCTACTGGTAAACGTCGGTGTGACGGTCCGCCCCTAGCGGGCTATCTTTGGGCGATGAAGCGCATTTACATCGAGACCTACGGCTGCCAGATGAACGTGGCCGACTCCGAGCTGCTGCTCGGCGTCCTCGGCCGCGAGGGGTACGTGCGCGCCGACGATCCCGCCGAGGCCGACGTGATGCTCGTGAACACGTGCGCGGTGCGTGACAACGCCGAGCAACGCGTGATCGGCCGGATGGGCGAGCTCCAACG
>JACCSZ010000025.1 GCA_013812695.1 Gemmatimonadales bacterium | reverse complement strand
GCCATGATCCAAGTCATGGCCCCTTCGCTGCGCTCAGGGTGACTCGGTCGCGGGTTACTTGCTCCGCATCTCCGCGTTCAGCCGCCGGATCATCGCGCGTAGACTGTCCGAGGGCAGATCACCAGTGATGGCCAGCATCCGGTCGCCGCGCTGCATCGCCATGGCGTGGCCGGCGTCGGCGCTCCGGGCATTCGAGTCGCCGGGGAGGAACAGGGAATCGACGTCGGCCATGGCGCGGCGCGCGAGCAGGTGCGAGACGTCGGTCGCAGGGCCCTCGATGGTGCGGATTACCTGCCCCGAGGCGAGCTGCTGGGCGACGACCATGACGGGTCGGGCACCCTGCGCGCCATTCTGCACCTGCACCTGCATCACGGGTAGCCCGTCGATGTGTGGGACCGGCTCACCCGCCTCGGCCTGGGCTCCATCCCACGACATGGTCCGCCACATCCCGCCGAGCTCGAGGTCGACGTTCCCGCTGGGCCGCTCGAGCCGGCTCAGCTCCAGCGCAGGGGTCGGATCGAGCACGGACAGCGCGGCGGTGCGCGGGTCAGTGGATGCGGAGTCGACCGAGGTGCGGCTGACGTCGGCCGCCAGCCTCGGAGCAGGGCGACGGGCGCGCGCGGTCATCCCGGGCGTAGAGGCGCCGGCGTGTTGAGCTCGCGCGCGCATGGTGGTCGGGCGTCCCGGAGGCGTCGTGCGGACGGACGGCCGTGGCGCCGGACCCGCTGACTTGGTGGCGACGACCGCAGTGGATGGCGTGGCCACGGCCGCGGAGGGCACCGGCGCCACGGCCACGGCAGGCGCGTTCGGCGGCGGCGTCCGGCCCGACCGGGCCAGGGAGCTGCCTCCCCAACCGATGCCGACCGCGGCCACGAGGCTTGCCGCCCACGTCGCCGCGTGCACGCGGCGGCGGCGCTGGTCGGCTACGTCCGCCGCGCGCTTCCGCACCACCTCGAACGCTGGCGGAAACCCGCGAGGCGGCGCGAGACGAGCGAGCAGCGCCGTCGTCCGGTCCCGGAGCGCGGCGATGCCGTCGCGCGTGGCCTGGCAGGACGGGCAGCCGGCGAGATGGCTCTCGATCTCGACGCACTGGGTCCGGCTCAGCCCCTGGTCGAGGTAGGCGTGAAGCTCGTCTTCAGGAATGTGCCGCATCGGTCCCCGTTCGGGTCTGCTGCCGGTCGTGCGCTTGCACCAGGCGTCGGCGTGCCCGCGCGAGAGTCGTCCCCACCGCGCCGACCGCCAGGCCCGTGTGGGCGGCGATCTCCGGATAGCTGAGCCCGGCGTCCCACAGCAGCAGGATCTCCCGGTCCCGCGGGGTCAGCGTGTCGAGCGCGTCCTCCACCGAGGCCATTTGCTCGTCGTGTTCCACGGTGTCATCCGCCGCCGGCGCGATTGTCGGCTGCGCGATCGGATCGCCTTTGAGCAAGGTCAGGTGCCGCTTGCGCCGCATGGCCGCGCGCGCCTCGTCGCGCGCGAGGTTGGCCGCCACCGCGAACACCCAAGCCCGCGGCTTCTCCGGCTGGTGCGACAGCGCGCGCACGAACACTTCCTGCGCCAGATCCTCCGCGCGTTCCGCGTCCCACACCTTGCGGTACAGGAAGCGCACGACGGCGGTGTAGGTGCTCTTGTAGAGTTGCTCGAGGTCGTCGGTCACCGAACCTCCGGAGGTACCCGCTGGGGCATCGGTCTCCGAGGGAAGGCAGGGAGGCCGGATCGCTGTGGATGACGGGCAACCTCCCGTTGCTTGCACACTTGCAGGTCAGCTCCGGCCGGCGCGGCGCCGGCGGGGCGCGAACACGCACCCCGGATGGAGGCCTCGGTTCTTGGGCGGCCACTCGAAGCAGAGGTCCGGTTTGGCGGTTCGCCCATCCGCGCGCTGGCGTCCGTGCAGGCTGCACGCCACCCCGTCGGGCCCGAGATATCCGCAGGCGGAGATCATCTCGACCTCGAGCGAATAATCGCCCGGCCGCTCGATCTTGCACAGATAGGGCGAGCGCCGCGAGCGCACGAGCGCCTCGAGACGGCGCTGCCCCCGGGTGCACATGACCTCGACCTGCAGGTCGCGGCAGCATGCGGCCTTGCGAGCGTTATCGGCCGTTCGGCATTGCGCGGACGCGCATGGATTTTCGCCGATCACCGCAGCGCTCCCGAGCACCGGCAGCGATCGCGCGGGCATCGGCAGCCGCCGAACCACGTTCCCCCGATCCTCCACGACGACGAAGCGGTCGCCACCGAGTTGCAGGGGCTGCGGCTGACGCCGGACGGGGCGTGGGGCGGGGCCCTGGTATCCGTGGGCCAAGCACTGACCCAGGCCCCCGTCCTCGCGCAAATACTTGCAACCGACATTGAGCACGGCTTCGACATAGAGATCGCCCTCGCCTTCCCACAGCTCCAAAAAATCGATCTGCTGGGTGTGGCCGAGTAGCCAGGTGGCCTCGTGGTCGAGGGAGGCCGCGCCCTCCGCGAGCTCTCCGATGCGAAGCGTCACCCGGAGGCTCCTGCACTGGGCGCCGAGGTGGCGGCAGGGAGGCACGCCGGGCGGCGCAGGCTGGCGAGCGGACCGCTTGACGGTGTTTACCACGGTAACTCCGACGTCCTCGAGCTTCGGCACCGGAACGGCTCCCTCTTCCCTTCAAAGGGTAGGACAGTATACTTGAGTCTTGTGAAACGGTTCACAAGGTGCACAGTTACCCTGTTTTCGGAGGCGAGACCGGCGATGCGTGTGAATTCCATGGTGTCGGGGATGGCCATCGTCCTGGCGGCCTGCGGTGGTGAGAAGAAGGCTGACGATCAGTCGACCACGCCCGAGCAGCCCGCGTCGGCGCCGGCAGGCGCGCCGGCCGCTGGTGGTGCTACCCACGACGTGAACATGGTGCTCGAAGGCACGTCCTACAAGTACGATCCGGCCGAGCTCACCATCAAGGCCGGAGACGTGGTCAACTTCCACAACAAGAGCGGCGGCCCGCATAACGTGTCGTTCTGGGCCGACAGCATTCCGTCCGGGGCGGCGGATCCGCTGAAGGCCGCCATGGCCGACCAGATGGCTCCGCTCGAGGGACCGCTGCTCACGGAACCGGACGCCGTCTACAAGGTCAGCTTCGCCGGCGCGCCCAGGGGTGAGTACAAGTACTACTGCCTGCCGCATCTCGCGCTGGGAATGAAGGCGAAGCTCACAGTGAAGTAAGGGCGATCGGGGAGCCGGGTCACCCTGAGCGGAGCGAAGGGGGCGTGCTTCGGGTGATGCCCCCTTCGCTCCGCTCAGGGTTACGCCCGCTCCGAATCCGGATACTGCCTGCCCACGACGTACGCCACGATTGCGCCCAGCGCCAAGCCCGCCAGCGCGTCCACCGCGTAGTGCATCTGGCAGTACACCACCCCAACCGAGAGCAGAACGGTCGGCAGCACCAGGGCCAGTCCGAGCCGCCGCGAGCCCCGCCAGGCCGTGATCGCCGCCGCCACCGTGGCCGCTACGTGCGAGCTCGGGAAGGCCGCGCCGTAGGAGCTGCCCCGCGCCAGCGTGGCGTATACCAGCCGAGCCGCGGCATTGTCGATGAACCAGGCGGCCGGCCGCGCGAACACGTAATACGGGCCCGCCACCGGAAAGAACAGAAAGGCGAGGTAGCACACGACGAACGTGGTCATCACGGCCAGGACGAACCGCCGCGCCGCCGTCAGATCGCCGCGACGGAGGAAGAGGATTGCCGGGACGGTGACGATGAAATAGTAGGAGAAGTATGCCGCATGGAGCACCGCGGACCAGCCTCGGCTCGGCGCGAGCCGCCACCACTCCCGGCTCACCTGCGCGCCGAAGATGGTCAGCTCCCAGCGCTGCACCAGCGCATCGTGCACCGGTACCCCGGCGCCGTTGAGCACGTCGAGCTGGCCATAGAGGCCGACGAGCAGCAGCAGCGGATAGATCTCGCGCAGCGTGCGCCCCAGCCGGCCGAGCCCCGGTGTCGTCACCAGCGCGATGAGCGCAACCATCAGCGCGTTCGCCGCCACGACCCACCAGCAGCGGGGCTGATCGGCCGCGCGATACATGGCCACCGCCGTGGCGACGCTGAGATAGGCCAGGAGCACCCGGTCCACCGCCAGCAGCCGGCTCCGGCGCGGCGGTACGCGCACGGGCGGGCCGGGCCGAAGCGCTACAGCCATCCAGCCGCCCGGTACCACCGGTAGGTCTCCTCGAGTCCGGTGCGAAGGTCCCGCGCCGCACGCC
>JACCSZ010000016.1 GCA_013812695.1 Gemmatimonadales bacterium | reverse complement strand
CTTTCCGTCTTTCCGTCTTTCCGTCTTTCCGTCTTTCCCCCTTTCCGTCTTTCCGTCCCTCACCGCAGCCGTTCCCTCGGCCGAGCCCCGAGCGTGTAGAGATACGCGGCCATGTCCTGGGCCTGCTCGACCGTTGCGCCCACGGCAGGCATCACGGTGCCGGAGTCGACCGCCAGAGGGTCCAGGATCCAGGCCCTCAGCTCGGCGGGCATGTTGACCAGTCGACCACTGATGAACTGCCGCTCGGCCCACCGGGTGAGCGGTGGGCCTACGTCTCCTCCTGGGCCTCGAACGCCAGGGATGATGTGGCAGCTCCGGCAGCCGAACTCGCTGAGCAACTCCTTTCCTCGAGCCGGGTCCCCTCGCACGCGCGCCAATGCCTCGGCCCGGGTTCCCCCGACCCAGCGGACTCGTACGGTATCATGCGGGTCGGCCGCAGCCCTGACCATGCGCCGATACTCCTCGGGAGACAGTCGATTCATCTGGCGGACGAAGGCCACGATGGCCCAGAGCTCCTCGGGCGTTCGGCCCAGCAGGAAGCTGGGCATACCCGCCATTTTGAGCCCGTAGGCCGTGGTCCAGTAGATCTCGGCATCGGACCACCGCTCGATCGCCTGCTCCAAGGGGGGCGGGGTGGGATTGAGACCGATTCCGGCGCGCTGCCGTCCTTTCCCGGGCGCGCCGTGACAGATGACGCAGTGCTGGCGGTAGAGAGTGAGTCCCCGCCGGACGAGCGGCGGTTGGTCAAGGCGCGGGGGCGCAACACTGCGGGCATGAAAGGCGATGGAGCGGCGCTGAAGGAATTTGAGCACGGTCCCGACTGGTCGCGTGTGCGGGTGCATCGCGGCGATGTCATAGCGGCCCGACACGACGAACACTCCCATCCCGACCGCGCCCAGCAGCGTCGCGCCCAGTGCCCCGCCCATGACGTACAGCGCCGCTTTACGAGTCATCCACGCACTTATCGGAGGCTGTACAGATAGGTAGCCATGGCCCGCGCCTCGGCCTCATTGACCGGCAGAGTCGGCATGGCCGTACCCGGCTCGATACTCTGAGGGTCCCGGATCCAGCGCATGAGATTGTCGAGCTGGTTCGGGAGTTTGCCCGCGACGTACGCGCGCCGCGCATAGCCGTCGAGCGGCGGACCAACGGTGCCGGTGGCCGCGGAGACACCCGGGATCGTATGACAGGCACCGCAACCGTGGGCAGAGAGGAGGATCGCGCCCTGTTTGGGGTCGCCATCGGCTATGGCGGGAGACTGTCGCCTGCATCCCGCTCCCAGGAGCACGAGCAGGGCCACGATGCTGGTATGGTGCCAGGGGAGCAAGTGTGGCATCCCCGGCAACATAAGTCCGAGTCTCCAGCCGCCATAGGATTCTGGGACGGGCCTGGAAACCGAGCGTCAGAGTCGCGTCGCCGGTGCGCGGGCGAGTCCGCGCGCCAGCGTGTCCACCAACCCGGTCGCGCCCGAGCCGTCATCGTCGAGCTTGGGGTTGAAGATCGTCACGTCGATGCCGAGTGCGCGGCCGGACGCGGTGGCCACCCGAAGGGTCGTGACCAGCTCGTCCCACGAGAGCCCGTCGGGCATGCGGTAGTCGACCGCCGGTATGACCGCGTCGTCGAGCACGTCGGCGTCCAGGTGGATCCAGAACCCCGCAAGCTCGGCGCGGCACAGGTGCCGAACTGCCCGATCCGCCGCTTCGGCCACCCCTTCGGCGCGAACCTCGGCGAGGCTCATCACCTGGATGGCCGTGTCCTCGGCGCGCTGGCTGCCGTGTGCTTCGGCGTCCCCGGCGTCGCGAGGCGCGAACGCCACGACGTCAGCATCGCGCACCAGCGGCCGCCGGCCCTCCAGGTCGGTCACGATGTCGGGCCCCCGGCCGGTCGCGAGCGCCAGGTCCATCGACGCCGCTTCGCCGTTCGGCTCGGCGTCGGGCTGGTAGAAATCGGTGTGGCCGTCGAGGAAAAGCAGTCCGTGACGGCCCCGCCTCCTGAGAGCGAGCAGGCAGCCCAGCACGATCGAGCAGTCGCCGCCGAGCACGATGGGACAGTCGCCCGCGTCGATGACGGCACCCACGGCCTCCGCGAGCGCGAGCGAGTAGTCGGCGATGCCCTGCGGATTGAGCAACTGCGTATCCGGGTCGCGGCGATCGTCGTAGGGCGGCGGCTCGACTCGGCCTGCGCGTCGCGCGTCCAAGCGCTCGGCCAGGCCGGCCGCGAGAAGCGCATCGGGAAGCCGCTCCACGCCTTTCGGAAACAGGCCGAGCGGAGACGGCGCTTCGATGATCGCGTATCGGCTCACCGCAGCTCGGCCCCCACCGGCAGCAGCTCCTCCACGAAGAACGCGTCCATCGCGTGTGCCGCGCCTCCAGTCGCGGTGGGGCGGATTCGGTGGCTGGAGCGGTCGGAGGTCGTCATGCCGGAAGCTAGGACCGCCGCCGGGAGGTGCGCGGCATCCGCGTCCTCGCTCTTCCCCGCGGTCCGACCTATCATTGAGACGCGTCCGGTCTGCGCCGCCCCCTTGATCCGGATCCGCATTGCCACACTTCCTCTCCGCCTCGTGACCCCCGTCGATCCATCGCTCGCCGCCGCCCTGGCCGACCGCTACCGCATCGAGCGCGAGCTCGGCCGCGGCGGCATGGCCGTAGTGTATCTGGCGCGCGACCTCAAGCACGATCGCCCGGTCGCGCTCAAGGTGCTCCGGCCCGAGCTCGCCGCGGCGCTCGGCCCGGCCCGGTTCGAGCGCGAGATCCGGTTCGCCAGTCTGCTCCAGCACCCGCACATCCTGCCCGTCTTCGATTCCGGAGACACGGCGGCCACCCACGGAGCGGGTGCATGGCTCTGGTTTACGATGCCGTACATCGACGGCGAGTCGCTCCGCGACCGGCTGCGGCGTGAACGCCAGCTTCCGGTCGGCGAGGCGGTGCGGATCGCGCACGAGGCCGCCCGGGCGCTCGACTACGCGCACCGCAACGGCGTGGTCCACCGGGACGTCAAGCCCGAGAACATCCTGCTCACCGGCGACGGCGACACCCTGGTGGCCGACTTCGGGATCGGACAGGGCCTCGGCGAGCCGGCGGAGTCGGAGCGGCTCACCATGACGGGCGTGATCGTCGGCACTCCGGCCTACATGAGCCCCGAGCAGGCCGCCGGCGAGCGCGAGCTCGACGGCCGCTCCGACATCTACAGCCTCGGCTGCGTGCTCTACGAGATGCTGGCGGGCGAGGCGCCATTCACCGGCCCGACGGCCCAGGCGCTCGCCGTGCGCCGGATTACCGAGGCGCCGCGGCCGATCCGGGCGTCGCGGGTCACGGT
>JACCSZ010000006.1 GCA_013812695.1 Gemmatimonadales bacterium | reverse complement strand
CTACCTGGCCTATCCGCTCGAGCAGGACGCCGCGTCGCTGGGCGACTCCGGCGAGTGGGTGGCCGAGTGGAAGTGGGACGGTATTCGGGCGCAGCTCATCCGGCGCGCGGGACGGACGTTTCTCTGGTCGCGCGGCGAGGAGCTCCTGAGCGGACGCTTCCCCGAGGTCGAGCAGGCTGGCGGGCTGCTTCCCGACGGCACCGTGCTCGATGGCGAGCTGCTGCCCTGGGTCGCCGGCGCACCGCTACCGTTCGCGCAGATGCAGCGGCGGATCGGCCGCAAGACGCTCGGCCGGAAGATCCTGAGCGAGGTGCCGGTGGTGCTCGTGGCATACGACCTCCTCGAGCGGGACGGCGAGGACCTGCGAGATCGGCCATTCGCCGAGCGCCGCGAGCGCCTCGCCGCGCTGCTGGCGGCGACGGGGACGGCAGGACGGCTCCTGCTATCGCCGGTGGTGGAGAGTTCCGACTGGCCCGGCGTCGCCGCCGCCCGCGTTCGTGCCCGCGAGATGGGCGCGGAGGGCGTCATGCTCAAGCGCCGCGCGAGCGCGTACGGCGTCGGCCGGCGCCGGGGCGACTGGTGGAAATGGAAGCTCGATCCGCACGCCGTCGACGCGGTCCTGATCTATGCCCAGCCGGGCACCGGACGGCGAGCCGGGCTCTACACCGATTACACGTTCGGCGTCTGGGACGGCGACCGCCTCGTCCCGTTCGCCAAGGCGTATTCCGGGCTCACCGACGAGGAGATCAGAAAGGTCGATACCTTCGTCCGCCGCCACACCGTCGAGAAGTTCGGGCCCGTACGCACCGTCAAGCCCGAGCTGGTCTTCGAGCTGGCGTTCGAGGGTATTCAGCGGTCGACGCGGCACAAGTCGGGGATCGCCGTGCGGTTTCCTCGGATGGCTCGCTGGCGCACCGACAAGCGGCCCGAGGAGGCGGATACCTTGGAGACGGTGCGGCGGCTGATCGCGGATGACGGGACAGATCGGGGGCCGCCGTGACGGCGGGGGGCCACCGCGCAGTCCTCGCGATGTCGGATCGTGGACGCTCCTAGTCAGGGCGGCCGCCCGCCAGGCGGTGGCAGCGCCCTCGCGGTCGACCTCCGGCGCGCCCGCGCCGCGCAGCGGAGGGCCGATCGGGCCGCCGAGCGCGGGACGCGGCCCGCGGAATCGCCCCCGTCCCGATCGCGCGGCCACCGCGTGGCCTGCGACGATCGCGAGCCGCTCGAGTGCGTGCGCCAGTGGTTCCGCCTGCACGACTGGACGCCGTTCCCGTTCCAGGAACAGGTCTGGCGCGCGTACCTCGCGGGCGAGAGCGGGCTGATCCATGCCGCCACTGGCACCGGCAAAACCTACGCGTCATGGCTCGGGCCGGTCCTCGAATGGCTCCGCGACTATCCCGCGGGCCCCCGCCGCAAAGCAGCCACGCCGCCTCCTCTCAGAGTCCTGTGGATCACCCCGCTCCGGGCGCTGGCGGGCGACACCGAGGCCGCCCTCCGCGCTCCTGTCGAAGACTTCGGGCTGCCCTGGACCGTGCAGTCTCGCACCGGTGACACGCCAGCCAGGATTCGTGCCCGCCAGCGCGACCGCCTGCCCACGGCGCTGGTGACCACGCCGGAAAGTCTCTCGCTGCTCCTCACCCGCGACGACGCGCCCGCGCTCTTCGCTCATCTCGAGCTGGTCGTGGTCGACGAGTGGCACGAGTTGCTGGCCTCCAAGCGCGGTGTGCAGACCGAGCTGGCGCTCGCGCGGCTCCGCGGCTTCCGGCCGGGGCTCCGGACCCTCGGCCTGTCCGCCACGCTCGGCAACCTGGACGTGGCGCGCGATGCGCTCGTCGGCTTGCACGCGGACGGGACCCCGCGGGCCGGGCGCATCGTGCAGGGCCTGGTGCCGAAGGCGCTCCGCGTCGACGCGCTCATTCCCGAGACGATGGAGCGATTTCCCTGGTCCGGGCAGATCGGGCTCCGGCTGCTCCCCGAAGTGGTCGCCGCGATCGAGGAAGGCCGGAGCGCGCTGGTTTTCACCAACACGCGCTCGACCGCGGAGATCTGGTATCAGGCACTGCTCGCGGCGCGACCCGACTGGGCGGGGATCATGGCGCTGCACCACGGATCGCTCGACCGCTCGACGCGGGAATGGGTCGAGGATGGGCTCCGCGAGGGCAAGCTGCGCTGCGTCGTCTGCACGTCGACGCTCGACCTCGGCGTGGACTTCACACCGGTGGATCGCGTCCTCCAGGTGGGGAGCCCCAAGAGTGTCGGCCGGCTCATTCAGCGGGCGGGTAGGAGCGGGCACCAGCCCGGCGCGGTCAGCCGACTCACGTGCGTGCCGACCAACGCATTGGAGCTGGTCGATGTGGCCGCCGCCCGCGATGCGCTCGAGGCGGGGCGCATCGAGGCGCGGCGCCCGATCGAGCGCCCGCTCGACCTGCTCGCGCAGCACGCCGTGACCGTGGCCATCGGCGGTGGTTTTGTGGGCGACGAGCTCTACCACGAGGTCCGCACCACCAACGCCTATCGCGATCTGACGCCCGCCGAGTGGGCGTGGGTCCTCGATTTCATCACGCACGGCGGGGACGCACTCCGTACCTATCCCGAGTACCGCAAAGTCGTCGTGCAGGACGGCCGCTACGTGGTCACCAGCCGGATGGTGGCGATGCGGCACCGCCTGTCCATCGGCACCATCGTGAGCGAGACGTCGATGAAGGTGCAGTTTCTCCGCGGCCGGACGCTCGGCGCGGTCGAGGAGAACTTCGTCGCGCGGCTCCGGCCGGGCGATCATTTCACCTTCGCCGGGCGCACACTCGAGTTCGTGCGCGTGCGCGGGCTGGTGGCGTACGTGCGGAAGTCCACCACGCCGACTTCGATCGTGCCGCGCTGGTCCGGGAGCCGCTTGCCGATCTCTCCCGAACTGGCGCTGGGCATTCGGGTCAAGCTCGACGAGGCGCGGCGCGGCATCTATGCCGGCCCCGAGATGACGGCCGTGCGCCCGATCCTCGAGCTCCAGGCGGCGTGGTCGCGCCTCCCCGCACCCGACGAGCTCCTGATCGAGCGGGTGCGGACACGGGAGGGCCATCACCTGTTTTTCTATCCGGTCGAGGGCCGTCTGGTGCACGAGGGACTGGCGGCGCTGTTCGCCTACCGCATCGCCCAGCTCAGGCCCATCTCGTTCACCCTGGCCGCCAACGACTACGGACTCGAGCTGCTGTCGGGTGATCGCGCGCCGATCGACGAAGCGCTCGAGGCCGGACTGTTCTCACCCCAGCATCTGCTGCACGACATCCCGGCCAGCCTCAATGCCGCGGAGCTGGCGCGGCGCCAGTTTCGGGAAATCGCGCGCGTGGCCGGGCTCATCTTCCAGGGCTATCCCGGGGTGAGCAAGTCGGTGAAGCAGGTCCAGGCGTCGAGCGAGTTGCTCTACGACGTCTTCGCGCGATACGACCCGGGCAATCTGCTGCTGTTCCAGGCGTATCGTGAGGTGCTCGAGCGCCAGCTCGAACACAGCCGGCTGGGCCGCGCGCTCGAACGGATCGCCAGCGGACGGGTATTGGTGGTCGAGGTCGAGCGCCCGACCCCGCTCGCGTTTCCGCTTCTGGTGGACCGGGCCCGCGAGCAGGTCACCTCCGAGAAGCTGGTCGACCGCATCAGGCGGTTGGTCGCGCCGCTGGAGAAAGCGGCCGACGCGTCGCGGTCCCCACGCGGTGGCGGGCGCGGCTTCCGAAGCGGAGCGAGCGCATGAATGGCCGCAGGAACTATCCATGACCGATGTCCGGGTACGGCTCGGGGGAGAGGACGTGCTGCTGCTGCCCGAGCGCGCGCTGTTCTGGCCGCGGACCGCCACCCTCATCGCGACCGACTTCCATTGGGGCAAGGGTGCCACCTTTCGCGCCGCCGGCATCCCGATCCCGGTCGGCGCCACGAGCGATGACCTGGCCCGGCTGGACGCTGCCCTGCTCCGAACCTGCGCCCGCCGGCTCGTCGTGCTCGGCGACCTGTTCCATGCCAAGGCGGGCCGGATCGCGTCCCGAACGCTCGCGGAGCTTCGCCGCTGGCGCGGCCTCCGTTCGACGCTCGAGATGCTGCTCGTCCGCGGCAACCACGACCGCCACGCCGGCGATCCGCCCGAGGACCTCCGGATCAACTGCGTCAACGCGCCCGCGTTCATCCCGCCCTTCGTGCTCCGGCATGAACCCGCCGAGTCGGTGGACGGGTACACGCTTTCGGGTCACCTGCACCCGGGGATCGTGCTGACCGGACCAGGGCTGCAGCGGGCGCGGCTGCCGTGCTTCTGGATTGCCCGGCGCACGGCGGTGCTGCCGGCGTTCGGCAGCTTCACCGGCCTGGCGCCCGTGCAGCCGGGGCCGGAGGACCGGGTGTTCGTGATCGTGGAGGATGAGGTGCTGGCGGTGGGGCCGAGGGCCGAGTCATCCTGAGCGGAGCGAAGGATCGGCTTGGCACGCCTCACCCACCCGATCCTTCGCTCCGCTCAGGATGACGGCGCTGGGATGACGGCGGCGCACCTTGCGGCCCTTCTCACTTGTGAACATTTTCACAATGTACACCTTCACCTGGAATCCCTCCGCATGTCCGACCTGCTCGCCGCGCGCTCGCAGATGGCGATGTCCCTCGGCTTTCACATCCTGTTCGCCGTCGTGGGCATCGGCATGCCCGTGCTCATGGTGGTGGCCGAGCAGCGCTATCGGAAGACCGGCGACCGCCTGTGCCTCGACCTGGCCAAGCGATGGGCCAAAGGCACCGCCATCCTGTTCGCCGTGGGAGCGGTGTCGGGCACGGTACTCTCGTTCGAGCTTGGCCTGCTCTGGCCCGGCTTCATGGAGTTTGCCGGGCCGATCATCGGCATGCCGTTCTCGCTCGAGGGCTGCGCCTTCTTCACCGAGGCCATCTTCCTCGGCATCTACCTCTATGGGTGGGAGCGCATCTCGGCCCGCGCGCATCTCTTCGCGGGCGTGATGGTGGCGGTCAGCGGCGCCGCGTCGGGGATCTTCGTGGTCATCGCGAACGCGTGGATGAACGCGCCGACCGGGTTCACGGTCGTGGACGGCAAGCTCGCGAGCGTCGATCCGATCGCCGGCATGCTCAACCCCATGGCGTTCCAGCAGACCCTGCACATGACGCTGGCCTCGTACGCGGCCACCGGCTTCGCCGTCGCGGGCATCCACGCGTTCCTGCTCCTGTTCGATCGCCAGAACGCCTTCCACCGCCGCGCCCTCGCCATCGCGCTGTTGGTCGGCGCGCCCGCAGCGGTGCTGCAGCCGCTCTCGGGCGACCTGAGCGCGCGCGTTGTCGCCCGATATCAGCCCGCCAAGCTCGCGGCGATGGAGTCGCACTTCAAGACCGGCACCCGGGTCCCGCTGGTCATCGGCGGCTGGCCCGACATGGAGACGGGCGAGACCAGGTACGCCATCAGGATTCCCGGCGGCCTCTCCTTCCTCGCGACTCACGACTTCAACGCGGAAGTGGCGGGCCTCGACCAGTTTCCCCGCGACGAATGGCCGCACGTGCCAATCGTCCACACCGCGTTCCAGATCATGGTCGGACTGGGCACCTGCATGGCGCTCATCGCCCTGTGGGCGGGAGTATTGGCGATCCGGCAGCGGGATCTCTGCTCGAACGTGTGGCTGCTCCGGGCGCTGGCGCTCGCGGCGCCGATGGGGTTCATCGCCATCGAGGCGGGGTGGACGGTGACCGAGGTCGGTCGACAGCCGTGGATCGTCTACGGCGTGCTCCGGACCGCCGACGCGGTGACCCCGATGCCCGGCCTGGTGGTGCCGTTTCTGGGCTTTACCCTCCTGTACTGCTTCCTCGGCGTCATGGTCGCGTGGCTCCTGTACCGTCAGATCATCCGGAGCCCCCGACCGACTGAGTGGTCGCGCATCTACACGCCGGCGGGCGCCGCCCGTGCCTGACGTGACCCTCGCGGGCGTGATCGCCGCGCTGCTGGCGCTGTCGCTCAACGCCTATGTCCTGTTCGCCGGCGCCGACTTCGGCGGGGGCGTATGGGACCTGCTCGCCACGGGCCCGCGGCGCGGCCGGCAGCGCGAGATCATCGGTCACGCCATCGGACCGATCTGGGAAGCCAATCACGTCTGGCTGATCCTGGCCATCGTCATCACCTTCAGTTGTTTCCCGCCGGTGTTCGCGCGCCTGGGAACGGTGCTCCACATTCCCCTGACGTTGATGCTGGTCGGGATCGTGCTCCGCGGATCGGCTTTCACGTTTCGCAGCTACGACGACGAGCGCGACACGGTCCAGCGGCGCTGGGGCCGGATTTTCGCCGGGGCGAGCCTGGTGACGCCCGTACTGCTGGGGGTGTGCATCGGCGCCATCGCCGCCGGCCGGGTGCGTCGGCTCGGCAGGAACGCGACCTTCAGCGAATCGTTCGTCGATCCGTGGCTCACGCCGTTCAGCCTGGCGGTCGGGCTGATGACGCTGACCCTGTTCGCCCACCTGGCGGCGGTGTTTCTGACGCTCGAGTCCACCGACCGGGATATCGTGGAGGATTTCCGGACCCGCGCGCTCTGGTCCGGGGCGGCGGTGTTCGCCGCCGCGTTCGGCACGCTGGTCATCGCGCCCGAGCAGGCGCCGCTCATGGGCGTCGGCCTGCTGGGCTCGACCTGGGCGGTCCCGTTCCACCTGGCCACCGGCGCGGCGGCCACCGCGACCCTGGCGGCGCTCTGGTGGAGACGCTACCATCTGGCGCGGGTGGCCGTGGGCGCGCAGGTCTCGCTCATCGTCTGGGGCTGGGCGTTGGCGCAGTATCCGTTTCTCATTCCGCCGGACCTGACGGTCGACGGGGCGGCCTCGCCCGATGTCACGCTGCGGCTCGTGCTGATCGCGCTGGGACTCGGAGCAGTGGTGCTGCTTCCCTCGCTGCTCTACCTGTTTCGCGTCTTCAAGGCCGCGCCGTCCGACTCGGTGCGACGGGTGCCCAAGGGAGAACCGGGCGTATGATGGACATCCGGGTGCACACCGAACGCCTCGAGATCGCGCCGCTCGTGCTGGACGAGATCGAGGCGTTGCTCGCCGAGGACGGCGTCCGCCTCCGCGAGTTGACCGGCGTGCTCTTTCCCCGCCCCGCGGCCCCGCCCCCATACATGACCGATCCGCTGCCGGCAGTGCGCGAGCGGCTGCGCATCCGGCCGGCCGAGGCCCCGTGGTGGAACTGGCTGATGTTCGAGCGGGAGACCAAGCGCGCGGTCGGGTCGGTGTCGTTCGGCGGACCGGCCGACGAATCGGGCGGTGTGCTCATCGGCTACGCCATTTACGAGCAGTTCGAGGGCCACGGCTACGCCACCGAGGGCGTGAAGGCGATGATCGGGTGGGCGTTCCAGCAGACCGGCGTCAAGCAGGTCAGCACGCTCGCGCCGGTGTGGAATACTCCTGCGCTCCGCGTGGCGGAGAATGCCGGGATGCGGCCTGTCGCCTCCAACGAGGACGACGACGTGGGTGAAGTGCTGGTCTACGCCGTCAGCGCTCCAGCATCCGTCGGATCGGCCTGATCAGCAGCGCGAGCACCAGCGCGGCCGCGAACGCGGTGGCCGTCACCAGGGTGAACAGGGTGGGCAGCGGCATCGTCTCGTACACGCTCGCGGCCATGCCGGCCAGGTAGCTGCCCACGCCGAGCGCCAGGAACCACACGCCCATCACCAGTCCCGAGATCCTGGCGGGTGCCAGCGTGCTCATGGCGCTCAATCCCACCGGGCTCAGGCACAGCTCCCCGCAAACCTGAAGCAGGTAGGACGCGGCCAGCCACAGCGGGCTCACCCGCACCCCGGTCGCGGCCACCGACGCGGCACCGATCATGATCGCGAACGCGAGGCCGAGGAGCGTCAAGGCGGCCGTGAACTTGACAGTGCTGGAGGGATTCCGCGCCCCCAGCCGCAGCCAGAGTGCTGCAAACACCGCGGCGAAGATGATGACGAACAGCGGCGGCAGCGACTGGTACCAACTGGCCGGGAAGCTCTGGCCCAGGACCACATTCTCGGTGTTCCGCTGGGCAAACAGATTGAGCGTTGAGCCGGCCTGCTCGTAGGCCATCCAGAACACCGTCGCCGCCACGAAGAGCACGGCCACCACCACCAGCCGCTTCCGCTCCTCCGGTGTCCACTTCGCGATGAGCAGCAACCAGGCGAAGAATCCCAGGGTGACGGCGATCAGCACCCACTTGAAGCTCCGGGAGATCGCCTCGGGATCGAGGGTCACCACGCCGCTCCCCACCAGCGCCACGCCCAGCACGACCGCCGCGAGCGTCCCCCACCCTACCAGCCGGACCTGGCGATCCACCCGCGCCGCGGCGGCCGGCTCGCTCGGCCGCACGGGACGGAGACCCTCCTCCGGCAGGTGCTTTCCGCCCAGGGTGTATTGCACCAGCCCGCAGAACATCCCCACGGCCGCCGCGCCGAAGCCCCAGTGCCACGAGCTCTCGGGCGCAAAGCCCATTGACCCCAGCGCCCGCTGGAACCCGGCGCTTTGCGCCAGCCCGCCCGTGATCAGCGGCGCGATGAACGCGCCGGTGTTGATCCCCATGTAGTAGAGCGAGTACCCGGCGTCCCGGCGCACGTCGCTGGGGCTGTAGAGCTTTCCTACCAGCACGCTCACATTGGGCTTGAGCAGACCGGTGCCGACCGCGATCAAGACCAGCCCCAGGTAAAAACTGGTAAGCGACGGCACCGCGAGGCAGATGTGCCCTACCATGATGATGACCCCGCCCACGAAGACCGCGCGCCGGAGCCCGATCACCCGGTCGGCCACCCAGCCACCGGGCAGCGACAACAGGTAGACGGAGCTCACGTAGAGAGCGTAGATCGGTCCAGCCTTCGCAGTGTCGAACCCGAGGCCGCCGGCGGCGGCGGGCGCGGTCATGAACAGGATGAGCAGCGCGCGCATCCCGTAATAGCTGAAGCGCTCCCACATCTCGGTGAAGAAGAGCGTCGAGAGCCCGCGCGGGTGCCCGAAGAAGCGGGTATCGTCCGCGGGGCGCTCGGCGGCGGGAGAAGCTGGGGCAGCAGTGGCCACGGAATGAATCCTTGTTGTTAGGGCGCGTTCCCGTCATCCTCACCTGCGTCGCTTCCGCAACACGTCCTCCAGCACCACCCGGTCGATCTTCCCGTCCATCCGCACGCGCACGTCGTAGTTTTCCCAGTACATGAAGTTCCTCAGCGCTTCCAGGAACGTCGCCGTCGCCGATCGCTGCGGCCGGGCCAGCCACTTCTCGGGCTGCCCCGCGGGCTCCGCGAGCAGAATGGGCTCGAGCCGCGAGACGATGGCCGGCGTGATCGGGAGCAGGTCCCGGGCCTCGCTCGGGAAGAAGTGCAGCTTGTGCAGCGCGAGCAGCCGCTCGAGCTCGGCGATCGGATCGACGGCGTCGTACACCCGGATGTCGACGAACCGGTCGTTCGCCCCGAGATAGCCGCCGCCTTTCCGGACGACGAGCAGCGCCGCGCTCTGCATGCCGCGCTTGTCGCCCCCTCCCGCCTGTCCCGCCTTGAGCGCCGCCATCAGCCGGTCGGCCAGATGGCCTCGGCTCCGTTCGAACGACTCGGCCAGATTCTTCACCGTCTGGTCCGAGACCATGATGTTCGCCTGGGCGCTGTAGCCGCGGCCTACGATGACCTGTCCCTTCCCGCCTTGGACGTTTCCGCCGCCGGCCCGCGCACCGACTCGGCCGCCGGCCCAATCGAAGGTCGCGGTCCCGGTGAAGCTGGCGGCGCGTCCACGCGCGTCGACGACACCTACCTGCCGGTCCTGGAGCATCGTGTCGGTGCGCATGACGGTTCGAAGCGCCGCCTCGGCCGTGGCGCCCTGCGCGATGAGATCGAGGCCACGTTCGCCGTACGCCGTATTCCCCAGGCTTTGCGTGGCGACCGCCCCGATGCCGGCCCGACCCCAGGGCACGATCCCACCCACGTTCGGGAACTTCGACTGAACCGCCACGCCGAGGTCGCCGGTGGCGGAGTCGTAGGCCACGATGCTGTAGGTGTGGGCGAGCTTGAGGCGATGGGCGGGGGCGGTGACGGGGTGCTGCGCGGGAAGCCGCGAGACCTGCGCGGCCAGCAGTAAGACCGCGATCGCTCGCGAAAGAATGCGTCCCCACATACCCCGTTCTCCCACCGGTCTCCCCCGAGCGTTGAATGTCGGCTCCCGTTCACCTCTCACTTTTTCCCCAACTTCTTCTTGAGGTAGGCAAGCTGCGCCTCCACCGCGCTCTCGCGGCGCAGGCGCTCGGCGTCGGCCTCCAGACGCTCCCGGTCTTCGGGGCGGCTACCGCCGGCGGACTCCACGTCTCGCCAGGCGGCCGCGATCGACCCCGACCGGTCGCCGGCGGTGGCTCGCCGGGCCTCGGCGGTCATGTCGGCGACCTCGCGCTCCGCCAGCGACAGCTCGTCCCGCTGTACGGCGAGCTTGCGCTCGAGCACGCCGACCCGGTCCCTGTGCCGCGCGGCGTAGCGGTCGGCGATCCCCACCGTTTCCGAATCGGGCACTTCGGCGGCCAGGCGGCTCCGCCGCTCCGCGTCCACGAGTTGCTTGCGCTCCGAGGCGAGCTCACCCTCGGTGGCCACCAGCGCATCGCGCATCGTCGCAATCCCCACCCGTGCCTCTACGAGCGCGTCCCGCAGGCCGGCGGCGTACGCGTGCGGATCGCTGCGGGCGCCGTCGCGCAGCAACTGGTCGAGTCGCGCCTTCAAACCTTCGAGCACGGCCGCGGACCCCTCGCAACGATGGACCTCGGGAGATGACGGCCGCCGGGCAGCGGCCGACGAAGCAGGAAGATCGAATGGTAGGACCAGCGCTGGAGAGCGTCAAGCGAATGGCACTCTCCGCCCACGGCGGCACCGGATAGCGTACCATTGGGTCGGTCGACACGAGGAGATCACCCCGATGCTTCCTGAAACCTGCAGTGTCTGCGCGGAGCTTGCCGGCCGGATCGCCGCACCCGGCGGCGTAGTGTTCCGGAGCGCCTGGTGGGAAGTCGCGCATCACACCGGACCGTGGACCGACCCGGGCGAGCTGATCGTGAAGTCGCGCCGCCACGTCGAGTCGATCGCCGGGCTGACCGGGGCCGAATCGGACGCGTTGGGGCCGGTCCTCCGCGCGGCGGTGGCCGCGGTCGAGCGGGTGGTCCGGCCGGAGCGGGTCTACGTCGCCTCGTACGGCGAGCGGGTGCGCCACGTGCACTTCTTTCTGCTGCCGCGGACCGTGCGGCTGCCGGCCGGCCACGTGACGTCGGACCTCTACCGCCGCGGGCGAAGCCTGCTCCGGAAATGGGGCATCGCCGCCAACCCATCGACCGCCGCGCGGGCCGACGCGGCCACGCGCATCCGGGACGACGAGGCGTGGAAGTCGCTGAGCACCTGATCGCCGCCGGCGAGCTGCGCGACCGCTTCGCCTCCCTCGTCCGGCGGCTGGGTGGCTCGCGCGACCCTGCTGCCGCGGCGGACGCCCTGCTGGCCGCGTGGGCGGAGCCGGGCCGGACTTACCACGGCACCACCCACCTCGTCGATTGCCTGGCGCGGTTGGACGAGCTGGTGGGCGGGCCCGGAGATCACGACGCAATCGAGACCGCGCTCTGGTATCACGACGGTGTATACGACCCCCGGGCCTCCGACAACGAGGAGCGGAGCGCCGCCGGGGCCGAACGTGCCCTGATCGAGCTTGGCATCGCGCACCGGGTGGCGGGAGAAGTCGGCCGCCTCATCCGCCTCACCCGGCACACTGCGCCGCCGAACGACGAGGCCGGGCGCGTCGTCTGCGACATCGACCTGTCCATTCTCGGCCGCCGCACAGCCGAGTTCGACGCGTACGACGCCGCCATCCGCGAGGAATACGCGTGGCTGGAGGAGGAGACATACCGCGCCGGCCGGCGCCGCATCCTCGCCGCGATCCTGGCGCGCGAGAGCATTTACGAAACCGTGACGTTCAAGGAGCGCTACGAGGCGCCAGCGCGGGCGAACCTGCGGCGCGCCCTCGCCCGACTCGAGGCCCTGCGGTGACGCGGCTCACCTCCGGGGCCTTGCGGGGCACGTAGGTTCCTCGGTCAACACGTGGGCGAGAAGTGGGAGACGGGACCATGATCTACACAGAGGCATCCTCATGAAGCGATTCCTGGCAGGTTCCTTACTGGCTCTGGTGCTTGCGGCGTGTAGCACGCCGCGCAACGATACCACCACCGGCGGGACGGGGTCGGAGTCGGGCACGATGAGCGGCGATACGATGAGCAGCATGGACACCGCCATGAGCGGCGGAGCCGGAACCAGGGCCGATACCGGTCGCGCCGGAATGGATACAACTGCGCGCTAAGTCACGACGCGAACTCGGCCCGCCCGCGGCGTGCCAGTGAGCGCGGGTTCTGATCGGTGAAGGGGGTATGCCTCAGGGTATGCCCCCTTTCGCTTAGGATGCAGGGGTGCCTGCTGAACCGAATGGGGAAGACCCGTCGCCCCCGGTGCTATCTTCCGGCCATGATGGCCTGGCGCCTCGTTCCGTTGGTTTTTCTGCTCGCGTCCTGCGGCCAGTCCGCCGAGCGCGGCAGCGCGGCCTGCGGGCTGGCTGCGCTTGCCGGTCCGACGGCCCTCCTCACCCAGTTCAGCGTGCCCCGCCAGACGCTGGCCACCCCGCCGCCACGCCTTCCCGAACGGCTGGTGGCCCGGGTCGTCGCCGGACCCGCCCTGCCCGCGATAGTCGGACGGGTGGACTCCCAGTTGGTGATCGGCGTGGAAGGGATGGTGCCCGCGAGTATCAAGCCGGGCTATGGCGTGCTGGTGCTCGACACCGGAGAGGCCGCCAAGGGAATAATGGTGTTCGAGGGTACCCCCGTAGAGGGCGCGCCCCCACTCGGAACCATTACCGTCGGCGAGGCCACGCTCCCGCTGATCGGCATCCAACTCGACCCCGCCCGCATCGAAGATCCGCGCTGCCCGTTCTTCCCCGATTCGGTGTTGCCATGAGCGCTCCACGCATCGCCGTGGGCGGCGTGGTGCGCGCCTGGGAGGGCGCGGATCGCACTGGGGTTAACGTGGCCTACGTGCGGTCGGTGCTCGCGGCGGGCGGCGTGCCGATCGTCCTCTCGCCGCTGCTCGGCCCGTCGTATGCGGCGCGCGCGCTCGACGGCGTCGACGGACTGCTGCTCACCGGCGGCGAGGACATCGATCCCGCCTGGTACGGTGCCGCGCCGTCGCCGCACCTCTCGCCCCCGAGCCGCGAGCGCGATCTCTTCGAGCTCGCGCTGTTCGCGGCGGCGCGCCACCGCGAGCTGCCAATCCTCGGCATCTGCCGCGGCATTCAGCTCGTGAACGTGGCGCTGGGCGGGACGCTGTACCAGGATCTCCCGACGGAGCGGCCCGGGCCCGTGGCGCACGATCCCGGCCAGGCCAGGGACGCGCGCTCCCACGCCATCGAGCTCGAGCCAGGCAGCCGCGCGGCCGCCGCGCTCGGCGGCACGTCGTTGACCGTCAATTCCTTCCATCACCAGGCGGTGAACCGGTTGGGCGGGGGACTGGTGGCGTCGGGTTGGAGTCTGGACGGGCTGATCGAGGCGGCGGAGGCTCCGGCGGAGGCGCCGTGGCTGCTGGCCGTGCAATGGCACCCCGAGGAGATGCACGCCGAAGCGCGGGCGCCCGAGCGGGGCTTGTTCCGGGCTTTGGTCGCGGAAGCCACAAGGGTGGGTGAGCAGTCCCGTGCTACATCGCCCCGAGTTGGCGCAGGATCCGATCCGGCGTCGTGGACGTCGGGAACAGCAGTCGATCACTCACCCCGTTGAGCGCGCCCCGCACTGAGGGGAACCGCTCCGCCGCCGTGCGCAGCACCGTCACGAGCCCGTACTCCCCCGCGAGGGCGTGATCGGACGCCATGCCGAAGCCGCGGCGGCCGAGCGCGTCGTAGTAGGTGACGTCGGGTCCGGCTTTCCGGAGGTGGCGTGCCGCGATATAATCGGGGAACAGCCCTGCGAGCCAGAGCGCGTGGTTGCCCAGATGCATCATCACCTGAAAGCGGCGGTCGCCGCCGCTCGACTCCAGGTCCGCCAGGATGTCCACCAGATAGCGGTGCTGCTGATCGTCGTGCCAGCCGATGCGCCAGGCACGATCGCGCTGCCCGAAATCGAGCAGCAGCGCCGCCAAGTAGTCGGCCAGCTCCCGGTCGTCGATCCCGGCGCCCCGGAGCGCATGCCGCACGACGACGTAGAAGAACAAGGCTTCCGACGGCACGAGCATGCTGCGGACCGTCAGCAGGTGTTCGAGCAGATCGGGCGCGTCGAGCAGCGGGTCGGGGCCCTCCGTCGCCAGCCGTCGCTCGAAACTGGCCCGCCGATGCGCGGAGCCGCGGCTCAGTAGCAGGATCACCAGCTGCAGGTCAGCCGCGGTCAGGCGGCCTCGCGTATTCGCCCGGATCATGATCACTCCTCCTTCCGCTCATCTTGCCACCGCGGCGTCGACCGACGACCTGGCCCTGCTCAGCCGAGTGACCGCCTTCGGTCACGAGCTGGCCGGCACCCTCCGCCGCGCCTCGGTCATCGATATGCTGCTGCGGCACATCAGGGAGAGTCTCTCACCTACCGAGATCGCGCTTCGGCTGTTCCATCGCGACGCCGACGCTCATGACTACGTGCATGCCTGGCCGACCGGACGCCCCGATCGCCGGCCGTTGCTGGAGCTGATCGAGCGCCGCGGACCGCTGATCCTGCCTGAGGGGCTCGACCCGCTCGTCGCCGAGGGCGATCTCCCGCCCCAGCCCGACAGCGGCGGCTCCTGGCTGCTGGCGCCATTCGTAGCGCGCGGCCGGGTGACCGGTGCCGTCGCCATCCGGGGCGAGCCCGGCCGGTTCGGCGGCACCGCGCTCCGGCTGCTCGAGGGGCTCGTCGCGCAGGCCAGCATCGCGCTCGAAAGCGCCAGACTCGTCGATTTGCACGACGACGGACGCCGATCGTGGCAGGAGGTGGTCGACGCCATCTCCCCGGCGCTCTGTATCGTGGACCGCGGCGGACGGATCCGCCGTGCCAACCGTGCCTTTGCCGATCTGGTGAATGCCCCGCCCGCGAGCCTCATCGGCCGACCCTGGCAGGCGTTCGTGCCGCCCGAATGGGCCGTGGACCTGCAGCGGGCGCTGGAGCAGCAAGGAGCGGGCCGGGAGGTCGATCTTCGCACCGGCGAGCGGACCTTCGCGGTAACCGCGGTCCCGATCACGAGCACCGACCGTTCCGCGCTCGTCCTGCTGTTCGATGATCAGACGGAGCGGCGGCGTTTGCAAGACCAGCTCATCCAGTCGGAGAAAATGTCGGCCATCGGTCAGCTGATCGCCGGCATCGCGCACGACCTCAACAACCCGCTGGCGTCGGTCATCGGCTTCGCCGACTTCCTCGGCGAGGTGCCCCATGTACCGCCCGCGCTTCGGGAGCCGCTCACCGTCATCCGGGAAGAGGCCGAGCGGGCGTCGAACATCGTCAAGAACTTGCTGAGCTTCGCGCGGAAGCAGGAGCATCAGCGCCGGCCCACGGCGCTCCGGCCGCTGCTCGACGCCACCTTCGTGCTGTTGCGGAACCAGTTCATGTCGCAGCGGGTCGACGCTTCGATCGAGGTCGAGCAGGATCTTCCGATGCCCGACATCGACCCCAACCAGATCCAGCAGGTCTTCGTCAACCTGCTCAACAACGCCGCCCAGGCCATCGCCAGCACCGGCCGGCCCGGCCAGGTCCTCGTCCGTGCGCGCCGCTGGCTCGACGGCGTGGCCATCGATGTGATCGACGACGGCCCGGGTATGTCCGAGGCACTCGCCGCCCAGGTCTTCGAGCCGTTCTTCACCACCAAGCCCGAGGGCGAAGGCACCGGGCTCGGCCTGTCGATCAGCCAGGGCATCCTGCGCGAGCACGGCGGCCGCATCATGCTGACCACCGAGGAGGGTCGCGGCTCGACGTTCACAGTGCAGCTCCCGCTGTCCACGCGCCCGCCGGCCCCCGCGCCCGAGTCCGGCGCCGGGGCGCCGGTGAAGCGGCTGCGCGTGCTCGTCGTCGACGACGAGCCGCACATCCTCCACTACATGCACGCCACGCTCGAAGCGTGGGGGCACATTCCCGTGGTGGCGCGGAACGGGCGCGAGGGACTCGAGCTGGCGGACCGCGAGCGCTTCGATCTGATCATCAGCGATCTCCGGATGCCCGAGCTGGGCGGACGCGAGTTCTACGAGCAGCTCGCGGATGGCCACCCCGAGCTGGCGGCGCGGCTCGTATTCAGCACGGGCGACACCGTCCGCGGCGACACCCTCGCCTTTCTCGACAGCCTCGACCGGCCGTACCTGCACAAGCCGTTCAGCCTTGCCGAGCTCCGCGCGTTGCTGGCCGCCGTAGCACAGGAGGCGTGACGGCGCGCGTCGTCCACGTGGCTTCCGGGCGTGAGTGGCGCGGAGGCCAGCGGCAGGTGTGGCTGCTCGCGCGTGAGCTGGCGCATCTGGGCGGCATCGAGCAGGTCGTGGTCACGGGGGCCGGCAGCGAGCTGGCCGAACGCCTCCGGCGGGACGGGCTTCCGCTCCGGACGGTGCCGTGGGCCATGGGGCTCGACCCGCGCGTGCTGCCGGCGGTGCTCGCCGAGCTCCGGACCGCCGGCTCGCTGGTGCACGCGCACGACGGCCACGCGGTCACGCTCGGCGGGCTCGCCGCCACCGTTTCGGGGCGGCGGTTCGTGGCCACGCGCCGGGTGGACTTTCACCTCCGGCGACCGGGGTTCTGGGCTCGCGCCGACCGAGTGATCGCCATCTCGCGCGCCGTCGCGGACGTGCTGATCACCGACGGCATCGCCGTCGAGCGCATCGTGATCGTGCATTCGGGGATCGCCCTCGACGAGATCCGCGGCACCGGCCGGCTCGACGTTCGCGGCATGCTCGGCCTCCCGTCCGATGCCCTCGTAGCGGCCAACGTGGCCGCCCTGGTGGGCCACAAGGACCACGCTACCCTCCTCCGCGCGGCCGCGCGGCTTGGCAGCCGCTTTCCGTCCCTCCACTGGGTGGTGGCGGGAGAGGGACCGGAGCGTGCGGCGCTCGAGCGCCTGCGCGCGGATCTCGGCCTGGAAGGGCGCTTCCACCTGCTGGGGCACGTTCCGGAGCCCGCCCGCGTCGCCGCCGATGCCGACGTCTTCGTCATGAGCTCCGCTCAGGAAGGCCTCGGCACGTCGGTCCTGGACGCGATGGCTCTTGGCATTCCCGTTGCATCGACCGCCGCCGGAGGCCTGGCCGAACTGCTGCAGGACGGTGCGGGCCTCCTCGCCGCTCCATCCGATCCGGCCGCCCTTGCCGAGGCCGTCGCCCGGCTGCTCGAGGACTCCGCGCTCGCCCGAACGACGGTCGAGCGGGCGAGCGCCCAGGTCGAACGCTTCACCGCCGCGCGGATGGCAGAGGCGGTTCGATCGGTGTATCGTTCGTGGGCCCCATTCCCTTGAAGGAACATGATTTACGTTTGCATTCCTAGCTACGACGAGGCCCCGACGGTGGGGCTCCTGCTGTGGAAGATTCGCCAGGTGTTCGCGGGCTTCCCGCGCGAGTACCAGTTGCTCGTGCTGGACGACGGCTCCGCCGATACCACCGGCGAGGTGCTCGAGCCTTACGCCCGCGTGTTGCCGCTGACCGTGGTCCGGCACGCCCAGCGACGGGGCTATGCTGCCGCCGTGGAGGCGCTGCTCCGGACCGCCATCGACCTGACCGACCGTCCGAAGCGCGATACGGCCATTCTGATGCACGCCGATTTCGCTCATAACCCGCACACCATTCCGGACCTCGTCCGACGTATCGAGAGCGGCGCGGATCTCGTCGTGGCCGAAGGCCGGCTCGAGGGTGAGCCCTCCCGCGGGCGGCGACTGGTCCGCCGGTTCGCCCCGGTCCTGCTGCGCGGCGTGGTTCAAGTGCCTGGGGTCAAGGATGTGGTGTCCGGCTTCGCGGCGATCCGGCTGGTGGCGCTCCGGAATGCCCTCCGGAGCCATTCCGACCGGCTGCTGCTCACCGATGGCTGGGCCGCAAACGCGGAGCTGTACTGGCGCGCCGGGCGCTACGCCCGCCGAGTCGAGGCGATGACCGCGGTGGAACGGCACGATCTGCGGAGCCGGCCCTCGCGCACGCGCCCGTGGGAGACCGTGACCGAGCTCTGGGCCGCAAGGCGGATTCTCCGGGAGTCGCCGGTCCCGCCGATGCCGGCGGAGTCGGCGCGCCGAGAGGTCGAGGCGGAGGCGGTGTCCTAGTGACG
>JACCSZ010000447.1 GCA_013812695.1 Gemmatimonadales bacterium | reverse complement strand
ACGATCAGCACCAGCAGGACCGAGCCCGCCGCGCGCGCCAGCGCCCACAGGGCCAACAGCGCGAGTGGGAGCAGGACGAGCTGCACCCAGCGTGGCACGACCGCCGGGGTCGCCGGCCGCGCGGGCGCCGGCGTCTCGGAGGCTTCGGCCCCCCGGCCGGCGAGCCAGACGACGGCATCGCGCTCCCACTCGTGGCGATCGCTCATGCGTTCGCCTCCTCCGGCACCACAGCGCCGCGCGCCGCGGCGAACCGGGCGGCCGGGCCCGGTGCGAGCGCCGCGCGACCGAGGAAGATGAGCAGCTCGTCGCGTTCGTCGCCGCGGGCAGCTTCGACGTGGACCAGCGCCGCGCGCTGCAGGCGCTCGCGCAGGCGCTCGATCCGCTTGGCGGCGGCTTTGGGGGTGATGCCCAGCCACGCGGCGATCTCCGCGTGGGGCACCAGATGGCTCATCCAGACGACGAGCACGCGGTCCTCCTCGGTGAGCGGCGCCTCGAGCGCGCCGGCGAGCCGCTGCAAGGCCGGCGACAGTGAGGATGCCTCAGGCGAACCGGTGCTCGAGCGGACCGCGTGCTCGGAGCAGCACGCGGCGAGCGCTCCGTCGGTCGGCTCCGCCAATCCCTCGCCGAGCCGGCGCTCGGCGCGAGTGCGGGCACGCCGCTCGTTGAGCACCCGGTTCCTGAGGCTCCGGGCCAGATAGGCCGGAAGCGAGCGCGGCGGCGGCGCGGCCGACACCATGAGATGCACCGCGACGTCGGCCAGGCAGTCGTCGACCAGCGCGTCCCGATCGCCGGGGTCGACCCGGAAGCGCCGCGCCGCGAGGAGGAGGCTCGGACGGAACCGGACGAAGAACTCGCGCAACGCGCCCTCGTCCTCACAGCGGAGCGCCGCCACGAGCGCGGCGTCGCCCATCGAGGGACGACGGCCGGAAACGGTCCGCCAGCGGGCTCGCTGCTGATCCACGCCACGATCTCCTCCGTCTTGTGGTCGGGGGGTGCCGCCATCCTGGGCGGAGTGAAGGATCGGGTGGTGCGAGTGAGCCACGAGCGGTATCCGCGTGCCTCGCAATCCTTCGCTTCGCTCAGACGACGGCCCGTCGGTGGCTCGCCCGATCGAGCTTTCACAGGAGACACCAGCCGGCGACATCCGCCCGCTCACCCCCCCTGCCCCGCCCGCGCCGCATGCTCCTCCATCCGCCGCTGGATGAATCGCCTGAGCTCGTGCTGCACCTCGGCCAAGTCGGCGACCGGCAGTCCCCGCTCCACCCGGGTCCGAAGCGCTTCGGCTCGCGCCGCGCTGAGCCCTGCCCGTTCGGCGGTCCGGAGGAGTTGCTGCAGGTCCGGCTCGGCGGCCAGCCGCGACCGCGCGCGCGACACTTTGGCCACCTCCTCCGCGCTCGGCCGGAGCCGCGCGGCCAGGAAGCCGAGGTTGGCCAGCGCGCGGCCGATCGCGGAGGTCTCGGTGTTCTCGAGGCAGGCCACCGCGTTGACCTCTCCGTCGCCGACTCGTTCCGCGGCCCAGCCGGTAGCGGCCGGCTCGCGGTCGTCCGCGGCACGGTAGACCGCGGCGCGGAAGACGATCTCCTGCGGCGTCTGCTGGACCAGCTCGGTCAGGATACGGCCGGTGGGGTAGCGTTCGTAGAACAACTCGATGCGTTCGGCGACCGGCGCGTAGGCATCGGGATCGAACTCGGGGGTGGTCTTCGGCATGGGCGGGTCGGCGACGGTGAAGTTCCGGGGGCGAATCCCCAAGGTACCGAACAAATGCCGAAACCGGAAGACGGCGTAGTCGCCGCCCGGTGTCTCCCTCGTGTTCGCACCGATCAATTCACCCGGAACCCAGGAGTCAAGCATGTGGTGGTATTTTGGCATCGCCCTGGCCGCCATCGTCGCGGCCGCGTACGTGCTCACCCGCCGTCCCGCCCGTCGCACCACGATCGTGCTCGAGCGTGACTGACCGCAGGTGCAACCACCCGGAGCGGTCGTGCATCTGCAGAGACGTCAGGGATCCTTCGATCCCCTCCCGCATCACGTCCCAGGAGACGCAAGCATGTCGCACGGATGGTTGCACCTACGGCGGTCCGGCAATGCCGGAGTCGCCTTTCTCGCGGGCCTGTTGCTTACCGGCCTGCTTCATCTCCCGACCTCCGCCGTCGCCCAGCAGCGCGACACTCGTCCGGCCTCCACGCCCACCGCGCCCATGGCCACCCCGCCGGCCGGGGCAGCCGCGTTGGCCAGCCTCAGCGAGGCATTCGCGTCCATCGCCGAGCATGTGAAGCCCAGCGTGGTGTTCATCAAGTCCGGCAGGACCGACCGGCAGCCGCAGCGCATGCAGCCCCAGGTCCCGCCGGGCTTCGAGCAGTTTTTCCCGCGGATGCCGCAGAATCCGGAGTTCCAGGAGAGCGCGGGCTCGGGCTTCATCGTCTCGAAGGACGGCTACATCCTTACCAACGATCACGTCGTGGACGGCTCCGACCAGGTGACGGTGCGGCTGCTCGACCGCAGGGAGTACACGGCCAAGGTCGTAGGCACGGACCCGGGCACCGACATGGCCGTGCTCAAGATCGACGCCGACAACCTCACGCCCGCCCCCCTCGGCGACAGCGACGCCGCGCGCGTCGGGGAATGGGTGCTGGCCGTCGGCAACCCGCTCGGCGAGAATCTCACCTTCACCGTCACCTCAGGCATCATCAGCGCGAAGGGCCGAACGCTCGCGCTGCCGAACGCCAACGACCGCAGCATCCAGGACTTCATCCAGACCGACGCGGCCATCAACCCGGGCAACTCGGGCGGGCCGCTCGTGAGCGTCACCGGCGCGGTGATCGGGGTCAACTCCGCCATCGCGAGCCGGACGGGGTTCTACTCGGGCTACGGCTTCGCCATTCCGATCAACCTGGCGCGCCGAGTCATGGACCAGATCATCGCCCACGGCCGCGTGCAGCGCGCCGCGCTCGGCGTGACGGTACGGAACGCGTCACCGAACGACGCGGCCTACGTCGGCCTTCCGGACGTGCGCGGGGTGGTGGTGGAGGACTACGGCGGCGAGAGCTCGCCCGCGCGGGCAGCCGGTCTGGAGCCCGGCGATATCATCGTCGCGGTGGACGGCAAGCCGGTCGAGTACGTGGGGCAGCTGCAGCAGCAGATCGCCTTCCGCCGCGCCGGGGAGACGGTCAAGGTGGACGTGGCGCGGAAGGGCGGCGTCCGGAAGACCCTCAACGTGAAGCTGCAGGCGCTGCCGGCCCCCCGGTCGGTGGCAGGTGGTGATCGCGACGCTCCCACGGACGACGCCGGCGCCCCCGCCGCCTCCATCGGGCAGCTCGGCATCACGGTCGCGCCGGTGAATGATGACGACGTGCGCCGGCTCCGGCTCCGGGCCGATCAGCGCGGCGCGCTGATCACCGGGGTGCAGGCGGGCGGGCCGTCCTACGGCGAGCTGGTCGATCCGGAACACGGCGGACCGGACATCATCCTCGAGATCGAGGGCACGCCCGTTCGCTCGCCGGCCGATCTGCGGAAGGCGTTGAGCGCCCAGAAGCCCGGGACTATCGTGAGCCTGCGGGTTTATAACGCGCGGGCCGAGACTCGGCGGGTAGAGCGGATCCGACTCGGGGAGTAGTGCGGGGGAGTCACCCCTGTCACTTCCGTTTGGGCTTCTCCTCCCAGAGCACGTTCACGATCACCCATCGCCCGTCCAGCTTCCCGAGCTGCAGGTAGTCGATCCAGTCCGCCATGACGATCTTGGCCACCGCCGCGTTGCCGAACACGTCGAGCAGCGTCACGGTTTTTTCCTGGCGATCGGCCGGCGTGCTCCTGCCGAACCCGCGGCGCGTGGCGTTCGCCAGCGACGTTGCGCCCATGGTCTGCAGATACGCCCGTTTGGTGGCGGTGTCATTCACTACGATGCGTTTCACCAGCTCGGGGTGGAGGGCGCGCGCCATGCGGTCGCCGTCGCCGGCGTACCACCCCTCGGCGTAATCGAGCGCGGCGGCCCGAATGGCGGAAGCGTCGGCGGCGGTCTGAGCCCGCGCGACGGGGGCCGCGGCGAGAGCGGCCAGAAGGAGCGTAAAGGTCAGGCGCATTAGGCGAGGATCCTCGGGTGAACGGGGAGTGACGGAGCCACTACGGCGCGTGACCCCCTGACGTTTCGGCCTACCCGGGTCCCGGTGAGGCCTGTCACCGCTCCGATCCGGCAGGACTCGCCATTCTGCGTGCGACCGAGCAGTCGGCGCACACCCGGGAGGCACACGTGGCCGTGAAGAAGAGCACCGGCGGGTCCCGCACCAAGAAGATCGGCAACCCGGCCGCCGGCAAGAAGGCCGCGCAGTCGGACCGGAAGCTTCAGCGCGACGCCGAGCAGCGGCGCAAGCGCACCCAGCAGTCCAAGCCCAAGGTGCAGGGTGCCGTGCAGGCGGGCGCGAGGGCCTACCCGGCCCCGCCCCTTCCCAAGCAACACCAGACGAAGCCGGGGATCGAGTCCGAGCTCGAGCCGAGGCCACAGTACCAGGCTCCGGCCTATCGCGGCTCCGCCAAGCTCGAGAACATGGTGGCGCTCATCACCGGCGGGGACTCCGGAATCGGCCGCGCGGTGGCGGTGCTGTTCGCGCGCGAAGGCGCGGACGTGGCGATCGTTTACCTGAGCGAGGACGCTGACGCGCAGGAGACCGGACGCGCGGTCGAGGCGGAGGGCCGGCGGGCGCTACTCATTCCCGGCGACGTCACCAGCTCCGCGTTCTGCCAGGAGGCGGTGCGGAGCACCGTCGAGGAGTTCGGCCGGCTGGACATCCTCGTGAACAACGCAGCGTTCCAGGAGCACGCCGCGGCGCTCGAGGACATCACCGACGAGCAGCTCGACCGGACCTTTCGGACCAACATCTTCGGCTACTTCTACATGGCGCGCGCCGCCCTGCCGCACCTGGGCAAGGGTTCGTCGATCATCAACAGTGGCTCGGTGACGGGGATCCAAGGCAGCAAGGAGCTGCTGGACTACTCATCCACCAAAGGCGCCATCCACACCTTTACCAAGTCGTTGTCGCAGAACGTGCTGGAGCGTGGGATCCGGGTGAACTGCGTGGCGCCGGGCCCGGTGTGGACGCCGCTCAATCCCGCCGACCAAGACGCCGAGAAGGTGGCGAAGTTCGGCCGCGACGTGCCGATGAAGCGGCCGGCCCAGCCGGAGGAGGTGGCGCCGTCGTACGTGTTCCTGGCGGCACCGGTGTGCTCGAGCTACATCACCGGGGAGATCCTGCCGGTGCTCGGCGGGTCGGAAGGAGGGTGACCTTGCGTCGTAAGTAGGCGTCACCCGATCCTTCGCTCCGCTCAGGATGACGTTCGACTCGACAGGATGCAGCTTACAGGCGCAGCCGACGCTACCTTGATTCTACCCCGGCCGCGATCCCGCCGACCACGCCGGGCTGAGTGCCGCGAGCGGCGCCGAGCGCCAGGGCTGTGGCTGCCGTTCCAGCACGACCAGCGCCACCGCGTGCGGGTCGGTGGACACCGATCCGATCACGCCGAACGCCTGGCGGCTGCCGTCTTTCCGCCGGAAGACGACGCCGGCCACCCGCTCGAGGCCGCGCTCCACGAGAGAGAGCACACGCCCCTCCTCTTCCCGGCTCCCAAAGATGCCCAGCGAATCGCCCACGCTCAGCAGCTCGGCCGTGGTGTCGTAGCCGAGCAGCCGGGCAAACGGCCGGTTGGCGGCGACGGGAGTACCGTTGGGGCGAAACAGGCAGAGTCCCACGGGTGCCGCGTCGACGAGCATGCGGAGCTGGTGTTCGCCCTGGCGGAGGGCATCCTCCACGCGGCGGCGGGCAGTCATGGCCTCGCGCAGGTCGGCGATCTGCTTCCGCAGGCCGGTGACCTCGTTGATGAGATCCTGCTTGGGACGGTGTTGATCGCGCATGGCAACAGACTAGGACGGCTGGCCGCCCGAGTCTTGCACCGCGCGCGACGGCCACGTTACGCGCGAAGGAACGCGGGGTGGTCGTGGCCGGTCAGGGCCACGATGACCCGCTCGTACACCCGCGGTCCGTTGCCGCTGTTGGTGAGCACCACGATGGCCCGGCCGTTCACCGGGTCGGCCACGGCGAAGTTGCGGAAGCCGTTGTTCGCGCCCCAGTGCCAGAGCGTCCGGCCATACTCGTCGTCCTGCAGACCCCACCCGAGCCCCCAGGCGAGCGCGCTGTTGATCCGGACCTGGGGTGTGGTCATCGCTTCGCGCGTTTCCGCGCTGATGGCGAGCGCGGTCCCCGGCCGCCGGGCGACCAGGTGGGCCAGGAAGCGGGCGTAGTCGCGCGCGGTGGTGAGCAGCGAGGCGGCCACGTTCGGCACCACGTACACCGGCAGCAGCGGCCACGCCGCGTTGATGAGCGGGACGGTCCGCACCGCGTCCTCGTATCGCCACTCCTCGATCGGCTTGCCCCACTCGCGGGCGATAATCTCCGCACGGCGGCCCATCGCGGCGTACACCTCGGCCGGAGCCCCGCCCTCGTCGTAGCCGACCGCCATCGGTACGTCATACTGGCCCCGCCACACCCAGCTGGTCTCGGTCATGCCGAGGGGCTCCAGCAGATCCTGGCGCAGCATCCGCGCGATCGGCCGGTCCGTCACCCGCTCGATCACCCGCTGCAGGTAGAAATAGCCCTCGCCCGAGTAGGCGTAGATCGCGCCCGGCTCGCTCGACGGCGCGAGCGGTCCCGGCGCCTGGCGCCAGTTGGGAAGCCCGCTGGTGTGGCTCAGCACGTGGCGCGCGGTGACGCGCCGCATGCGCGGCGTATCCGCCTCGGGCGTCGCGAGGTAGTCGTACAGCGGGCGGTCGAGATCGAACCGTCCGGCATCGACCAGGCGCAGCACCGCGTAGGCGAAGAGCGGCTTGCCGAGCGAGGCGGCCTCGAAGATGGTGCCATCGGTGACGTCGCGCCGCGGCGCGACGGAGGCGCGGCCGGAAGCCTTTGGGAAGGTGCCCTCTTCGTCCACGGTGGCGAAGGCCAGGCCGGGAACCGACGCCAGCTCGAGCAGGCGCGGCAGCGTGCGGACGAGATCGGCGGTGGGGCGCCAGCGCGGACCGAGCACGCCCGATCCGCGCCGCGCAGCCGCCGCCTGCACCGGCCAGAGCGGCCGGGCGGGAAGGGTCGCGAGCAAAGCGCCCGCGGTAGAAGCGACGAAACGGCGGCGGTTCACGACGTGAAACATCTCCAGCGAGCGGTGGAGGCTAGAGCATTACGAGCGGGCGAGGGCGACGTTTCGCGGCCCATGGCTCGCTTTCCTATAGATGCCGCAGGCCGGCAAAGGGTTTGCCTCCCCCGAACGTCCGATCCCCGCCTCACCCGTTCGCCCGATCTCGCCGGCGCGGGAACCCGTGCATCATCCTCTCCGGGTACTCACACTATCGGAGCGTTCATGCCTGCATCCTCGACCGACGGCCTGCTGGCCGCAGTCTCCAACGATCTCGCGGCCGCCGTCGACACGGTCGGCCGCGCCGTCGTCGCCATCCATGCCCGGCGCCGGATTCCCGCCTCGGGCGTTCTCTGGCAGCCCGGCGTCGTCGTTGCCGCGCACCACACCATCCAGCGGGACGACGACATTACGGTCACGCTGCACGACGGCACCACCGTCTCCGCCACGCTCGCGGGCCGGGACCCGTCGACCGATCTGGCCGTGCTACGCCTGGCCGCCGGTGCCGCCGGCAGCGAGGCGGTCGCGCCCGCGAGCGAGGCGCCGCGCGTCGGCCAGCTCGTGCTCGCTCTCGGCCGCCCGGGCGCGTCCGTGACCGCCAGCCTCGGAATCGTGAGCGCCGTCGGCGGCGAGTGGCGCACCTGGCAAGGGGGCACGATCGACCGATTCGTCCGGCTCGACCTGGCCGTGTACGACGGGTTCTCGGGCGGCGCGCTGGTCGACACGGCGGGCAAAGTCCTGGGGATCAACACGTCGGGCCTGGCTCGCGCGACGGCGATGACCGTGCCGTCGAGCACCGTCTCGCGGGTCGTGGGTCAGCTCCTCGCCCGTGGACACGTGGCGCGCGGCTGGCTCGGCATCGCGACCCAGCCGGTGCGGCTGCCGCCCGCGTTGCGGCAGAGCCTGGGCACCAAGGCCGAGGTCGGTCTCATGGTCGTCAACGTCGAGCCGGACAGCCCCGCCGAGCGCGGCGGCGTCCTGATCGGCGACATCCTGCTTACGCTCGACGACCGTCCGGTCAGCGATCCGGGCGACGTGCTCGCCGCGCTCGGCGGAGAGCGGATCGGCCAGACGATCGCGGTCGGGGTGGCGCGCGGCGGGCGGCCGGAGACGCTGACGGTGACGGTGGGCGAGCGGCCGCGGCCGGAGCGGTCCCGATCGGAGCGGCCGCGTGCCCGCCGCTGAGTCGATCCTCCGCGGCGTTCCGGCCTTCGATGAAGCGCTCGGCAAGCTCGCCGAGCGGATCGGGCGGGTGACGGTGCACGTGCGGAACGGCAGGCGGAGCGCGGGCGCGGGGGTCGTGTGGCTCCGGAGCGGAGTGATCGTGACCAACGCACACGTGGCGGCAGGATCCCGGACCGAAGTGGTGCTCCCGGACGGCCGAGCGCTCACGGCCCGGGTGACCGCGCGCGATCCACGTCGCGATCTCGCCGTGCTCAGCATCGGCGGGGGCGAGCTCGACGCCGCGCTTCGCGCCGATGCCCGCGGCCTTCGCGCCGGGGAGCTGGTGGTGGCGGTCGGCCATCCGCTCGGCGTCAGCTACGCCGCGTCCCTCGGCGTCGTGCACCGCGTGCCGGGCGCGGCGCATGGTCCCGCCGGGTGGCTGCACGCCGACATCCGGCTCGCGCCGGGGAATTCGGGCGGGCCGCTGGCGGACAGCTCGGGCCGGGTCGTCGGCATCAACGCGATGATCGTGGGAGGACTCGGCATCGCCGTGCCGACGCACGTGGTCGAACGCTTCGTGCACGAGGTGGAGCGCGAGGCCGGAGGCGCCGGAGACGTGCGCGCGGCGTGATCCGCGTCCTGGTGGCGGCACAATCGGACCTGGAGCGGGCCGGGCTCGAGGCGCTGCTGACGGGCCGGGGGCACGTGCCCGTCGGCGGCGGGAGCGCGTCGCTGGCGGACGCGCGGCGCCGGGTGGAGGAGACGACGCCGCAGGTGGTGCTGGCGCTGGTCGAGCGCGGGGCCGACCCGCCGCGGCT
>JACCSZ010000434.1 GCA_013812695.1 Gemmatimonadales bacterium | reverse complement strand
CGCTCGATGGGTCCGCCGCGAGCCCTCTCACGACCTATCGAGCCTGCATCCCGCCCCGCACTTCCTCGAACTAGTTCAGCACCACCGTCAGGAGCGACCACCATGAGCGAGACCACGAAGGACCGCCCCCAGTCGCGCACGACTCCCAAGCCGAGCGCGGAGCACCGGCGCCTCGAGCTGTTCGTCGGCCGATGGAAGGTGACGGGCCGGCAGCTCGAGAGCCGGGTCGGCCCGGCCGCGGAGATCACCGGGGAGGAGCGCTTCGAATGGGCGCCGGGCGGGTTCTTCCTCGTGCATCACTTCTACTCCCGGGTCGGCGGCGATGAGGCCGCGTGCGTGGAGATCACCGGGTACGATGCGTCCGCCGGGACGTACACGACGCACACGTACTACAACAACGGCCAGGCCGCCGACTGGACCATGCGGGAGCGGGACGGCGCCTGGACGCTCACCGGCCAGTGGCCGATGGACGGTGGCACGATGCAGGTGCGGTGCGTCATCGAGTTCGCCGACGAAGGGAACACCCGAACGGGCGTCTGGGAATCATCGACCGATGGCGCCAGGTGGGAGCCGTTCTGGGATCTGAAAGCCACCAGGACCTGACACAGCGGCGGTCATATGCTCCGGCCCGGCTCACTCCGTCCGCTCGTCGCCCTTTCCGCCGGCCTGGCCTTCGCCGCCTCGGTGTCGGCGCAGACGCCTCGGCTCAGCGCGGCCGAGTCTCGCATGCGCGACTGGGTCCGCTCGCACCACGCCGAGCAGACGCGGTACCTCGCGCGCGTCGTGAACATCCCGAGCGGAACCATGAACTTCGCCGGCGTGCGCCGCGTGGGCGACGTCTTCCGCAAGTCGCTCGACTCGCTCGGATTCACCACCCGCTGGGTGGCGCAGGACTCGGTGCACCGCGCCGGCCACCTCGTGGCCGTGCGCCGCGGCAGGCCCGGCACCGCCCGCCTCCTGCTGCTCGGCCACCTGGACACCGTGTTCGAGGGCGACGAGTTCGGCTGGCGGCGGGAAGGCAACGACTCGATCGCGCACGGGGCGGGCGCACACGACATGAAGGGCGGCAACGTCATTCTGCTCTACGCGCTCCGCGCGATGGCGGCGGCGGGCGAGCTCGAGCGCGCCAACGTCACCGTGGTGCTCACCGGCGACGAGGAGGAAGCCGGGGATCCCCACAGCGTGTCGCGCCGGGATCTCGTCGACGCCGGCCGCGCCGCCGACGTGGCGCTCTCGTTCGAGGGTGGCGGCGGCAAGACTGCCGTGATCGCGCGCCGGAGCGCCGGCACCTGGCGGCTGGAGGTGACCGGGCGACAAGGCCACAGCGCGGGCGTGTTCCGCGACTCGGCAGGGTACGGCGCGATCTACGAAATGGCGCGGATCCTCGACGGGTTCCGGACCCGGCTCGTCGGCCCGCCCACGCTGACGTTCAATCCGGGCATCGTGGTCGGCGGGACGGAGGCGACGCTCGACTCCGCCGGGTTCCGGGGGACCGCGGCCGGCAAGACCAACATCATCGCGCCGCGCGCCGTGGTGCAGGGCGACCTCCGGACGCTGAGCGACGCCGAGCGGGAGTCCGCGCGCAGGACGATGCGGGAGATCGTGTCTCGGAGCCTGCCCGGCACCCGGGCCACGATCACCTTCGACGACGGCTACCCGTCGATGGCGCCCACGCCGGGCAACACGCGCATCCTCCGCCACTACAGCGCCGCAAGCCAGGCGCTGGGCTACGGCGCGGTCGGCCCCTACGATCCGATCAAGCGCGGCGCGGGCGACATCTCGTTCGTGGCGCCGCTCGTTCCGGGGGCGCTCGACGGCCTGGGCGCGGCCGGCGGCGGGGACCATTCGCCCGAGGAGGTCGTGAACCTGAATTCGCTGGTGCCGCAGACCGAGCGCGCCGCGGTGCTGATGTCGCGGCTGGCCAGGGAGAAGGGGTCGGTGCCGAGGCCGACCTGAATGGCAAGCCTCAGGGGCCGAACGTGAACGTCACCGTCACCGGATCGCTGGTGTCCCGCCCGTCGTTCGCCGTCCCGCCGTCATCCTGCAGCCGCACCACTACCGTCGCCGTTCCCGGGGCCGCCGGATCGTACGTCAGCGTCCCATTCAGCGCGATGGCCGGTGCCGACGCGAACAGCTCGCCCCCGCTCTGCACCTCGACCAGGAATTGCAGGCTCTGGTCCGCTTCGTTGGGGCCGGCCGTGATGTTCGTCGCCCAGTTCTCCACCGCGATCAGCTCCGAGGACGCGCTCGCGCTCTGGTCTGGCCCCCGGGTGAATCTGGGCGAGTCGTTGACCGGCTCCACGGCAATCTGTACGGTCGCCTCGTCCGATGCCCCCGTGCCGTCGCCCGCCCGGTAGGTGAACGAGTCGCCACCCGAGAAATCCGACCCCGGGGTATACCGGAACCCGCCGT
>JACCSZ010000427.1 GCA_013812695.1 Gemmatimonadales bacterium | reverse complement strand
GGCTCGCGGGCCGCCCCGGCCCCGCCAGCGCGAGAAGGCCTCGATCAGCCGCCGCGTATTCTTTCGCGGGGATACGCCGCCGACGGCGAGGACGTAGGGCGGCGCATCGGCCGGCGCCCCATGACTCTCCACCCCACTGGCCTCGACGGTCGTGAACGCCGCATCGAGCCCGTGGTACACGACGTCGATCTTCGAGGCGGCGACGCCGGCGCGCCGGACGAGATCGTCGGCCGTGTAGCGGGACACAGCGATGAAGCGATCCGCCCTCCGCAGCACCCAGGGGAAAAGCGCCCCGTACATCGTGCGAACTCGGCGACCGTAGAGCTCGGGATGGACCTGCCAGCCGAGATCGTGGATGGTGGCGACGCACCGATCGCGCGAGCGAAGGGCGTACGGCAGAAAGCCGTCCATGCCGTGGTACAAGAATCCGGCTCCGCGGCGAGCGGTGCGGAGGCAGCCCCACTGGTCGAACCAGAGCTTCCATACCGTGGCTTTGAGCGAGCCGGCGGCCAGGTCGGGTCGGCGTGCCGGAATCGCCTCGCGCACTCGCGGCAGATCGAGCCCGAGCGGCGACCAGGTGAGGGCCGTAAGCTGTACGGCGCCCGTGCCCGAGAGCGCCCGGACGAGCTCCTCCATGTAGACCTCGATCCCGGTCCGCGGGCCCGTGAGGTGCCGAAGATTAGTCAGCACCTCGAGCGCCGGCTGCCCCGCGGCCGGCGGGTTCAACGCGCCACCTGCTCGAGCACGCGCAGGGTCTCGGCGGCGCAGCGGTCCCAGCGGAAGGCGGCACTCCGCTGCCGCCCGGCCTCGATCAGGCGGGCGCGCAGTCGGGCATCGTCGAGCACGCTCCGGATACCGGCCGCGATGTCATCCACCGACTCGGGGTCGACCAGTACCGCCGCATGCTCGGCCAGCTCCTTGGTCCCGTAGCGGTCGGCGGTGACCACCGGGCATCCGGCCGCCATGGCTTCGAGCACCGGCAGCCCGCAGGACTCGAACAGGGAGGGCAGGAGCAGCGCGTCCGCCAGCGCGTACATGCCGGCCAACTCCTCCTGCTCGATCCACCCGGGCCGATGCACCCATTCCGAAATGCCCAGCGCCTCCGGCTCGAGCAGCTCGCGCTCCGACAGAAAGCGGTTGTCCCCGCCCGCGACGACGAGCGGAATCCCGCGCTCCGGACCAACAGCGGCATACGCCCGCACCAGTCGGGTGAAGTTCTTCGGGGGATAGACGGCGCCGGCATAGAGTAGAAACCGATCGGGCAGGTGGTATTTCGCCCGGATGGCCTCCAGCCGCGCGCGCTCCAGCGGCCGGCGGAACACGTCATCCACGCCCGAATACACCGTCATCACGCGGTCCGGTGAGACCTCGAGGTACTGCATCACGTGCTGGCGCGTCACCTCGGACACCGCGATGATCGCGGCGGCCTTTGCCGCATAGCGAGGCACCAGAAACCTGTGGCTCAGCCGGTCGACGAAGCGCGAGCCCCAGGGCATGACGTACCAGTCGAGCCCATGACAGACCCACACGGCCGGACACCCCGCGCGCAGCGGAATGGAATACTTCGGGTTGAACAACACGTCGATGTCATAGCGCTTCACCGCGGCCGGCACTGCAAGCTGATCCCAGGCGAGGAACGAGCGCGCGGACAGCGCGACCTCCTGCACGCCACGCTCGCCTCGGTAGGTGCCGAGCTGGGCGGCGCCGCGGTAGAGCAGGACGAAGTCGTGGCCGCTGCCCAGATCGAGGAGGGCCCGCAGCAGCTTTCGCGTGTAGACCCGCACACCACCGTGGTGTTGGTCGTAGTGCCGCAGCATGATCCCGATACGCACGACGCGGTGTCCTTGCTGGCTGGTTGGGAACGCTAGGCCGGCACGGGCGCGAAGGCCGGGGCTGCGGGCGTAGCGAGGGTTTCGACCGCGTCCAGGCGCCCGTGCTTGCGCCCGAGCATCAACCGCGCGTCGTCGCGGTCGCGGGCCGATCGATAAATGGCGAACAGGGTGGACCCCGAGCCGCTCATGCGGCACACCAGCGGTCGGGTACCGGCCAGGGCCTCGAACGCGGCGCGGACGGCTGGAAACCGCTCGAAGACCACCGACTCGAAGTCGTTGCCCGCCATGCGGCCGATGTCGCCCCAGCGGGAGAGCGCGTCGAGGTCGAGGGCGAGTGCGCCGCGACGGCCCGCCGATATCCGAGCCGCGTCGACCCACCCGTACGCCGCAGCGGTGTCGATACCGACGGCCGGCGTCAGCAGGAGGGCGGGGGCGGCGGGCAGCGGCGGAAGCTGCAGCAGTCGTTCGCCATGGCCCCACCCGAGTGCCAGGGGCGCCTCGGACGCGAAGAACGGCACGTCGCTCCCGAGCCGGGCAGCGAACTGGAGGAGCTCGTGTCGGGGTACCGCGCCATTGACCAGCCGGTTGGTCGCGTGCAGCGCGGCCGCCGCGTCGCTCGATCCGCCACCCAGCCCGGCGCGCATGGGAATGCGCTTCACGAGCGTGACGTGGACTCCGAAGCGCCGGCCCGTGGCATCGACCACCAGGTCGGCGCCGCGCACGGCCAAGTTCCGCTCCGCCGGCCCGACATCGTCACCTTCGACTTCGATCGTGATTTCCTTCGCGTCTCGCCGCTCGACGCGCAGCGTGTCGGCCAGACCCACCAGGCAGTACAACGTCTCGACCCCATGGAAGCCGTCGGCCTCGCGGGCGAGCACGCGGAGGAACAGGTTGATCTTCGCGTGCGCCTGAACGGTCACCGCGTCGTCGCTCATGACTGGCGCGCCGTGCGCAGATCGCTCAGAGCTACCGGCGTGCGCGCGAGCGACCAGGCCCCGAGGAGAATGATCGGGAGAAACGTCGTGACGTGAAAAGCGATGGCGTAGGATGAGGCGAGATCTTTCGGCACCAGGAAGAGCGCCAGCGCGGCCACGACGGCGGCCTCGAACTGCCCCACGAAACCGGGGGTGAGCTGCACGGCGATGCCAAAGACGACGACGCCCTGCACCAGCAACGCGCCGGAGAACCCGACCGGGATGCCGAACGCCTTGAATCCGACATAGAACGCCAGCGCGTTGGTCAGCCAGAGGACGAGCGACCAGAAGATCGTGCCCGCCAACAGGGCGGGCGAGCGCAGCACCGCGAGCCCGTGGCGCACGCCCTCGATGAGCGCGACGATCCGCTCCGCAAACCGGCCCGCCGGCAGGACGCGGCGCACCGCCCGCTCGGCCGCGATCGGGAACGCCACGACCAGGACCGCGGCCACCAGCGCCACCGCGCACAGCACGCCGGCGCCTTGGGCGGCTTGGCGTACCGACATGCCGCCGACAGCGACGTCCGGCGGCAGGTCCGAGGCCAGGAGTGCTACGCTCAGCAAGGCCACCACGCTCAGGCCATCGAAGATCCGCTCGACCGCCACCGATGAGAGCGCCGCGGGGAACCGTGCCCCGGTGAGGCGCGAGGCCGCGATGAGGCGCACCAGCTCGCCGGCCCGGAACGGCAGGATATTGTTCGCCATGAACCCAATGGCGACGGCGTGCCAGAGCGGCGTCCACGGGAGCGGGGCGCCATCCGCCCCGCGCAGCAGGAGGCGCCAGCGGACGAGACGGAGCGGGAAGGTCAGCGTGGCGAGCGCCACCGCGGCCGCGAGCGGCGCGAGCCGCGCGTTCCGGAGGTGGCCGGCGACTTCGTCGAGGTGCACCCCGCGGAGCGCCCAGACCATGAGTCCGATGGCGAGGATGCCGCCGAGCACGGCCGAGAGCGCCCGCCGCCCTCCGCCCGTGCCGGCCGGGATGTCAGGACTCCGCAAGCGCCAGCGGGACCAGGTCGAGTAACTCCTGCAGCAGCGGCCTCATGGACTCGAGGCCGCCATTCCGCGCGAGCTCGTCCGCGAGCTGCTGTCGAACGGCCGCGGCGCGCTCGAGCGCAGCCCGTCCGCGATACACGAGCGCGCCGATTTCGATGGTGACGAGGCCCTCGTCGGCTGCGCCCGAACTCGTGGCCGCGAGGGCGCGGCCGACGAGCGCTTCCAGCGACGCGGGTCCGGCGCCGCGCTCGCGGCGGAGCCGGTCGTAGGTATGGAAGCTGCCCTCGAGGCCACCCGCCGGGGCGAGCGACGCGATGGGCACCGGCTCCTCAGCGCCCGCGGCGGGCGCGGGCTCGACCGCACGCGGAGAGTCGTAGGCGAGGGTCTCGATCGGGACGATCGCGAGCTCGTCGTACAGCAGCGACTCGATCGGCACGACCAGGGCCGCGGGGTCCGCGTGCACAGCCACGCCGGGGCCGGGTGCCGCCGCCGGTGTAGGCTCCGCGAGGCGAAGACCATCGAGCCGGTAGGCGGCGTCCAGGATACGACGGGAGATGAGCATCCGGTCGTCGGCGTCGGCGACGGCGCGGAGCAGCTCGCCCGCTTCCCGGAGAGAGCTCACGAGGGCGGGCGTCGCGCGGGCGGCCACGCCGGCCGCGAGCGCCTCGCGGGCCGAGCGGGCGAACACGACGAGCGCACCCGCCACCGGGTCGGGGCCGGGCGTGCCCGCGGACCGGAGGGTGCCCAGGAGATGGTAGAGCCGGAGATCGCGCTCGATGGCCGTGCGCGAGCGCGCGATCAGGTCGGCGCTCTGGCAGAGATGCTCGCCGTGGCTCACGAGCTCGAGCGGCCCGAGCGGCGCCGGCGCGGCGAACTGCGGCTGGGTCTCGGGCGGGGTCATCGGCTCGGGATCGCCGGTGAAGTACATCGACTCGATCGGCACGACGTCGCGCTCGACGGCGAAGGCGCGGAGCAGCAGCTCGGTGAAGCGGCCCGCCTCTTCCGAATCGGGCTCGGGCCGCCCGTGCTCCGCGATGTCCCGGGCGATCCGGGTCAGCGCGACCGAGGCGGAGGCCATGACCTCGTCCACGCCGGGCGGCGGGGCAAACAGCCGGGTAAGATCGCCCACGGCCAACTCGATCCCGTCGAGGATCTCCGGCAGCGGCACCAGCTCGCCCAGCTCGGCGAGGCCCCGCAGCGATTGCATCCGGCGGATGACGGTGTAGAGCGGCTCGCGGTCGCCGGGCGCGGCGCGGAGGGCGCGGGCGGCGCGGTCGAGCGCGCTCGCGATCAGGGCTCCCTCGCGGGCGACGAAGGCGCGGACGCCGGCGTTGAGATCGCCGTGCTCGTCCCGCCGGGACGCCTGACCGCCCGATGGCCGGCCGGCGAGCGACTCAAGGCTGAGGCCCAGGCGGACGGTGCGCGCCGTATCGGCCTCGCCCCACTCGCGGACGCGGCGCACGAGCAGCCGAAACTCCTCGACCGCCAGGACGACCTGCTCGCTGGTGGCGGGATCCCAGTGACGCCGGCCGTCGCGGTAGGCGCGGGCAATCCCCTCGAGTCCGGCGGCGGCGCGGGCGATGGGCTGCTGGCCCGCCATCAGCGCGGAGCCGCGGAGCACGCGGGCGCCGCGGAGAAACTCCTCGGCAGGCGGACCCTCGGTCCGGGCGAGGAGCTGCTCGAGACGGTCGAGGCACTCTCCCGCCTCGAGGGCGAAGAAGTCGGCGGCGGCAAGCGGATGGCTCATGGGCTCCTAAGCTATCAGCGCCTTGCGTCCCGCACCAAGTGGACCATGTCGCGGACCGCGGCGCGCATGCCCGCCATCACGGCGCGGCTCACGACGCTGTGACCGATGTTCAGCTCCTCGAGTTCCGGGATGGCCGCTACGGGCGCCACGTTCTGATAGGTGAGGCCGTGGCCCGCGTGGACGGCAAGCCCCATGTCGGCGGCGTGACGCGCCGCGCGGCGAAGCTCGTCGAGCGCATCGTCGTGCTGTCGCCAGGTCTGCGCGTAGCGGCCGGTGTGGAGCTCCACGGCCGGCACCCCGAGGTCCTTCGCGGCATCGAGCGCCGCGGGCTCGGGATCGATGAACAGGCTCACGCGCGTCCCCGTTTCCTCGAGCCGGCGGATGGTATCTCGGAGGCGCGAGTTGGGCCGGGTGAGATCGAGGCCTCCCTCGGTCGTCACTTCCTCCCGCCGCTCGGGGACGATCGTCGACTGGTAGGGGCGCAGGCGGCAGGCGATGGCCAGGATGTCGTGGCTGGTGGCCAGCTCAAGGTTGAGCACCCGCACCGCGGGCGCGAGGCGCTCGACGTCGTGATCCTGGATGTGCCGGCGATCCTCGCGCAAGTGCACGGTGATGCCGTCGGCGCCCGCGGCCTCCGCGATGCGCGCCGCCTCGAGCGGATCGGGCTCGTCCGTGCGGCGGGCCTGCCGCACGGTGGCCACGTGATCGATGTTGATGTACAGGCGTTGCGGCGTCATTGCTCGGGGCTCCGCGGCCGGTTAACTTCGCACGCCAACACTCGCACAACGGGAGACTCGTGATCAACGCACGGTGGATGGCGGCGGCCGCGCTCCTGGCCGCGTGCAGCGGTGGCAGTGGGAGCGCTCCGGGCCAAGTGCAGCCTTCCAATACCGCCGCGGCAGCGGTCCAGGGCTTCATGCGGGCCGTGGCCGACAGCAATCTGGCCGCGATGGCTTCGCTCTGGGGCACGCCGGCCGGTCCCGCCGCGCGCACCAGGCAGCCGGACGACTACGAGCGGCGCATCGCGGTCATGCAGAGCTACCTCGTGCACGACGACTCGCGCATCGTGTCCGACCAGCCCGATGGATCGCCCGCCCGTCACGCGGTGCAGGTGCAGCTCCGCCGTCAGGCGTGCACCTGGACCGTGCCGTTCTCGGCCATCCAACTGGGCGACGGCGGCTGGATCGTCAACCAGATCGACCTTACGGCCGCCGGCAACCCCGCCCGCCCGTGCAACCCCTCGGCGCAGGACGCCACCGCCCCCACCGCTCCGTAGTCCATCGGGAACCTTCGGCCCCACCGTCCCTGTTATGTTACTCAGTGAGTTCGAGCAGAATGCCCGCCGTCGCCTTCGGATGGATGAAGGCGATGCGGCGTCCGCCGGCCCCCGCGCGCGGCACCTCGTCCACGAGGCGATAACCGGCCGCGCGGCAGGTGGCGAGGGCGGCATCGAGATCCGGCACGCGATAGCACAGGTGATGGATGCCGGGACCTCGGCGCTCGAGGAACCTGGCGATCGGTCCGTCGGGCGCGAGCGGCGCAAGCAGCTCGACCTCGGAATCGCCGAAGGGCAACGACACGATGATCGCGCCGTCGGCCTGTTCGGGCGGACCCGGCGACAGCCCGAGGACGTCGCGATAAAAGGCGAGTGCGGCGTCGATGTCGGGCACGGCGATCCCAACATGCGCGATGCGGGGGCGATCCGCCAAGCGATCCCTCCTTCAATCACAGGAGAATAACATCATGGCCACGACGAATGCCCAGACTGTCCACGTCACCGACGCCTCGTTCGCCGGGGAGATCGAGCAGGCCAACGGCCTCGTCCTCGTCGACTTCTGGGCGACGTGGTGCGGCCCGTGCCAGATCGTGGCGCCCATCCTCGAACAGCTCGCCGGTGAGTATGCCGGGAAGGCCAAGGTGGCCAAGGTCGACGTCGACTCCAACCAGCGCACCGCCATGCGGTTCAACGTGCGCTCGATTCCGAGCATCCTGTTCTTCAAGAACGGCCAGCACGTCGACACCGTCATCGGGGCCGTGCCCAAGGCGACGCTCGAAGGGAAGATCAAGCAGCATCTGGGGTAAAGTCGTAATCGCGCTCGGTTGGGCTCGGGCGGGGCGGTCAGGGCGCAGATCGGGCGCCCGGCCGCGCCCGCCCATTCGCGTGCCCGGCGGCTTCCTGACTGCCTTCTCCACCCCCTCCAGTCGCTCTACTTTCCTCGCATGCCCGGCACACTGTACGTCGTTGCGACGCCCCTCGGTAACCTCGGCGACCTCTCCGCCCGCGCCATCGAGGTGCTCCGGACCGTGCCGGTGGTGGCGGCGGAGGACACCCGTCGCACGCGAGGCTTGATGACCCATCTGGGCGCCGCACCGCAACTGCTGAGCTACCACGCGCATTCCCAGGAACGCCGGCTCGAAACCCTGCTGGATATTCTGCAGGGCGGGCGGGACGTGGCGCTGGTGTCGGATGCGGGCACGCCGGCCATCAGCGACCCCGGCAGCGAACTGGTCGCGGCGGCACGAGCCGGCGGCGTGACGGTCGTACCCATTCCCGGACCGTCCGCCGTGGCCACCGCGCTGTCCGCGGCCGGCTTTACGGGCGACCGGTACGTGTTCCTCGGGTTCATCCCGCGGAAGGGACGGGAACGAGCGCGGTTGCTGGCGCGTGCGGCCGCGGAGGAGTGGAGCGTCGTGCTCTTCGAGGCGCCACCCCGGCTGACCGACCTGCTGGAAGACCTTGCCCGCGCGGCGCACGGCGCGCGTCGGGCACTCGTCGCCCGGGAGCTGACCAAGCTGCACGAGGAGCTGCGCTCCGGGACACTGGACGAGCTCGCGGGCTATTTTACGGAGCACCCCCCGCGCGGAGAGCTGACCATCGTCCTCGAGGGAACTGGCAGGCCAGCCGAGCCGCCGGATCGAGGCGTGGACGCGGTGGAACAGGCGACCTTGCTCCTGGGCGAGGGGCTCAGCCGTCGCGAGGTCGTCCGCCGGCTCAGCGACACCCTCGGCCTGTCCCGGAACGACGCCTATCGGCTGGTGATGGAGCTGCCCTCATGAACCGTCGTCTGCTTCCGCTGGCGATCGCCTTCGCCGTGCTCACCGGCGCCGCTCCGCGCGCCCCGGGGCCGGTGCTGACGATCGGCCGGCTGCACTACGAGGGCGGGGGCGACTGGTACGCTAACCCCTCGAGCCTGCCGAACCTGCTCGCGGCCATCCGCGACCGCACGGCCCTCCGGGTCGCGGTCGAGGAGCAGGTGGTCACGCTGGCGGAAGACGAGCTGTGGAACGTGCCCTACATCTACATGACGGGGCACGGCAACGTCCGATGGAGCGATCGCGACCTGACGACGCTCCGTCGCTATCTGCTGCAGGGAGGATTTCTCCACGCCGACGACAATTACGGCATGGACGCGTCGATTCGCCGCGAGCTGGGACGAATCTTTCCGGACCTGCCGCTGGTCGAGGTGCCGCTCGATCACCCGGTGTACCATCTCGTGTACGACTTTCCCAAAGGCATTCCCAAGATTCACGAGCACGATGGAAAGCCGGCCCAGGGGTTCGGCCTCATTCTCGACGGCCGCCTGGCGGTCTACTACTCCTATCAGACCGATCTCGGGGACGGGTGGGAGGATTTCGAGGTGCATCGCGATCCTCCCGAGAAACGCGAGGCCGCGCTTCGGATGGGCGTGAACCTGTTCACATACGCCGTCGGGTTCGGCGGGTGACCGCGTCGGCCACCCATCTGGCCCTCCGGCGCTTGGCCCGCCCGCTCCGTGCGCGTTCTACGCTCGGTTGGACCGGCGTGGCCGTCGGAGCGGGCGCGCTGCTCCTCGGGATCGCCGCGTGGATGGTGCGACTCGGATGGCTGGAAGCACCGGCATGGGTGCTGGCGGCGTGGGCGGCGGCGCTCGCAGCACTCGCGGGCACGGCCTTCCTGGCGTGGCGGGGCGACGGGCGGCTGTCGGCGGGCAGCGTCGCCGGCCGGCTCGAAGCAACCGGCGCGTGGCGTCGCGGCGCGCTCACCGCCCTGCTCGAGCGGCCGGCAGCCGGGACCAGCGAGGCGCTATTGGCGCACGCCGACCAGGTCCAGGCCGACGACTTATCCCGCCGCGGTGGCGCGGCCGCCGAGCCGCTCGCGCGGACGACTCGCGTCCTGGGCCGATCGGGGTTGGGCCTGCTGACGCTCGGGCTCGCCGCGTTCGGCACGGCTGGGCCGCTCGACGGCCCGGCTGCGGCGCTCTGGCACCCGCGCCGAGCTTGGGAGGCCACGGTGGCGCCGGTGCGCCTCCACGCCGTCCGTGAGGTTGTGGACCGTGGCGATTCGACCGCGTTGGAGCTCGAGGCATTCGGCCGGCGCACGGCGACACTTTGGCTCCGTGCACCCGGGGAAGGCTGGCGGCCGCGCGCCGTCCGGCTCGACGGGCTCGGCCGCGCCACGGTGAGCACCGGCGCGCTCCAGAGCGACATGTTCGCACGCCTCACCGGCGGGAGCCGCGCGTCGGACACGGTCAGCATCCGCGTCCGCCTCCCGGTGTTCCTCGGTACGTTGACCGTCACCGCCCACTATCCCCAGTACCTCGGCCTCGAGTCCGAGCCGATGCCTACGAGTGGCGACACGCTGCTGCTTCCGGCCGGCACGCGGCTCGAGACGCGCGGCGAAGCCACCGCGCCGCTCGCCAGCGCCGCCTGGTCGGCCGGCGAGCGCCGCACGGCGCTGGCGGTGAGTGGCGGCCGGTTTACGGGCAGTTTCGTACCGGCCGGGTCGGGACAGTACCGTCTCGCGCTGACGACGGCGGGCGGCGCGCCGTTGACCTCGGACACCGTGCGCCTGCCGATCCAGCTCGTGGCCGACAGCGCGCCCCGGGTGGACGTCCCCGTGCCGGGCGCCGACACGATCGCGCCGCTCAGCATGCAGCTTCCACTCGTCGTAGACGTGCGCGACGATCACGGTATCTCCGGCGTCGTCGTCGAGAGCCGCCGTATCAGCCGGCTGGGCCTGGTGGATTCAATGCGGCGCGAGCCGGTCACCTTGCCCGCCGGCGCGCCCGACCGCGCCATCCTCACCCATACGCTCGACCTGACCCGGCGCGGCCTGCTCCCGGGCGACACCCTCCGCTACCGGGCCGTCGCGGCGGACAACAGGCCGCGGCGACAGGTGGGCAGGTCGAGAGAGTACGTGCTCCGGCTGCCCACGATGAGCGAGGTTCGTGCGGCGCAGCGCGAGGCCTCGGAGGCCCTGTCCGGCGGTCTCGACTCGGTGGCGGTGGCGAGCAAGCTGGTCGAGCGGCAGACCGAGGATCTGGCGCGGGAGCGGTCTCGAGGCGCCGAGAGCCGAGGCGAGAAGCGCGGCGAGTCGCTCACATTCGACGAGGCGAAGAAGGCCGAAGGCATCGCCCGGTCCCAGCAGGAGCTGATGCGTCACGCGGAGGCGTTGCAGGAGTCGCTCGAGGCGTTGCGGAAGAGCGCGGAGGCGGCCGGTCTGGGCGACACCGCGTGGCAGCGCGAGCTGGCCGAAATCCGCGAACAGCTCGATCGGGCGCTCTCCCCCGAGCTGCGCGAGCGGCTGCGAGAACTGCAACAAGCGCTCAAGGAGCTCGATGCCGAGCGGACGAAGGAGGCGCTGGAGCGTTTGGCCGAGGCTCAGCGAGAGACTCGCGAGGCGCTGGAGCGAAGCCGGGAGCTGTTCGAGCGCGCTGCCCTCGAAGGCGAGCTCACCGCGCTGAGCAACGAAGCGAGGGAGCTCGCGCAGGAGCAGCGCGAGTGGAACGACCAGGTTGCCGCCGCCGACAGCGCGCGAGCGGCGCAGGCCGAGCGCGAGATGGCCGCCAGGGCCGACTCACTGGGAGCGGCCCTTGAACGGGTGGCCAAAGCGACGGATGACGCGCAGCGGGAGCAGCGCCTCGGCACCGCGGGGAAGCGCGCGCAGCAGGCCGGCCAGCAGATGAAGCAGGCAGCGTCCGCGAGCCAGCAGGGCCGGCGCCAGGATGCCCGGCAGAGCGGCGAGCAGGCGGAGCAGTCGCTCCAGCCGCTTGGCGACCAGCTGCAGGAGGAGCGTGAGGGCATGCGGCAGGCGTGGCGCCAAGAGGTGGTGGCGGCGCTCGACCAGGCGCTGGCGGAGACCAGTCGGCTGGCCGAGCGCCAGTTGGCGGTGCAGGAGCGCCTGGAGACGCGAGGCGACGCCGGAGGCGAGGTGCGCGCCGAGCAGGGCGCCATCGAAGAAGGCGTGGAGCGGCTGCTCGAGCAGGTGCGCCAGGCGTCGGGCAAGAACGCGCTGGTGCCGCCGGGGATCGGCGCGGCGTTGGGTGGCGCCCGGCGCCAGATGCAGCGCACCCGGGAAGCGATCGCCAACGCAAGTCCCAACGCGCGCGAGGGCGCGGAGCAGGCGGGCGGCGCGGTGGATGCGCTCAACGCCGCCGCCCACCAGTTGGTCCGGGCGCGGGGCGACGTGCAGGGCGCCGGCTCGGGGTCGGGGCTGGCGGAGGCGCTCGAGCGCATGGCCGAGCTTGCGAAGCAGCAAGGGGGCCTCGGCCAGCAAGGTGCCGGGATGCTGCCGATGGCAGGCGACGGCGCCGTTAGGGAGCAGCTTCGGCAACTGGGCATGAGGCAACGGGCGCTGGCCGAAGAGCTGCAGAAGTTGCGCGGCGGAGGGAACATGCCCGGCGCCGGCGAGATGGCCGATGAGGCCAAGGATCTCGCCAAGCGTCTGGAGGGCGGGCGGCTCGACCGGCAGACGGTCGAGCGGCAGGAGCGGCTGTTCCGGCGGATGCTGGACGCCGGGCGCACGCTGCGGGGAAAGGACGAGGACGAACGCAAGGAGCGGCAGAGCACGGCCGCCACCGACGGTAGCGTGCGGCTTCCCCCAGCACTCCGCGCCCGGCTGCTCGGCGACGATGACCGGCTCCGCGTGCCGACCTGGGAAGAGCTGCAGCAGCTCTCCCCCGCGGACCGCCGGCTGGTGGTGGACTATTTTCGCCGGCTCTCCGAGCCGCAGGCCCAGTGACGCGGCTCGCCGTGCTGCTGCTCGCGATCGTCGCGCTCGCGCCGGTCGCGCTCCGCGCGCAGGACCCCGGCATGTCGCGCGCGTTCGAGCAGGAGCGGCGCGGCAACTATGCCGGGGCGGCAGACGCGTATCGCGGCGTGCTCGCGAAGCGGCCCGCGGACGCGGCGGCGCTGCTCGGGTTGGAGCGCGCGCTCCTCCCGATGGGGTTGAGCGCCGAGATCCTGCCGCAGGCGCGCGCGGCACTCGCCGCACCTTCGGCGAGCGGCGCGGCATTCGGCGTGGCCCTGCGCGCGTATGCGGCGGCGGAGGAGCCGGACAGCCTCCGTTCCGTGGCCGAGCGCTGGGCCGCCGCCGCGCCTGGCGACGAGACCCCGTATCGCGAGTGGGGCGCGGCGGCCTTGAGCCGCCGCGATCGACCGGGCGCCGCGACCGCGTATCTGCGCGGTCGCCTGCAGCTCCAGCGGCCCGACGCCATGGCTGCGGAGCTGGCGCAACTGGCGTTCGCGGACGGCGACTTTGAGGGCGCGCTCCGCGAGTGGCTGCCCGCCGTCCGCCGCCTTCCGGGGTATCGCGTCTCCGCGGTGAGCACCATTTCCCAGGCGCCGGATTCCGCACGCGACGCGCTGCTCGCCGCCGTGGACCGGGAGCACGACTTCACGGCGCGCCGCATCGGGGCCGAACTCCGAGCCCGGTGGGGCGACCCGCTCGGTGCGCTCGAGAGGTTGCGGGCGGCGCTGCCCGAGACGCGGCCGGTAGCCGTCGAGGCACTCCGCGGCTTGCTGGACCAGCTCCGCACGCAGCCCGGACGCGAGGCCCGGGTCGCGCAGGCGCGCGCGCTCGAGCTGATCGCCGAGCGGAGTCCGGACGCGGAGCGCGCCCGGCTCCGGCTCGACGCCGCGCGCGTTTACTCCGCCGCTGGCGAGCGCGAATCCGCGCGCCGCATGCTGGTCGGGATCGCCGAGGACCGGAGCGCGCCCGGGACGATCTCGAGCGGCGCGTCGGCGACGCTGGTGCAGGTGCTGATCGGGGAGGGAAAGTTGGAGGAGGCCGCGCGCCGGCTGGCCGAGCGCCGGGGTGAGATGGGCGGCGACGAGCACGCCGTGCTCCAGCGCCGACTGGTGGTCGCCTATATCGAATCCGGCGATCTCCGGCGCGCGGATTCGACGCTCGGCGCGGACAGCACGGTGGATGGGCTCGCCCTCGCTGGACGACTCCGGCTCTACCACGGCGACGTGCGGGGCGCGCTCGAGCGGCTGAAGGCGGCGGGACCGTTCGCCGGCGATCGCGGCGAGGCGACCGACCGGACGACACTGCTCGCGCTGCTGCAGCCGATCGAAGCGGACAGCCTGCCGGCGCTGGGTGATGCCTTGCTTCAACTGGCGCGGGCCGATACGGCGGCGGCCGTGACCGGCCTCGAGCGAGTCGGCGGCGGCCTGCCGCCCGACAAGGGCGGCGCCGGGCTTCGATTGTTGGCGGGCCGGCTCGCGGTGACGAGCGGCCAGGCGTCCGACGCCGAGCGGCTGCTCAGGGCCGCGGCGGTGCCCGAGGCGCCAGGGATCGCGCCCGCCGCCGAGCTCGCCCTGGCGGAGCTGCTGCTCGACCAGCGCCGCCCGGGGGAGGCGGTGGCGCAGCTCGAGCATCTGATCCTCACCTATCCGGCAAGCGCGCTCGTGCCCCACGCACGGCGGCGCCTGGACGAAGCTCGCGGGGCGGTGCCGCGCACATGATGCGGCGGCGCGACTTTCTGGCTCGAAGCTGTGCGGGGCTGGCATCGCTCTCGCCCACACTTTCGCATTGGCGACTGCGCTCGGGCGCGCCGTGGATGCTCGTCCCCATGGACGACACCCAGGCGGACCATCTCAAGGCCTACGGACTGACGTTCCGGCTGCTCGAGGGTGGCGGCCGGGCGGAGTGGCTCCTCAACTACCGGAACGGCTCGTTTCTCCTCCCGGCCGATGCCACCATATCCCGAGACGCCGCGCTCAACGGGATCACGACCGAGGCGCTCGACGACGGTCGGGTGGTCGAGATTCGCGGAGAGGTCGAAGGCGGCAACATGGACGCCGTGCCGCTCGAGAAGGCGCCCAAGGTCGCCGTGTACGCGCCGCCCAACGCCGCGCCGTGGGACGACGCGGTGACGATGGCGCTCAACTACGCGGGGATCAGATTCGAAAAGGTATGGGATCCGGAGGTGCTCGGCGCCAAGCTCAAGACCTACGATTGGCTGCACCTCCATCACGAGGACTTCACGGGTCAGTATTCCAAGTTCTTCCTGACCTATGCCGGAGCGCCCTGGCTGGTAGACATGGTCGAGCGAAATCGCGCGATGGCGCGCCAGCTCGGCTATCCGTCGGTGCCTGCCGAAAAGCGCGCGGTGGCGGTGGCGATCTCCGAGTACGTGCGGCGGGGCGGCTTCCTGTTCGCCATGTGCACCGCCACCGAGACGCTGGACCTCGCCCTCGCGGCGAACGGAGTGGACCTGGCAGCGGCGTATGCCGACGGGACCCCGATGGACGCCGACGCGTCCGCGCGGATGCGCTGGGACGAGGCGTTTGCCTTCCAGGGCGCGCAACTCGAGCTCCGTCCCACGGTGCCGGTGTACTCGGATATCGACGGCCACCAGGTCAACTCGCCCGAGCGCCGCCAGCCGCTGGGATCGTTCACGCTGTTCAACTTCAGCGCCAAGATCGATCCGGTGGCGACGATGCTGGTCCAGAGCCACCGCCAGGTCGTGCCGGATTTCTACGGACTCACCACCTCGTTCAGCCGGCGGACGCTCAAGCCCGGCGTCACGGTCCTCGCCGACGAGCCCGGCGCGCCCTGGGTGAAATACGTGCACGGGGAACACGGCCAGGGCACGTGGACGTTCTTCGGGGGGCACGATCCGGAGGATCCGCAGCACCAGATCGGGGACGTGCCGACCGATCTCTCGCTTCACCCGCACTCACCGGGGTACCGGCTCATTCTCAACAACGTCCTGTTCCCCGCGGCGAAGAAGAAGGAGCTCAAGACCTGAGCACCGGCCATTCCGAGCGCATCGCCCCCGGCGTCCGCGCCTTGCTCGCCGGGGAGATCACCGCCGCGGGCGGGCGCGAGGTCTCCTTCGTGGCGCAGGTGGACCGGGACGGCGTGGTGGCCGCGGCCCGGGCCGTCGCGCGCGGCACCGTGGAGCTGGTGCTGGCGTTGCCGGGTGTGGCGCAGCGCGGCGAGATGCTCCTGCACAACCACCCGAGCGGCCGGCTCGATCCGTCGGGCCCCGACCTCGATGTCGCGGCGCGGCTCCACGACGGCGGCATCGGATTCGGGATCATCGACAACGGCGCGACCGAACTCTACGTCGTGGTCGAAGTTCCCCGCGACCGGGCGGTCGTCCGCATCGATCCGTTCGACGTCATCGACACCTTGGGCGAGGGCGGCCCGGTGGCCGCGGAGCTCCGCCAGTACGAGGATCGGCGCAGCCAGCGTGACATGGCCGCGTACATCGCCGACGGGTACAACGACGGCGGTGTGCAGATCCTGGAGGCCGGCACGGGGGTGGGCAAGTCGTTCGCGTACCTGGTGCCCGCGCTGCACTGGGCGCGCGCCAACGGCGAGCGCACCGTGGTCAGCACCAACACCATCAACCTGCAGGAGCAGCTCGTCGGCAAGGATCTGCCGATGCTGCGCCGGGCGCTCGGCACGGCGGAGTACACGCCGACGTTCGCGCTGCTCAAGGGTTGGCGGAACTATCTCTGCCTGTCGCGCATGCACCAGGCGGTGGCGTCGCAACGGACCCTGCTGGAGCAGGATAAGCTCGACGAGCTGCTGGGCATCGCCGAGTGGGCGGGGCATACCGCCGACGGCACGCTGAGCGACCTGCCGGTCACACCGTCGGGCGAGGTGTGGGACGAGGTGAGCGCCGAAGCGGACCTGTGCACGCGGCTCAAGTGCACCCACTTCGACAAGTGCTTCCTGTTCCGGGCCCGCCGGCGCGCGGCGGAGGCGGACGTGGTGGTGGTGAACCATCACCTGCTCGCGGCCGACCTCTCGGTCCGCCAGGCCCAGGACAACTGGGAGGAGGCCGCGGTCCTGCCGCCCTACAAGCGACTGGTGCTCGACGAGGCGCATCACCTGGAGGATGTCGCCGCGAGTCACCTGGGTGTCCAGGTGAGCAACCGGGCGGTGCGCCGGCTGCTGTCGCGGTTCGAGCGCAATGGCCGCGGTCTCGCGCCCACGCTGGCGCACGAGCTCATGAGCCGGGGCGACCTGCTGAGCCGCGCGAGCCTCGATCTGCTCAAGCAGCGCCTGCTGCCGGCCATCGCCGACGCGCGCCGTGCCAGCGAAGCGATGTTCCTCAGGCTCCATCAGCGGCTCGACGGCGCGCCGGCCGGACAGCTCCGGCTGGCCGACGACTTCGCCACCGACGAGATCTGGGACGAGGGGCTGGCGTTCGAGCTGGACGCGGCGCTCGGTGCGTTCCGGGCGCTGCGGGAGACCGTCGAGACGATCGCCGACCGGCTCGCCGAGTCGGAAGACACCGAGCGCCGGGGCACGATCCTCCAGGAGCTGCGGGCGGTCATGCGGCGGCTGGACGGCGTGTCGGACGGCCTCAACCGGACGCTCCGGCCGGCTGGAGGCGGGGCCCCCACCGTGCGCTGGATGGAGCGGGCGCAGCGCGGCCAGGGTGTGAGCCTGTCGGTCGTGCCGCTGGACCTGGCGCCGGTGCTCCGGTCGCTGCTGTTCGACCGCCTCGACACCGTGGTGCTCACGAGCGCCACGCTCGCCGCCGGCGGGGACTTCGGCTTCGTGGAGTCGCGCTTGGGGTTGAGCGGCGGGGATTCGCCGGTCACCGTCCGCGAGGTGTTCGCGTCGCCGTTCGACTATCCATCGCAGTGCGTGTTCGGAATTCCCAACGACATGCCGGAGCCGCGCGAGGACGAGCACGCGCACGCCACGGCGGTGGTGCAGGTCGTCACCGACCTGGCCTATGCGTCCGACGGCGGGATGTTCGTCCTGTTCACCAGTCACGCCTCGCTGCGGAAGGCCGCGCACGAACTGCGCGGCGTGCTCGGCAACCGGTGGCCGATGCTGGTGCAGGGCGATGCGCCCCGGGACGTCCTGCTGCGGCGGTTCCGCGAGGCGGAGAACGCCATCTTGCTCGGCACCGACTCGTTCTGGGAAGGAGTCGACGTGCCCGGGCGAGCGCTCCGCACCCTCGTGCTCAACAAGCTACCTTTCAAGGTCCCGAGCGAGCCGGTGACGGCGGCGCGGCTCGAGCGGCTCGCCGAGGAAGGGCAGGACGGCTTCATGAACTACCTGCTGCCGCACGCGGCGCTCAAGCTGAAGCAGGGGTTCGGGCGGCTGATCCGGAGCCGGCAGGACATGGGCGTCGTGGTGCTGCTCGACAGCCGAGTCGTCACCAAGCGGTACGGCCCGCTGCTGCTCGGGGGGTTGCCGCGCGCGGACCGGGTCATCGGGAGCTGGTCGCAGGTCCGCACCAAGTGCGAGGACTTCTTCGCCCGGCACGGAATCGGGGCCATCGCGTGATCCCGGTGCGACCGTCGAAGATCGTGTGCGTCGGCCGCAACTACGTCGCCCACGCCCGAGAGCTCGGGAACGACGTGCCCGCGACGCCCATGCTGTTTCTCAAGCCGCCCAGCGCGCTGATCGGGCCGGGTCAGGCGATCGTGCTCCCGAGCGATTCGCGACAGGTCGAGCACGAGGCCGAGATCGGCGTGGTGATCGGCACGCGGCTGCGGGACGCGGGTGAGGCCGAGGCCGAGCGCGGGATCGGCGGGTTCGTGTGCGTCAACGACGTCACCTGTCGCGACCTGCAGAAGACCGACGGCCAGTGGGGGCGCGCCAAGGGATACGACACGTTCTGCCCGGTGGGGCCGGAGCTGCGCACCGGGCTCGACTGGCGCGCGCTCGAGGTCATCGGCCGGGTGAACGGCCAAGAGCGCCAGCGGGCTCCGGCCACCGACATGCATTTCACGATTCCGTTCCTGGTGGCCTTCATCAGCGGCGTCATGACCCTCGAGCCGGGCGACCTCATCGCCACCGGGACGCCGGCCGGCGTCGGGGCGCTCGCCGATGGCGACGTCGTGGAGGTCGAGATTCCCGGCGTCGGCGTCCTCTCCAACCCCGTCCGGGACGGCACACGTCGATGATCGAGTTCAGCGAACGGCTGCGCGCCCTCCCCGGCTATCCGCTGGCCGAGATCCCCGCGATCAAGCGCAAGTTGATCGAGGCCGGCGTGGACGTCATCGATCTCGGTGCGGGCGACAACGACACGCCGCCGCCCGCCGTCGCCGTGCAGGCCATGTCCGACGCGCTCCAGGATCCGGCCTACAGCAAGTACGGCTTTCAGCAGGGGCTGCCCGCCTTTCGCCAGGCGGCGGCGCGCTGGGTAGAGCGGCGGTTCGGCTTCCAGTTCGATCCGGTGACGGAGACGCTGCCGCTCATCGGCTCGAAGGAAGGCTTGTCGCACTTGCCGTTCGCGGTCGTGAATCCGGGCGACGTCACGATCGTGCCCGAGCCGGGCTATCAGGCGTACATCGGGGGGTCCATCCTCGCCGGCGCCGAGCCGTACATCGCGCCGCTCCTGGCGGAGCACGAGTTCCTGCTCGAGCTGGAGCACGTGCCCGAGCCCGTGCTCCAGCGCGCGCGGCTGGTGTTCGTCAACTACCCGAACAACCCCACCGCCGCGGTGGCCTCGCTCGAGTACCTCGAGCGCACCGTCGCGATCTGCCGGCGCTACGATATCCTGCTCGCGTACGACAACGCGTACTGCGACCTCACCTTCGACGGCTACCGGGCGCCCAGCATCTTCGAGATTCCGGGCGCGCGCGCGGTCGCGCTGGAATTCTTCTCGTTGTCGAAGAGCTTCTCGATGACGGGCTGGCGGATCGGGTTCGCGATCGGGCGCCCCGAGCTGATCACCGCGCTGACACGGGTCAAGTCGTACACCGACACGGGGCCGTTTCTGGCGGTGCAGCAGGCCGGCGCCGTGGCGCTCGACCAGGCCGAAGCGCTCGTCGCGCCCATCCGGGCGGAGCTCGAACGGCGGCGGGACGCGGCGGTGGCGGCGCTGCGCGAAGCCGGGTTCGCGCTCGAGGCCCCGAAGGCGGCGATGTACCTGTGGGTGGCGCTGCCGGGCGGCAGTGCATCGGCGGCGTTCGCCAAGCGCGCGCTGGAGGACACCGGCGTCGTGGTGCTGCCGGGCAGCGCGTTCGGGCCGGCGGGCGAAGGCTATTTCCGCATCGCGCTGACCGTGGCGCCGGACCGGCTCCGGCAGGCCGCGGCGCGGCTGGGCCTGACGCTCGCGGCCGGCCGACGAGGAGCGCTTGCCCCGGCCACCTGAGCTC
>JACCSZ010000420.1 GCA_013812695.1 Gemmatimonadales bacterium | reverse complement strand
AGCATGATGGCGGCGACCGTCATCAGCTTGGGCCGGAGCCGGTTGACCGCGCCATGCTCGATGGCCCCGACCAGCTCGCCCACGGTCGGCCGGCGGCCGTCCCGGGTGATGTCCTCCCAGGCGTGATCGAGGTACAGCAGCATGACCACGCCGGTCTCCGCGGCCACCCCCGCGAGGGCGATGAAGCCCACCGCCACCGCCACCGAGAGGTTGTAGTCGAGCAGCCACATCGCCCACACGCCGCCCACCAGGGCGAACGGCAGCGAGAGCATGACCATCGCCATTTCGGTGATCGTGCCGAACGTGAGGAACAGCAGCAGCGCGATGGAGACCAGCGTGAGCGGCACCACCACCTCGAGCCGGTCTTTCACCCGCTCGATCGCCTCGTACTGCCCGCTCCACTCCAACCGGTACCCGGCGGGAATGTCCACTGCCTGGGCGACGACCTGGCTGGCCTCCGCCACGTAGCCTCCCACGTCCCGGCCCCGCACGTCGATCGAGACGATATCGTTGAGGTACCCGTTCTCGCTTCGCACCATCGCCGGCCCGGGCGCGAACCCGATGTCGGCCACCTGGGAGAGCGGCACCTGAAGGCCATCGTGACCGGCCACGAGGAGCCGGCCAATCGTCTCCGGACTGTCGCGGAAGTCGCGGGCATAGCGCACCTGCACCGGGAAGCGCTCACGCCCCTCGACCGCGGTCGTGACCTGGTCGCCACCCAGCGCCATCGCCAGCACGTGCTGGACGTCGCCCGTCGTCAGGCCGTAGCGCGCGAGCGCCTCGGCGTTCGGCCGGATGTCGAGGTACCGTCCGCCGAAGGAGCGTTCGGCATAGATGCTCGCGGTGCCCGGCAGGGTGGCGAGGGCAGCCTCGATCTCCCCGCCGATCCGCTGAATCACCTGGAGATCGGGCCCGAAGATCTTGACGCCGAGCGAGGTCCGAATCCCGGTCGAGAGCATGTCGGTGCGGTTCTTGATCGGCATCGTCCAACTGTTCACCGCGCCGGTGAGCCGGAGCGCGCGGTCCAGCTCGGCGATGAGCCCGTCCTGGGTGAGACCCGGCCGCCACTCCGCCTTCGGTTTCAGATTGACGGTGGTCTCGACCATCGAGACCGGCGCCCAGTCGGTCGCAGTGTTGGCCCGCCCCGCCTTGCCCCACACCGACTCGACCTCGGGGAAGCTCATCAGGATGCTGTCCTGCAGCCGGAGCATCCGCCGCTGCTGGCTCAAGGAGACGCTGGGCAGCGTGTTGGGCATGAACATCAGGCTCCCCTCTTGAAGCGGGGGTATGAACTCGCTGCCCAGAGTGGTAAGCGGGACGATCGTCACCCCGGCCACGAGCACGCACGCGGCCAGCACGGCCACGCGGGCGCGCAGCGACCAGCGGAGCACCGGCCGGTAGAGCCGCGCAGCCCAGCGGTTCACGGGGTTCGCCGACTCGGGCCTGATCCGGCCCTTGACGAGGTACCCCATGAGCACCGGCACCACGGTGATGGAGAGCAGCGCCGCGCTCGCCATCGCGAAGGTCTTCGTCAGGGCGAGCGGCCGGAACAGCCGGCCCTCCTGATCCTCCAGCGTGAACACCGGCAGGAAGGACACGGTGATGATGAGCAGCGACATGAACAGCGCCGGCCCCACCTCCTTCGACGCCGCCAGCACCCGCTCCCAATGGGGCCGGTCGGGCTCGCGCTCGATGTGCTTGTGCAGATTCTCGATCATGACGATGGCCGCGTCGATCATCGCCCCGATGGCGATGGCGATCCCGCCGAGCGACATGATGTTGGCGTTGATGCCGAGCCACCGGGTGGCCGCGAGCGCCGCCAGGATGCCGAGTGGTAGCGTCGCGATGGCGACCATGGCACTCCGGGCGTGTAGCAGGAAGACGAGGCACACCACCGCCACGATCGCCGACTCCTCCAGCAACGTGCGCCAGAGGGTCTCGATCGAGCGGTGGATGAGGTCGGAGCGGTCGTACGTCGTGACCGTGGTGACCCCCGCGGGGAGCGACGGTTGGAGCTCGGCGAGCTTGGCCTTCACCCGGTTGGTCACCTCGAGCGCGTTGGCCCCGATCCGCATCACCACGACGCCACCGACCGCCTCCCCCTGACCGTTCCGCTCGGCGATCCCGATCCGGAGATCGGGGCCGAGGGTCACCTGGGCCACGTCGCCCACCCGCACCGGCCGGCCGCCGGACCCCGACCCCACCGCCACATCCGAGATGTCCTGCACCCCCCGGAAGTAGCCCAGCCCCCGGATGGCGTAGTCGCTCCCCGCCACCTCGAGCGTGCGGGCGCCAACGTCCTGGTTGGCCCCCCGCACTGCCTCGACGATCTGCTCGGCGGTCACGCCGAAGGCCTGGAGACGGGTGGGGTCGAGCAGCACCTGATACTGCTTGACGAACCCCCCGATGCTCGCCACTTCCGCCACGCCGGGCAGGCCCTGGAGGGCGTAGCGGACCTGAAAGTCCTGGATGGTCCGGAGCTGCGCCAGCGTGTAGCCGGGACCCTCCAGCGCGTACTGGTAGACCCAGCCGACGCCGGTCGCGTCCGGACCCAGCTCGGTCTTGGCGCCGGCCGGCAGCCTGGTCTGCACGGCGTTGAGCCGTTCCAGCACCCGGGACCGCGCCCAGTACAGGTCGGTACCCTCCCCGAAGATCACGTACACGAACGAGCTGCCGAACATCGATTGCCCCCGCACCACCTTCGTCCGGGGCACGCCGAGCATGGCGGTGACGAGCGGGTACGTAACCTGACTCTCCACCACCTGGGGCGCCTGCCCGGGGTAGTCGGTGTACACGATCACCTGCACGTCGGACAGGTCCGGAATGGCGTCCACCGGCGTGGTCCGCACGTAGAGGCCCCCGGCCACGAGCAGCACCAGCGCCGCCATCGCCACCAGGCCGCGGCGCCGGACCGACCACTCGATCACTTGGGCGATCATCGCCCGGCTCCGGTGTCCGTCTTCATCCCCTTCATGTCCATCCCCTCCATTTTCTGCCCCGTCGCCCCGCCGCCCTCCTCCGGCATGCCTCCCATGTCGAGCCCCATGCCCATCTGCAGCATGAGCCCCTGCATGGCCGAGGCGAGGTTGGTCTCGGAGTCGAGCAGGTAGGTGGCCGACGCGACCACTTCGTCGCCAGCCTTCAAGCCTTCCACGACCTCGACCAGCGAATCGCCGCGGGTGCCGACCTGCACCTCGCGCGGCACGAACTGCCCATCGCCGCGGTTCACGAACACCAGGTTCTCGGTGCCCGTGGGGAGCACCGCGGTGAGCGGGATGCTCAGGCGCTCGACGGTGGCCGGCTGCAGCGTGGCGGTGGCGAACATGCCCGGCCGGAGCCGGCCATCCCGGTTGGCGATCTCCGCCCGCGCGGTGAGCGTTCGAGTCTTCTCGTCCACTGTGGGATGGATGAACGTCACCCGGCCCGCATACCTGCTTCCGGGAAGCGCGTCCACCGCCACGCTGACCGGCATGCCGACCTTCAACATTCGGGCATCGGCCTCGAAGACGGAGAGATCCACCCAGAGGGTGCTGCGATCGGCGATCAGGAACAGGTTTTCACCAGCCTGCACCGCCTGCCCATCGGTGACCATTTTCTCGGCGATCTCTCCCGACATCGGCGCCCGGAGCACGATCGTGCGCCGAGCCTTTCCGGTCCGCTCCAGCGAATCGAGCTGGTCCGCGGGGATGTTCCAGAGGTCCAGCCGGCGCCGGGCCGCGGCGGTCAGCGACTCGTCGCCGAGCCGCCGGGCCGAGAGGTATTCCTCCTGCGCGCTGACCAGCTCGGGCGAGTACAGGGCCAGCAGCGGGTCGCCCTTCCGGACCGGCTTGCCCATGTAGTCGGCGTACAGGTGTTCGACCCAGCCCATCACCCGGGCGTTCACGTACTGCCGCCGCGGCTCGGCGTAGGCGAGCGTGCCCACCACCCGAGTCCCACGGCCGAGTGGTCTGAGCGCGGCCCGTGCGAAGGTGATCCCCAGGCGGCCGGCAGCGGCGCGATCGAGCGATACTCCGGCCGCCGAGCTGTCGCCGGTGCCGCGCTCCATGCCTTCCATCGATCCCATCCCCTGCATCCCCTCCATGCCTTTCATGCCGGCCTTGTCCTGGCCGGATGGGTCCGCCTGCTTGCCGCAGGCGCTCAGGCCCGTTCCGAGCCCCAGGGCGAGTGCGACGGTCCAGAGCCGGTTCATGGCGCTTCCTCCCGAAGCAGGAGCTGTTCGAGCATGACGAGATGGGTGAGGTGCTCCGCGGCCACCATGGCCGCGTCGAGCTGCGCCCGGTAGAGCGAGTCTTCGGCCGCGAGCACGTTGAGAAAGGGAGCCTGCCCGACCCGGTAGCTCCGCAGCACCGCGTCCACCGTCGCCTCGGCCGCCGGGATGACCTGCGCCGTGAGCAGGCGGAGCCGGGTCTCGCCGCTCGTGATCCCCGCGAGGGTGCTGCTGAGGTCGGCATCGAGCGCCGCGCGTTCCTCCGCGAGCGCGGCCCGGGCGGCGTCAGCGTCGGCGCGCGCCGCGTCGGCCAGGCGGTGCTGCTTGCGCCCCGCCCAGAGCGGCACTCGGATGCCCACGAACGCCGAGAAGAAGTCGGAGTCGAGCGGGCGGGCGCCGTACCGGGTGGTGATGCTGAAGTCGGGCCGGGCACCGAGCTGCTCCACTCGTACCGTCCGCTCCGCTGCCTCCACGGCCGCCCGTCTCGCGACGAGGCGGGGATGCAGGGGCAGCGAGTCCGGCACGCCGCCGGGTGCAAGGCCCTCGTGTCGGTCGAGCGGCACGGCCTCCGGCCGGATCGGTTCCACGGCCAGGGTCTCAGGGGCGCTGACGTTCCGAACCGCTTTGAGCCGGGCGCGGAGCGTTGCCTCCTGCTCGGCCAGATCGGCCTCCTCCGCGTCGAGCCGGGCGACGGCGACGCGAGCCTGTAGCGGATCGCTCTGCGGCGCGGACGCGGTGGCGTAGCGGGTGGTCGAGATCTCCACGGCGGCCGCGAGCAGTTTCCGCTGGCGCTGCAGTGTCGTTCGGGCGGTCACCGAGTAGCGGAGCCGGTAGTAGAGCTCCGCCACCCGGACGGCCACTTCGCGCTGCCTCGCGCCGACATCGGCCCCCCGCGCCCGAGCCTCCGCGCGCGCGGCTTGCGTCCTGGCCCCGAGCGTCCCTGGCCAGGGAAACTCCTGCGACAGCTCGAAGTCCACCTCGGTGAAATCGCTCTCCCGGAAGGCGAATCGCGGCAGGGTGAGGTTCGCGATGCCTGCGCTCACCATCGGATCGGGGAGCGCTCCGGTCGGGCGGACGCGCGCGGTGGCTGCCCGAGCCATCGCGCGGCTCGCATCCAGCGACGGATTGGCGGCGATGGCTTCAGCGGTGATGCGCGCGAGGG
>JACCSZ010000414.1 GCA_013812695.1 Gemmatimonadales bacterium | reverse complement strand
CCCCAGAGGAGCGGAATCCCGAACAGCAGGTTCAGCGCGATGGCCGATCCGATCACCTCCGCCAGATCGCAGGCGGCGATGGCGATCTCGCAGAGGACCCAGAGCACGAAGCTCACGGGGCGGGAGTAGTGATCGCGGCACGCCTGCGCCAGGTCGCGCCCGGTGGCGATGCCGAGCTTGAGGGCCAGCGCCTGCAGCAGGATCGCCATCAGGTTCGAGATCAGGACGACGCTGAGCAGCGTGTAGCCGAAGCGCGAGCCGCCGGCGAGGTCGGTCGCCCAGTTGCCCGGATCCATGTAACCCACGGCCACCATGTAGCCGGGACCGGCGAAGGCGAGCGCCTTCCGCCAGAACGAGGCACCCCGCGGGATGGGGACCGTATGATGTGACTCGGGCAGGCTCGGGAGCGTGCGCGGGTAGCGCCAGCCGCCAAGGTGCTCGACCGGAGGGGTGCTGGCGGCGCTCATTGGGTTTCCTCGGACCCGCAGAGCACCACCCGCGCGAGCTCGGTCCCGATCACGTGCCGGACACCCGCGACCTCCACGGTCACCGGCCCGCCGAACGGCTGGCGGTCGCGCAGGGTGACGACGCCGCCGGGCACGAGCCCGCGCGCCGCGAGGTAGCGGAGCCGCTCCGGATCGCGCTCGTCCACGCGGCGGATCTCGACGGTCCGGCCCGTTGCGACATCGGCGAGGGCCGTGCTCGCGAGCTCGTGAATGGAGCCGTCGGTGGCCGGGATCGGATCGCCATGCGGGTCGACCGACGGGTGGCCCAGCGCGGCCGCCATCCGCTCGACCAGCGGGTCCGAGACCGCATGCTCCAGCCGCTCGGCCTCCGCGTGCACGGCATCCCAACTGTAGCCCAGGAACTCGACCAGGTAGGCCTCGATCAGGCGGTGCCGGCGGACCATCCGGAGCGCTGCGCTCCGGCCGGCTTCGGTCAGTTGCGCGCCCCTGTACGGGATATGCTCGAGCAAACCCAACTCCGACAGCCGTTTGACCATGCCGCTTACCGACGGCGGGGACAGCTCAAGCAGGTGGGCGATGTCGCGGGTGGATGCGGGCCGGCCTTCGGGGCTCAGGCGATAGATGGCCTTGAGATAGTCCTCTACGGATCGGGTAAGCGAGTCGGGATGGGCAGTTACGTTCACGCTAATCTCAAGTTTAGGAATGCCTAATATACGTGGCGTGGCTGCACTGTCAACGGGGTGCGCCTGGTCAACTGAGCGGAGACGCGAATCGACTGGTCAAGTCGACGAGGACTGAAGCTCCGCCAGCAGATTCGTGAGAATCCGCTCGGTCATGCCCCACACGATGGCTTCGGCCACCGTGTACGCGGGCACGTCACGCGGCGCGCCTCCGATGTCGAGCCGAGCTGAGTGGTAGATCTCGGGGTGCAACAGGTGATCCAGCGCGACCCACGACGCGGCCGCGACTTCGACGTTGGGCGTGAGCGGGGGGCGCTCGGAGAGGCAGAACACGTAGGGCCGGACGGCAATCGGCGGCAGCACCGGCGTGCGCGACACCACATCGTCGAGGCTGCCCGCGAGGTCGGCGCGATGGAGTACCAGTCCGACCTCTTCGCGGGTCTCGCGCATGGCGGTGACGCGGAGGTCAGCGTCGCCCGCCCCGCGGCGACCGCCGGGCAGCGCCATGTGGCCGGACCAGGGGTCGCCGGCGCGGTCGGCGCGGCGGATGAGCAGCACGGCATCGGGTGAGGGGACCAGCACGACCGCGACCGCGGCCCACATCAGGGAGGGATCGTCGTCAGCCGTCAGCGGCCTGCGCGCGGCCAACCGCTCGCGCAGCCGCGCGAGCCTCGGGCTCAGTGGCCGTGCGAGTGGCAGCCGCCGCCGCAGCAGCCGCCGCCGGGCGGCGGACCAAGGCTGCTGAAATCGGCGGGCTTGCCGGCGCCGGCGGGACGGGCGGTCAGCGACATCAGTCGCTCGAGCTTTCGGCCGCTGCAGCCGGGACAGGCCACCTTGGTGTCGGAGCGGACGAGCTGCTCGAACTCGGTGTCACACGCGGCGCAGCGATAGGTATAGATCGGCATGCCGGAGATTCGCCGCGCGGACGCGGGCGGTCAAGGTGCGGGCGCGCCGGCCTGGACGGTGAGGCGCGCGCTTTCCTCCCAGAGCCGTTGCTGCAGCCGCTCGTCGTACGACGCGGGCGACGAGCGCGTCTCCCGCATACTCACGAAATACCGTCCGGTGACCCCCTCCACCTCAGGCGACGACGCGAGGTAGACGCTCGTCTCGGAGCCCTCGTCCGGGCTGCCCCCAAACGTGCGGGCAATGGCCGCGCCCACCAGGGGCACGTTCATGTAGTCGGCCAGCAGCCGGGTCGCGATGACGCCAGGATGCAGGCAGTTGGCGGTGATTCCCGCGCCGCGGACTCGCCGCGCCAGCTCGTACGTGAACAGGACGTTCGCGAGTTTGACCCGGCCGTAGACCCGCACGGGATCGTAGCGGCGCTCGCTCTGCAGGTCGGCGAAGTCGAGCGTGCCGCCCTGGTGCGCGCCCGACGACACGTTGACCACGCGCGAGGGAGCGCCCGCCTGCAGGCGGTCGAGCAGCAGGCTGGTGAGGAGGAAGTAGGCGAGATGGTTGACGGCGAACTGCATCTCGAGCCCGTCGACCGTAGTCTCCCGCGTCTTGGGAATGACGCCCGCGTTGTTGACCAGGATGTGGAGGCGGGGAAAGCGGTCCCGGATGACGTCGACCGCCTCTCGGATGGAGCGCTGCGACGACAGATCCGCCGCGACGACCGCCGCCTCCGGCGCGTGGCCTGACTCAGCGAGCGCTCGCGCCACCTGCTGGCCGTCCTCGCGCCGCCGGCAGACGAGCACCAGCGTCGCCCCGAGCGCCGATAGCCCGGCGGCGGTGGCACGGCCGATCCCGCGGGTGGCGCCGGTCACGACGCACACTCGGCCGGTCAGGTCGGACACCGGCGCGGCATTGCCCACCGCTAGCGCAGCTCCTTGGCAAAGAAAGCGAGGGTCGCGTCGATCGCCTGCTCCAGCTCCGGCGTGGCGCCTTGCCAGGGATGGGCAGCGCCGAAGGTGTGGCCGGCGCCTTGGACGGGCAGGAACACGGTCCCGGCCGGTGCGGCGGCCGCCAGTCGCTCGCCTTCGACCAGCGGCACCGCCTCGTCCTCGGTGCCGTGCACGATCAGCCACGGCACGGCCATTCGCCCGGCGGCCGCCTCGATGTCGAGCACATTCGCGTGCCGCTCGATGTCGTCGAGCACGTCGGTGTACTGGGGCAGCACCTGGCCGGTGCGGGCGTTTGTCACCTCGTGCACGCCGGCCGCGCGCCACGCGACTCGCTCAGTGGCGGGCCAGCGCTCCACGGTGGAGATGGCGGCCCAGGTGGTTAGCGCCTTGACCCGCGGGTCGGCGGCCGCAAACAACACGGACACCCCTCCGCCGCGGGAGTGCCCGAGCAGGCCCAGCGCGCTGGGCGCCACGACGCCCAGCTGGCCGGCCGTGAGCGCATTCACCACCCGGCGCAGGTCTTGCAATTCCGCCGAGAACGAGTTGTGGCCGAAGCGTTCGGGAAAGACGAACTCGCCGGTGTCGTCCACGCCGCTGCCGCTCAGGTTGAGGGTGACCGCCGAGCAGCCGGCCCGGGCGAGGCGTTCGGCGAACGGTGGCCATAACCCCCAATCTTTGAATCCCTTGAAACCATGGACCACGACCACGGCCGGCCGCGCCGCCTCGCGCCCGCCGGCGCGTACGTCGATCAGGATGTCGCCCAGAGCGCCGGGCACGCGATGGCGGGTGAGAGTGGGCGTGGCCATGGTGTAAGCTAACAACAGGTGTGGCGGGCAGGCGCGCGATCGCGGTTCGATCGCCCCTTCAACAGACGGCCGGCTCCAGCAGCTCCACCGATCCGGCGTCGGCATCGAATCGCGCGCGCACGCCGAGCGGCATGGTCCACTGCGCGTCGATGTGGCCGATCGGCAGGTTGTAGGCGGCGGGCACGCCGAGCGGGCGGAGATAGTGGGCGAGCACGTCGTCCACGCCCATGGCGCCGTCGCTCATCTGGCGCCGGAGACCGGTGAACCGCCCTACCAGCACGCCGCGGAGTCGTGCGAGCGCGCCGATCATGCGCAGATGGGCCAGCATGCGGTCGATCCGGTAGAGATCCTCGTTCACGTCTTCGAGAAACAGCAGCGCGCCGTCGAGGTCGGGAAAGTATGCCGAGCCGATGAGGCACTGCAGCAGCGTGAGATTTCCGCCGGCCAGCGGCCCTTCGGCGGTGCCGCCCCGAATGGTGACGATCCGATTCTCGTGGGGCACGAGGACGTCGGGCCGCGGCGGCAGCGGCTCGAGCATGCCCGCGGGAGAGGCACTGGTAAGCACGGCGGAGAAGTGCTGCCGGCTGAAGGCCGGCATCTCGGTACGCGCGCTGGGCGCATGGAACGCGACCAGGCCGGCGCGGCGCGTGACGCCGGCGAGCAGCGCGGTGATGTCCGAGTAGCCGATGACCGCACGCGGCTTCCGAGCAAGGGCCTCGAAGTCGATGCCGTCCAGTATGCGAGTGACGCCATAGCCGCCGCGGACACACCAGACCGCGTCGATCGCCGGATCGCGGAACGCGTCGTTGAGATCCGCCAGGCGCTCGTCGTCGGTGCCTGAGAAATAGCCGTAGTGGCCGCCCGCGTGGGGGCCGCGCACCGGTTCGTAATCCAGCGCACGGCAGAGCGCTTCCGCCCGTGCTAGATCATCTCCTTCAAGGAGCGGTCCGGCCGGCGCCACCAGCGCGATGCGGCTGCCGAGCGCGAGCCGGGGAGGACGAACGAGCTGTTTTGACCCCATCAACGCTCCACGGTTAGATTGCCCCACTTCTCAGAGGGAGGACGGTTCGTGCGTGCTTCGCAGCCCGTGTTGCTCGCCGCCGGCCGAGTCATCGCCGAGCTGCGCGATCCGATGGTGGCCCAATGGGCGGATTGGCTCGGTGACCGCATCACCTCCGCTCCCACGATACCGCGTCCCCTGGTCGAGCGGGAGTTCGGCATCCTGCTCGACGTCATCGGCGAAATGGTCGGCCCGCTGCGGCGCGAAGTCGGCACCGTCTGGCTCCGCGCCTGCGAGCACTACGGCCGGATGGCCGCGGCCCGCGGGCTCGCCGCCGGCGAAGTCGTCGAGGAGCTCCAGTTTCTCCGCGAGCTCCTCATCCGGAACCTCGCGCCGGTGTTCGCCGCGATGCGCGCCCGCCAGGGCATGGCCATCATGCTGCGGCTCAACCGGGTCATCGACAAGGGGATCGCCGTGGCCGTCGTGGGCTACACCGATGCCCTCGTCGCCACGCTGTTCGCGCAGAACGGCGTGCCGGCCTTCGTCACCGAGTACGACGTGGTCGAAGTCGAGCGCCAGCTCGACGCGATCGAGCACGAGCTGCACCTTCTGATCAAGCGACAGTCGCGCTAGCCCATCTCGCCACCGGCATGGGGCTCGTCGATCTGCTGCCGGCGCTGCCGTGGCTCGCGCCGTTCGCGGGCCTCTTCCGCCTCGCCAACACCCGCCCCAACCTCAGCGACATCGCCCCTATCGACGGGGCGCCGGTCAGCGTCGTCATCCCCGCGCGCAACGAAGCAGCGGGAATCGAGACGGCCGTGCGCTCGATTCTGGCCTCGACCTACCACGCATTCGAGGTCATCGTCGTCGACGACCGGTCGACGGACGATACCGCCGCGATCGTCGGGGGGCTGGCCGCCCGCGAGCCGCGGCTCCGGCTCGTGCTCGGCGAGGCGCTGCCCGATGGCTGGTACGGAAAGCCCTGGGCCTGCGCGCAGGGCGCCCGGGCCGGCACCAACGCGCTGCTGCTGTTCACCGACGCCGACACGCGGCACCAGCCGGAGCTGCTCGGCCGCGCGGTGGCGGCACTCGGGCAGGAACGCGTCGGTCTGGTCACGGTCGCGCCACACCAGCGCTGCGTGACATTCTGGGAACGGCTGATCATGCCGCAGATCTGGTTGCTGCTCGCGGTGCGCTATCATCCGAGCCGGGTGAACCACGCGCGGCGCGAGCGCGACATCATCGCCAACGGGCAATTCATCCTCACGACGCGCGAGGCGTACGAGACGGCCGGTACCCACGCCGCGGTACGCCACGAGGTGGCCGAAGACCTCGCGCTCGCGCAGGCCTACCTTCGGCACGGACTCGGGTTGCACTTCGCCTTTGCCGAGCGCCTGATGGAGACGCGGATGTATCAGAGCCTGCCGCAGCTCATCGAGGGGTGGTCGAAGAACATCTACCTCGGCGGGCGGCGCTCGTTTCCAGACGAGCCGGCGCTGCGCGCGCTCGTGCCGGTGATCGTGGTGACGGCGCTCGCGTTCTGGCTGGTCCCGCCCGTGATCCTGCTGCTCGGAGCTGCCGGCATCGAGCTCGGATCGTTGGCGAAGCCGGCGCTCCTGGCGATGGGACTGTC
>JACCSZ010000409.1 GCA_013812695.1 Gemmatimonadales bacterium | reverse complement strand
GCCGTGGCCCGCGCGCCGAGCGCGGCATACCGGGCGGCCGCGCCGAGGAGATCGCCGGTGGCGCGGTGGGCGGCGGCCTCGCTCCAGTCGATCCGCTGGCGCGCGAGCGGGTCGTCGACCCGCGCGTAGAAGGCCGCCCGGCGGAGGCTGTCGTCGCTTACGGCCGCCGCACGCACGAACAGCCAGCCCGCGATGGCGGGGAGCCGTTCGGCGGCGCGAGCGTAGGCCGTGGCTGCGCTGTCCCGCGCCCGCAGCCGCTCGAGCGCGGTCGCAAGAAGCACGAGCCGCTCGCCTTCTACCGTATCGATCGGCGACGGCGGCGCGGCCAGCGCGTGGGCGAGCGCCGCCGAGTCGGCACCCTGCTCGAGGGCGGCCCGGGCAAGCAGACGTCGTCCGCGCGCGCCATAGGCGGTGTCCAGCCAGGACTGGCCGTCGAGCAGCCGCGTGACATCGGGCCACCCGCCCCACCGGCTGGCCGCCGTCGCCGCGAGCATCAGCGCGTCCGGGGTGCGCCGGGCGGGATCCTCGATCAGGACGGCAATGAGCCGGCTCGCCTGCCAGGGCCGTCCGCGCTCGAGCGCTACGGTGGCATCGGCGAGGATCGAGTCAGTGCGCCACGCGGGCCCGACGGGCACGCGCGCGGCCACCGGGGCGATAGTGAGGGCGAGCGCGACCCAGACCGGAGGAAGCGGCAGCATGAACATCCACGAGCGGGGGAAGCTGCCACGGCCTGCAATTGTCGAGCCCGTACGTGCAGTATTCGGCCATGCGCCACGACGACGACCAGGAGACCGGCGACGAGCGGGTCCGCCTCGATAAGTGGCTGTGGGCGGCACGCTTCTTCAAGACGCGCGCACTGGCCTCGGAGGCGATCGCCGGCGGCAAGGTGCAGGTGAATGGAGACCGCGCGAAACGCGCCCGGCCGGTCCAGCCCGGGGACGAGGTGCGGGTGCGGCAAGGCCATTACGAGTTCCTGGTGGTGGTGCGGGCGCTCTCGGCGCGGCGCGGTCCGGCGGCGGCGGCGGCCGAGCTGTACGAGGAGCGGCCGGCGAGCGTGGCGGCGCGGGAGGCCATGGCGCTCCAGCTCAAGACGCTGCATGCTGCGTTCGTGCCGGAGAAAGGCCGGCCGACGAAGCGCGACCGGCGGGAGATCGAGCGGGTGCGGGGACGCTCGTCATGACGACAACTACATGTTCCCCACCATCGCCTCGCCGAACTCGCTCGTCCGGAGCAGGGTCGCGCCGGGCATCAGGCGCTCGAAATCGTACGTGACGCGCCGCTGCGCGATGGTGCGCTCGAGCGAGGTGATGATGAGATCCGCCGCCTCGTCCCAGCCCATGTAGCGGAACATCATCTCGCCCGACAGGATCACCGAACCGGGGTTGACCTTGTCCTGGCCGGCGTACTTGGGCGCGGTGCCGTGGGTGGCCTCGAAGACCGCGTGCCCGGTGAGGTAGTTGATGTTGGCGCCGGGCGCGATGCCGATGCCGCCGACCTGCGCCGCGAGGGCGTCGGAGATGTAATCGCCGTTGAGGTTCATGGTGGCGATCACGCTGTACTCGCGCGGCCGGGTGAGGATCTGCTGCAGGAAAGCATCGGCGATGACGTCCTTCACGACCACGCCGGATGGCAGCCGGCACCACGGGCCGCCGTCGATCTCGACGGCACCGAACTCCTCGCGGGCCACCTGGAAGCCCCAGTCGCGGAAGCCGCCTTCCGTGAACTTCATGATGTTGCCCTTGTGGACCAGCGTCACGCTGGGCGCCGCCCGGGCCACGGCGTAGTCGAGCGCCGAACGGATCAGGCGCTTCGAGCCCTCCTCGGAGACCGGCTTGATGCCGATGGCGCTGGTCTCCGGGAAGCGGATCGTCTGCGCGCCCATCTGCTGCTGGAGGAACTCGATGACGCGGCGCGCCTCGGTGCTGCCGGCCTTGTACTCGATGCCGGCGTAGATGTCCTCGGTGTTCTCGCGGAAGATCACCATGTCGACGTCCTGGGGTGCCTTGACCGGCGAGGGCACGCCCTCGAACCAGCGAACCGGGCGCACGCACGCGTAGAGATCGAGCTTCTGGCGGAGGGCCACGTTGAGCGAGCGGAATCCGCCGCCCACCGGCGTCGTGAGCGGTCCCTTGATGGCCACGAGGTGGTGGTCGATTGCCGCGAGAGTTTGGTCCGGCAACCAGCTGTTGGCCTGGTTCTTGGCCTTCTCGCCGGCCAGCACCTCGAGCCAGGCTACGCGCCGCGAGTCCCCGTACGCGCGGCGCACGGCCGCGTCGAACACGTGCCGGGACGCGTGCCAGATGTCGGGGCCGGTGCCGTCGCCCTCGATGAACGGGATGATCGGCTGGGCGGGCACTTCCAGCCGCCCGGCCCGCATGGTGATGGTGTCGCCCTGAGCGGAGACGGTCATGGACGCGTTCCTTGGAACGGATCGGGATGAGTGCCGGCGGCGGTGAATCGACGCGGAATCTGCCCGCGTGTTCCGAGATCGGCAACCGAGCGGTCGAGGCGATCCACGCCGCCTACGACCGCTATCACCGCGGTTTCGAGGAGATCACCCACCGCGCCCGCGACCGGTTCGAGCGGCGCGACTGGCTCGGCGCGCAGGCCGACGCGGGCGAGCGGCTGGCGCTCTACCGCACCCACGTCGACGGTGCCGTCGCGGACGTCCGCGACATCCTCGAGGATGCGGTCATGGAGCGCACCCTGTGGGCCGCCATGCGGGCCCGGCACGCCGCCGGCACCGCCGACCGTCCCGACTCCGAGCTCGCCCGGACCTTCTTCAACTCGGTGACGCGCCGCGTGTTCAGCACCGTCGGCGTAGACGCCGCCATCGAGTACCTCGACCCGTCGTGGTCTCCCGCGGCGCCGGACGCCCCGCCGCTGTTCGACACCGTGCGGACGGACCGCGTGGACTCGACGCTCGTCCGCGGCCTCCTCGATCGCCTGCCGTGGTCGGTGCCGTACGCCGAACCGGCGCGCGACGCGGCAATCGTGGCACGGGCCATCAATGGAGCGCTCGATGCCGATCCCGCCCGCGGGCCGATCGACATCGACATCGTGCGCTCGGTGTTCTACCGGAACAAGGGGGCGTACGTGGTGGGCCGGGTACGGCGCGGCGGCCTCGTGCTTCCGCTCCTGCTACCGCTGCTGCGCGCCGAGCGCGGCATCGTGGTGGACGCGGTGCTCATGACCCACAACGAGGCGAGCATCGTGTTCGGGTTCAGCTGGATGTACTTCCGGGTGGACGTCCCGCAGCCACGCGAGCTGGTGGACTTCCTGCGCTCGATCATGCCCGTCAAGCGGATCGACGAGCTCTACAATGCCATCGGCTACAACAAGCACGGCAAGACCGAACTATTCCGGAACCTCATGACCTACCTGGCGCAGCCCGACGCCCGCTTCGCCATGGCCGAGGGCGACGAGGGCATGGTGATGGCGGTGTTCATGCTGCCCGCCTTCAATCTGGTCTTCAAGATCATCAAGGACAGCTTCGGCGCGCCCAAGAACACCACGCGCCAGGCGGTGATGGACAAGTATCACTTCGTCTTCGTCCGCGACCGCGTCGGGCGGCTGGCCGACGCCCAGGAGTTCGAGCACCTCGAGTTCCCGCGCCGCTGCTTCCCCGGCGAGCTGCTGGCCTACCTGCGCTCGGTGGCGTCGATGACCGTGCGCGTGGAGGGCGACCGGGTGATCGTGCGGCACGTCTACACCGAGCGCCGGCTGGTCCCCCTCAACCTCTTCCTGCGCGACGCGCCGCCGGACGCCGCGCGTGAGGCCGTCGTCGAGTACGGCAACGCGATCAAGGACCTGGCCGC
>JACCSZ010000418.1 GCA_013812695.1 Gemmatimonadales bacterium | reverse complement strand
ATGACTTTCGGCTTCCCGCGCTCGGTCCTAACTCCGTCGAGACCGTCAGCAGTTGTCCTCCGGCTCTGGGGGCTCCTGGGGCCGCGCAAGCTGGCTGCGGGAAGACTGTCGCCGGCGTCCGGCCTCCTCAAGCGCCCACTCGCGCCGGCGCCTCCCGCAGCGGGATGGTCGCGGAAGAACCTGGAGCCGCTGTGGGGAAGTTTGTGGGGAGACACACGCGCCTTCGGGCGACTAGGCCGGACCCGCGCAGACGGCGAGTGTAGCGAGGAGCAGACTGAGCAGGGCGGGGACGTACTGAGGCGGACGCTATGGAAAGCGGGGACTCGCCTTTGCAGACCTCTGCCTTACCACTTGGCTACGGCGCCGGCGAGAAGGGCCTGGCACTTCGCTGACACGGCCGGGAAGCAGGTGCTATCAAGCTGCCGCTGCGATCGGTAAGCACTACTTCACTTTTGTAAATCTCCACTTTACACTCCACTACCGAAGACAACAAGACTCCGTGCCGTCCTGCGCCCGTTAAGGACGGACGAACTCTCGCGTTACGTGCGGTTCTTGAGCCTCGGGGTCCTCGGACAGCGCTTTTCGCCCCACTCGAGAGCGGAAAGGCTTCTCTCTCGATTAGTTCGGCGGAGGAATCGCGACCGCGCTGGGTGTGACCGTAGGAGAGTTTCTTCAGACCGGCGAGGGGGAAAAGCCCGTCAAGGGCGTCAGCAAGCATCCGCCAGACGCTGCACGGCCAATGTTCTAAGCGCGCATCGAGGCGCTCCGCCAGCGTGGAGCTGAATCGAAAACTCCCCATTCGTAAAGTGATTCGGGTGATGAAAAGGGTACTCAACGCTCTGCGCAGAGAAGGGCCGATTACGGCGTATCGCCGACTCTTCGTATCGCAGGCGTCGGGGCAAGCGGATGCCTTACCAGAAATGCAGCCTGAACACGGGCGCTGGCGCCTGGGCCGCTTGGCACCGAGCGTGCTCGCGGCGTGGCTGGTTGTGGATGTTGGGCTCCGCGCGATGCCCGTAGACCAGCTTGGCGTTTCCCCGATCGCGGCAGCACAGCGATTCGCCGGGCGGCGCTCACCGTTCCGGACCAATATTTCAATACGCATCCCGGCAGGTAGTCCAGGAGAAAACGCGGTGAGAGGCAATCTCCCGCCAACCGAGCGCCGTCCACCGTTGCGGTTTTCGACCGACGCCTGGGGCTATAGACGGAATCCCGAGGTTCCGGTTGGAGCGGTGCCGGACCTCCTCTTTGTCGGTGGAGATTCGTTCATTTACGGTGCAAACCTCTCCGACGAGGAAACACTTCCTGCTGCGTTCACCCGGGCCTCTGGCCTGTTGTCATATAACGGTGGTCGGTCACATTTGATTCCTGCGACGTTGGCCGATTTGGACTGGCTATTGAGTCGGTTTTCATCGACGCCTCGGCGGGTGGTTCTCGTCCACCTGGAGCAGCATCGCAGGCGTTTGCCGAAACGCGGCCTGGATTCGGGGATCGGTGTCATCGCAGATCTGAAGTATGTGCGCTACGTGGCGACAGGCTGGTGGGACGCGTCTCCGCTCAGCAACGCTACACGAAGACTCTTCCGGCGCCTGGCTGACGATAAGAATCTCCCAAACACCTATGGCCAGGACATTGTAGCATATGCGTTGCCGGATGGCCGCCTAATACTGTTCCGGGGCTCAGAAACCTTCCCCGCCCGAAAGCCTCAGACCGAGGCCGAGATCCGCGGCACGGCTGAGTTTATCCACCAGTGGGTGCGGGAGCTTGAGGCACGGGGCCTCCAGACCCACGTACTCCTGCTCCCCACCCGTTTCACCGTGTACGGACCCTGGCTCGAGTGGGGGAAGCTGCGAGCAGGAGTGCTGCAGGCGGTGCAAGACCTTCACAGCTTGGAAGCGGAGCTAAGGGGAAGAAACGTCGGAACGATTAACGGGCTTCGCGTATTCCAGGGGACCGCAGCGGGAGATGTACGCACAGGAGAGCTCCCGTTTTACCGCGAGGACAACCATTGGACCCCCGAGGGAGTTGATCGCATTGCTCGCGTCCTCGCGGATTCGCTGGGCCATACCCGCCCCGAGGCGCACGTTGCCAAACGGATCGAGGGAGTGGGCCGGAGCGCCACCCCGTGATCCATCGCGATGCTCTTTAACAGCGCCGTCTTTCTCTTCTTGTTCCTCCCGATCACATACGCTGTGTTCTGGAGCCTCCGCAGCAAGAACGCGCGGTACGTCTGGCTCACGCTCACCGGGTATGTCTTCTACGGCTATTGGAATCCGAAGTTCTGCCTGCTCATGCTGTTCTCTACGGTGGTGAGCTACGCAGCCGGCTTGGGGTTCCGACGCTGGACCGGTAGCCGGGAGCGTCGGTTGCTGCTCGTGGTTCCGGTTGTCGCGGATCTGGCGCTGCTGGCGTGGTTCAAGTATGCCGATTTTGCCATTGAGACATGGAATTGGACGTCAGCCTGGGCAGGTCGACCCCCACTTGCCCCCCTCGACATCCTGCTCCCGGTCGGAATCTCATTCTATACGTTCCACACAATCACCTACATCGTCGATGCCTACCGCGGCACCATCCAGCCGTCGCGCAACTTCTGGGAGTTCTCCTGTTACGTGTCGCTCTTCTCTCAACTCGTGGCTGGGCCAATCGTGCGGTTCCGGGAGTTACAGGCCGATCTCGAGGGGATCGACCGAGCGGACCGACGTCGGTACCTCGACATGGGCTGGTCATTCTTCATTATTGGAATGGCGCAGAAGGTACTCCTGGCCGACACCATCGCATCCATCATCGACCCGGCCTTCGAGGACGTGGCTAACCTTTCGACCGGTTCGGCATGGATGTGTATGCTGGGATACACCTACCAGCTCTACTTCGACTTCGCGGGGTACAGCAACATGGCGGTCGGACTCGGCTTCATGTTTGGTATGCATATCCCGCAAAATTTCGACTCGCCCTACCGGGCGCTCAACCCGTCAGACTTCTGGCGGCGCTGGCACATCTCGCTGTCGCGGGTGCTACGGGACTACTTGTATATCCCGCTGGGCGGCGGTCGAGGCGGCAGTTGGTTGACCTACCGAAACCTCATGCTGACGATGCTGCTCGGTGGGCTCTGGCACGGGGCGGCATGGACTTTCGTCGTATGGGGGGCTTATCACGGCGTGCTGCTCGGACTCTATCGCCGCTTTGGTGCTGCATGGGATGGACTCCCGGTTCTCGTACAGCGGGGAGGGATGTTCCTCCTGGTTGTGATCGGATGGACGTTCTTCCGCGCCGCGACCTTTAGCGACGCCACGACGCTTCTCCGCACCATGTTCACCGTGCAGAATGGGTCGGTTCCGGTTGGGGCTGCCGTGCTGGGTGCGATGCTCTTGCTGGCAGGGGCGACCGCGCATCTCGGCCCGAACTCCTTCGAGATGAGTCACCGCTGGAGACCGGCGGCGGCAGTGGCTATCGCCGGCCTGCTGGTGCTCGCTCTGGTACGCATTTACGGCGCTGCCAACTCTCCCTTCCTGTATTTCCAATTCTAATCCAGACCTCGCTCCCCTCGCAGCCCGAGTTGATGGGTGACCACTCCGAGGAGTTTCCCTTGATTCAAGATCGGCCCTCCCTATGGAACACGACTGCGCATCTCGGCGACTACACGCCCGGCCAGCCAGTCTCGTACCGACTCGCTGTAGTGCACCCCATCGCCCACATGCAGAGTGCTCGAACGCCAGGTGCGGCCATTGTCGGCGGAGGTATAATCGGCCAGATCGATGAGCGCCATTCCCTTGGAGGCCGCCAGCGTGCGGATACCGTCGTTGAGTGCCGGGAAGGTAGCCCCTAGTGCGTCGGTTCGTGGGGCCAGGGTGGTCAAGAGAAAGTGATCGGCCCGCCTGCCGGCGGCAAGCCACGTATCGATCATCCAACGCAGGTTAAACAGACTCTGCTGCGTGCTTATGCGGCTGGACGGATCGTTGGTCCCCATCGACACATAGACGAAGTCGTTAACACCCGGAGTGAACGCCTGGACCCGCCTGAGGGAACCATCTACGTACTTCGTGTTCACCGGCTCGCCGCCGGACCACGGCCATTTGGCCCCTAGCGCTTCGCCCTGAAAACGGGTCACGCCGGAAACAAGCGTCCGGGCGTGGGGTGCACCTTTGGCGTGTCGATCAGATCCACCATAGCCGCCCCCGCCAGTGGTCGTGCTCGCGATCGCGTGATTTACGGCTCGAATCGCGTTGGTCCGGACAGCTCGCCACCTCGTTTCGATCTTTCCCGCCAGTTGATCGGAGGTGTGCGGGAGCATGGCTGCTGAGTAGGGCCCCTGAGAGATGTATGAGCGGGCGACCACCTGTGGATTCGTGCCATTCAACCCCCAATCGGTATTCGAGTCGCCGAAGGTCACTACCCGCACCGCGGGTGCCGTTCCCGACATCGTCGTCGTGCAAACGCGATTCGATCCGGAAGACGTCGCGGCGCCACCGCCGGCTTTGGCGCGGACCTGGTAACAGTACATCCGGCCGCTGCCCAATGCCGTATTCGTAAACGTCGTGACGTTCGATTGATTCGTACCCACCAGGGTGTACGTCCCCCCGCTACCCGTCGTGGATCGCAAAACCTCGAAGCCCGACTCGGAAGTCGACAGGTCCTTCCAGGAGAGCCGCACCTGGGTGAGGCTGAGTGCGCTGGCGAGGAGCTCCTGCGGTGCTAGGAGCGCCGAGCGAAGGTTTGAGTCAGGTGTGACCGAGTCAGGAGGGGCCGAGTCGGCAGCGACATCCGTGGGCAACGGTTCAGTTTTAGCATCGCCGCACGCGAGCGCGCCGATAACCGCGAATCCGAGGAGGCCCGCGCTGGGAAAAACAATCATGATGCACCTCTGAGAACCTGGAAACCGCATCCTCGCTCGAAGCAAACTGCTGTCGTGGGTCGGGCGCCGCGAAATAGGCCGAGCGCACGTTACGTTCGAGTTCAGCGCTGGGCAAGCGGCAGGGGAACAGGTGACGAGGTGGCGGTGGCGCGGCACTGGCTGCGGACGAAGGCTTACTGCTGTGTATCTTGTTGTGGGGAGACTCAAGGGGCTGCAGGAACCTCAGGCGGGCCTGGACATGGAGTGGTACAGACGGCGCGGATTGGGAAGAACCGAAGCGTCCGCTGGCTCCCCACCCCTTCCCACCCGACACCTGCGGCAGCATCTTCGGCGCGTCCCCACACCCGACGTCCCCTGGCCGGTTCTCGCCACCCGCCCGACGGAGCGCCCGCGTGCAGAGCACCATCCGCGAAGCCAAGCTCAAGCCCGAGTACGCGCACTTCTACCCCGGCGTGCAGGCGGGTGTCTGGATGGCGGCGTCGGCCATCGGCCAGCAGCTGCTCCTCTGGCACCTGACCGCGCCGGCGACGCCGCAGGGCGACCGATTGATGGCGGAGGGACATTTCGAGTTTCGCGGTGGCCAGAAGCGCGTCGGCTCCTGGATCAACATGCGGACTCGGCTGGCGGATAGTTGAGCGTTGGTCGGTACTTCGACAAGGAGTGACCCGGAACGAGAGTCACCCTGAGCAGAGCGAAGGGGCCATGATCTAAAGCGTGGCCTCTTGCTCTGCTCAGGGTGACTCGCGCTCACCCCGCCCGCCGGCTCCGGAGCGCCACGGGTGCCAGCGCCGGCTCCTCGGCCACGGAGCCCAGATAGGCATTCGGATCGTGGTAGATCGCCCCCGCCGGGAGGTGCTCGTACATCGGCCCCAGCTCCCGGCGGATGCGGTTGGCGTAGAACTCCGGCAGCACCTCCGTGTCGCCTTCCATGTACGCACGCACCGACTTGTCGGTGTCGAGCAACCGGCGGATCGTCGTGTGGTACTCGATCCGCCCCCAGCCTTCCGACGACATCGCGCGCACCACGTTCATCCACTTCGGTATGGCCGTCGGCGTCGCCGGAATCCGGCGCGCGATGGCCCGCCACGAGAACGAGTAGCTCGTGACGTCGATCAACCCGTCGTAGAACTCCGGCCAGCCGTAGTGCTTGGGCCGGACGTTCATCGCGTGGTTGTTGTTGAGGAAGTGGAACGGGAACGGCAGCACCCGGCCGGCGCGCTGGTAATCCAGGTTCATCGGCGCCGCGCGGCCGAAAGCCGACAGCAGGGAGTACGCCGGGAACGCGCCCGGGGCCAGGTCGATGAACGTCTTGGTGAGCTCGAACGGCTCCGGGCCCATGTCGCCATCGAGCCCCAGCACGAAATTGGTTTGAATGTACGGGATGTAGCGCAGGATCATGTTTACGTGATCCGCGACCTGCTTCACCTTGTCCATCCCCTTCTGCCGTGTCTTCGACTTGTTCCCCAGGTCGTACCACGACTCGATGCCCGGCAGGATCGCCTGGAAGCCATTGGCGCGGAGCCGTTTCAGGTGCGGCTCCCCGAGCAGCGACAGGCTGCTCTCGGCGATGTGCCGCATCCGTCCCGGCGGAGCCGCCGCCTCGACCGCCTCCATGTAATCGTCGAATCGCACGCCGAAGTTCGGATCGTGCCAGCCGACGATCGGGTTCTTCATCTTGGTGAGCAGAAAGGTCAGGTCGTCGCGCAGGTCGGCGAAGCCCAGCGGCTGGTAGTCCACCGTCGAGTCGATGCAGAAGCTGCAGGTATAGGGGCAGCCGAGACTCCCGATCATCGGCACGATCTTGATGGTGGGAGCCTTCTTGAGCGTGGCCTCGGTGAACTTCCAGCGCTCGCGCAGCGTGGGCAGCTCGACCGGCTGCGTGGGAGACATCAGGTGCGCGCCATACGGCCGGTGCGGCTGGCAGTCCCGCAGCATCTCGGCCACGATGCTCCGGTCGGTGAAGCCGAGGACGTAGTCGAAATACTTGCGGGCGTCCTCCGGGTAGCAGCGGGCGTGCGGTCCGCCGAGCACCGTCACGCAGCCCTTTTTCCGGAACAGGTTACTGAGCGCGTAGGCAAGCTGGGCCGACTGTGAGAAGGCACCGATGAACAGCACGTCCAGGTCGGATGGCAACTCCTCGAGCAGATCTTCGAGGCCCGTATAGCACACGAGGGTCACATCGTGGCCCTCCTGCTCGCACCAGACGCCGATCACCTGGGGCATGATGCTCGCCAGATTGGCGTTCATGAGGCGACCGTACAGCGACGGGTTGGGACTTTTGGTGACCAGGTCCAAAATGCCTACACGGAGCCGTCGCATGCGTTCTCCAAACAGCGGTATGGGCCCTCTACGATTGGATGTCCGCAGGGGTTGTCGAGCAGACCACGGAGACAAGAGCGGCAAGTACGACCCGTCGGCTTCGGCAGGTCGGAAGGGAATGAGCCTGGGAACTTGGTCGTGCCGGCATGAGAAGGCAACCTGCCGGACGCGCCAGCCCCTCCCGAACGGCCCCCGGCAGGTCAGGGTGCGAGCACCTGGAGCGCCGCGGGCCGGCTTCGGTAAATCAAGGGCGACTCCAGCACGACGACCTCGCCATCGAGCGCCACCTGGAGTCGATGCCGGCGCGTTTCCACCTCGGCTTCGACCACCGTCAGGCACTCGAGCTCCTCGACCTGGTCCACGCCACGCCAGAGCACCTGCCAGGCCAGCCCCAGCAGGCTTCGGCGCCGCGAGGCGTGCATCACGTACAGCGCGAGCTTGCCCCCGGTCAGCGACTCGCGCGAAGCCGCGCGCAGCCCGACCATGCGGTATTCGTTGTTGCCGATGAATACGAACGGGGTTCGGCGGACGGTTACCTCGTCCCCGGTGCGGATCCGGACGCCGACGAAGGGCCGCCGGCGCAGCACCGCCAGCGATGCCCAGGCTGCCGCCAGCCACTTGGCGGCGCCCTGTCCTCCATACCGATTCCGGAACTCGACGACGCGCGGGTAGACTCCGATGCTCGAATTGTTGAGGAAGATCCGGCCATTCACCTCGCCGACGTCCACTCGGCGCACGACGCCTTGCGCCGCGATACGGACCGCCTCGGCCAGCTCGAGCGGCAGGCCGAGATCCTTCGCGAAGTGATTGAGCGTGCCGGTGGGCAGCACCGCAAGCGGAAGCTCGCGCTCGATCGCCGCTGCCGCCACAGCGTTCACCGTGCCGTCTCCGCCGGCGGCCACGACGAGGCGGCAGCGTGCCTCGGCCGCCGCACGCGCCTGGTCGGCAACAGTCGAGCCGGCGGCGGCGGCGAAGATCGTCGCCTCGCGGCCCTGCGCGGCGAACAGCTCGACGATCTGCCGTCCCGCCGCCTCGTCCACCCCGCTTCCCGACCCGGGGTTGAGAACCACCGCAACATCGATCACACTGCACTCGTCGGTCCGAGTGGTCTTGCAGCCGGTCTCAGCGGAGACGCGAGGCGGCGGGACTCAACAGTAAAATTGAAGCTCTGACAGGAGTGGGGCATGTCTCAGGAACGCGCCCGTGGCTTTGGCCGCCGCGGCATCACGGTGCTCAGTCTGGTTCTCCTCATCATCGCCGTCGTGGTGGTGGCCGTACTGCTCACCCGCGGCCTCGCGATGTGAGTCCCCAGGACGATGGTGACGTTGTCCTTCTTCCCGGTCATAATCCGCGACTGAGCGGAGAAAAGACGAATCCCTTGCCCACCGTGACCACCCAGCCCGCGGGCTGGGCATCGTTGCCGAACCTGCGGGCCAGGTCGAAGCGGAGTGCGTCGGTGTCGGTCGAACGGCTCGCGCCCAGCCGGAGCCCGATGCCCGCGTCCCAACCGGTGCGCCGCGGGGAGCCCGCGTACCACGCCCCCCCGTGATCCGCGAAGCCGGCGATGCCCAGCCCGATCATCCCCAGGAAATCGTCCAGGATGGTCAGCCGGTACTCGGCGGTGACGAAATACGAGCGGTCGCCGGTGAAGGCGTGGCTTCGGAACGCCCGCGGGCCGGTGCCCAACCCCAGATCGAATTCCCCACCGGGCACCGGGTTCTCGAGCCAGCCGCCTTCGACGTGCACGATCCCCACTTGCCGCGGTCCCGGCTGCACGACCACTGTGGCAGCGAGCTGCACCGACCCGCTGTCGAGCCCTGCCGCGTCGTAGAGGCCCTTGGCCAGCGCCTCGAGATAGCCAAACCCCCCCGGCACCCGCGCGCCGAGCCGGGCGGCCACCAGCGGGGCGATGCCGTTCCGTTCGTACCCGAACGCTTTGGGCGCCACCAGGAGGCCGGCCCGGACGGTCAGGCCAAGGTCGACGTCTTCCTCTCGCGCGAAGCCGGCGACATTCTGCGTCACCAGGAAGTTGGCGCGGCTCCAGGTCAGGTACGGCCCGGCCACGCCGGTGACCGTCCGCTCGAACGGCGCGGTCGACCCTTCGGGCCGGAAGTTTTCCCGCCGGACCTGCCCCTGCACGCCGAGCCGCAGGTAGCCGTCGGACGAGGCGCGCACCGCCCAGGCGGCCGAGGCCCGTACCAGGCTGAACCTGTGGGTGATGCTGTCCCGCGCGTCGTCGGCGCCATCGAAGAACCGGAGCACGCGTTCGTCGCGGTCGTCGACGTCGAACCGGAAGCCGGCCGGCGACGTCAATGAATAGAACGGCTGCTCGAGCGCGAGTCCGGCCAGGCGCCCATCGGAGCGGTCCTCGTACACCGCGCCGATGCCCACGGCGCCGGCGAAGAGGCGCGGCCGCCGGAACGCGAGCGTTACCGTCGAGCGATCGGGCGTCTTCCGGTACCGCACCGCGGCGGACGACGCCGTGCCGAGCAGGTTGTCCTCGACGAGGCCGATCGTGAACGCGACCTCACCGCCGGTGCTCCGGAACCGCCAGTCGGCCTTGGTGCTCCACCCGTCCTTGGTCAGCACCCGGGCCACGAGCCCGGTGTCGGTCCGCACCGTGTCGATCCGCACCCGGCGGAACACGCCCAGCGCGCGCAGGTTGCGCTCGGATTCGGCCGCCCGCGCCGAGTCGAACGGCTCGCCGGGGCCGAACAGCAGCTCGCGTTGAATCGTGGCCGCGCGCGTCTGCACGTGCAGCGCGTTGCCGACGCGGGCGACGAATCCCCGCTCGCCGGGATCGAAGATGTCGCGCCGGTCGAGCTCGACGGCGCGCAGCGTGTCGTCCACCTGGGCGGCAAGTCGAAACGGCAGGACGAGCAGGAGCAACGGCAGGACACGCCGGAACCGCAAACGCACTCCAGGCACGGGGGAACCAATGATACTACCGGGGTCACCCCAATTCGGCGACGCTTCCGAGGATGCGATCGGGCGTAATCATCATCCCTTCGTGACGGAGCGTCTCCTCCCGGAACTTGCCGGTCCGGACGAGCCA
>JACCSZ010000372.1 GCA_013812695.1 Gemmatimonadales bacterium | reverse complement strand
TCCACGATCTTGGCGCGGACCGCCTCCGGTTTGCCCTCCGCCGCCACCTGCTCCTCGGCGATGCGCCGCTCACGCTCGACCAGATCGGCCGGCACGTCCTCGGCCGAGACCCCGACGGGATCCGCGGAGGCGATGTGAAGCGCGATGTCGCGGGCGAGCTGCTGGAACGCCTCGTTCCGGGCCACGAAGTCGGTCTCGCTGTTGAGCTCGAGCAGGACCCCCACCTGCGCGTTGTGGTGGATGTAGCTCACCACGAGCCCCTGCGATGCGGTGCGCCCCGCGCGCTTCTCGGCCTTGGCGATGCCTTTCTTGCGAAGGATTTCCCCCGCCTTCTCCATGTCGCCCGCGGCCTCCTCGAGGGCGCGCTTGCAGTCCATCATGCCGGCGCCGGTGCGCGCCCGCAGCTCGCTTACGTCCTTCGGTGAAATCGTCACGCTCGCCATAGTCTCCAACCGGGATGCCGTCAGGGGTGAATACTAAGACCGCCGCTCACGGCCCGCACGGGCCAGGAGCGGCGGATGCTCCACTGGTTCGACCCGCGCTTATGCGCCGCCCTCGACGGCCGCGCCGGTGGTGGCAGGCTCGGCGGGCTCGGGGATCCCGTCCGCATCGGTCTTGAGCCGCGCGGCGATGGCCTCCGGCTTCGGCCGACGCTTCCGGCGGGGCCGGCGGCGCTTGCGGTCGGCTTCGCTCTCGCCCTCGCCGCTCCCATCGGTGCTGTAGGTCTCGGCCTCGAGGTCCTCGCTGGTTTCGCGCATCGGCATCTGCTGGCGGGATTCCTTGATGACGTCCGACAGCGCGGCGGTGATCAGGCTGACCGAGCGGATGGCGTCGTCGTTGCCGGGGATCGGGACGGTGATGACGTCCGGATCGGCGTTGGTGTCCACGATGGCGACTACCGGAATGCCGAGCTTGTTGGCTTCGGCCACGGCGATCTTTTCCTTCTTGGCATCGACCACGAAGAGCGCACCCGGCAGCCGGCCCATCAGCTTGATGCCTTCCAGGTTGCGGCTCAGCTTCACGCGCTCGCGCTCGAACAGGAGCTTTTCCTTCTTCGTGTAGTTCTCGAAGTCGCCATCGGCCGCGCCCTGCTCGAGCTCCCGGAGGCGACGGATCTGCTTCTTGATCGTCTGGAAATTCGTGAGCATGCCGCCCAGCCACCGCTCGGTGACGTAGAACGCGCCGTTCTCGGCGGCCTCGGCCTGGACGATGGCCTTGAGCTGCTTCTTGGTGCAGACGAACAGCACGCCCTCGCCTTTGAGGACAACGGTCCTGAGCAGCTCCTGGGCCTTCAGGATTTGGCGCAGGGTCTTCTGCAGATCGATGATGTAGATGCCCGAGCGCTCGGCGAAGATGAAGCGCCGCATCTTCGGGTTCCAGCGTCGGGTCTGGTGGCCGAAGTGAACGCCGGCTTCGAGCAGGTCCTGCAGTTGGGGCTGTGCCATGCGGGTGTGCGTGTCCGATCTATCGTGAGGGTTAGGCGTCCACCGCGTTCATCTCCGGGCGTCGACCCCGTAGGGCACCCGCGCCAGGATCCCGCGGTGTGCGAGATGGGGAGTCATCCTGAGCGGAGCGAAGGAGCGGAGCCCGAGGTATGGCTCCTTCGCTGTGCTGAGAATGTTCCCTTCCAACTACCGCTTGCTGAACTGGAACCGCTTCCGGGCCCCCGGACGGCCCGGCTTCTTGCGCTCGACGGCGCGCGGATCGCGCGTCATGAGCCCAGCCGCGCGCAACTTGGTGCGGTGCTGCCCGTCGGCCTCTACCAGCGCCCGGGCGATGCCGAGCCGGAGCGCACCGGCCTGTCCCGCCTGACCGCCGCCGTCCACATGCGCTTTCACGTCGAACGCGCCCAGCGTATCGGTGGCCGTGAAGCTCTGCTGGATGTGCTGGACCAGCGACGGGCGCGGAAAGTAGTCGCCCAGGGTGCGGCCGTTGATGTCCCACTTGCCGGTGCCGGGTCTGAGGTACACCCGCGCGACGCTCGTCTTGCGGCGACCCACGGCCTGCCAGCGGAATTCCGGTGCGGCGGTCATGCGCTCGCCTTCGAGGGGGTGACGGAGAACGGCTTGGGCTGCTGGGCCTCGTGCGGGTGCGCGGCGCCGGCGTAGACCTTGAGCTTGCCGCGCAGCTTCTGCTTGGCCAGCGAGTTCTTGGGCAGCATGCCGAACACGGCTTTTTCGATGACCCGGTCGGGGTGCTTGGCCAGCAGTTCGCGCGCGGGCGTCATGCGGTCGTGACCCATGTACCCGGTGTGCGAGAAATATTTCTTGTTGTCGAGCTTGCGCCCCGTGAGCCGGACCTGCTCCGCGTTGATCACCACCACGAAATCGCCCCCGTCCATGTGGGGCGTGAAGGTCGGCTTGTGCTTGCCCCGGATCAGCTGCGCCACGACGCTGGCCAGCCGTCCGAGCGGGACGCCCGCGGCGTCGACGACGTGCCAGTCGTGGCTGATGTCGTCGGGCGTGGCGGTAAAAGTTTTCATGTGACCGTTTCGAGAGCGATGCACTGAGCCTGATAAATGGGTCAAAGCGAAACAGACTCACAAGATACCCGGCCCGCGTGAGCGGGGTCAAGAGCCCGATTCGAACTCCACCAGCACCTGGCCCTTCTCCACCGTCTCGCCGGGACCTACCCGGACGGCCCGGATCACACCGGGGACCGCGGCTCGGAGCTCGTTCTCCATTTTCATGGCCTCGAGCACCACCAGGCCGGCGCCGGCCGCGACCGGTTGTCCGGCTTCGACCTGCACTCGGACCACCAGGCCGGGCATGGGTGCCTTGAGGACCGCCGGACCGCGCGCGCGTTCCCCGCCGCCCGTCAGGCCGCGAATGTGCCGCGCCCGCTCGTCGAGCACCTCGACCTCGACGCGCTCTCCCCGGCGAGTGATCAGCCAGCGGCCGCTGCCCAGCGGGTCGAGCGCGAGGGCCTCGGAGCGTTCGTCGTGCAGCAACTGCCTAATTGGCGTCCCGGCCACCACGCCCAGCGTGGCCGTCTGGGTCTTGCCGTCGACGGTGACCGCGTCGCCGTCCACATCCACCTCGATATCTCGCCCGAACAGGCTCACGAAGTACTTCACGACCCGCGATCCAGCACGGCCACGGTCTCGACGTGCGCCGTCTGAGGGAACAGGTCGAACGCGTGGACGTCCGCGATCCGGAATGCCGGCAGGCGGGTGAGGTCGCGCGCGAGGGTGGCCGGATCGCAGGAGACGTACACCACGCGCTCGGGCCGGAGGCGCTGCAGAACGTCGGTCACCCGCGCGTCCATCCCAACCCGCGGCGGATTGGTGACGACCAGGTCGGGCGCACGCAGGTCGCCGAGCACGTGTTCGACCCGGGCGGCATGCCGACGCGCGGTCGGACCGCGCGCCTCGGCCTCCGCCACCGCACGCCGATCCGACTCCACGCTCTCGACCGACGCTCCCGCCCGCACCAAGGCCGCGGTCGTCTCGCCGATCCCCGCGTAGAGATCCCAGACGTGCCGGCCGGCGACCGGGCCAAGGGCCGCGACGGCGTGCGCGCGGACCCGATCGCCCATGGCGGGATGGACCTGTTCGAACACGGTGGCTGGATACGCCTCGCCAGCGCCGGCCACGGCTCGCGGCACGCCATCGTGCGGCTGCCACCAGATCGTGGCCGGCTGGGCGAGCCGGCCCAGTGCCGTGTGGAGCGCCGCGCCGCCGCCCCACGCCTCACCTTCGGCGGTTCGGAACAGGGCGTGCCGACCGTGGGCCCGATCGCGCCGCAGCACGAGCGCCACCAGCCCCAGTGGCAGCAGCGACCGCAGGCGCCGAAGGGCCTGCCAGAGCTCCATCAGCTCGGGCACCGCAATGTGGCACCATTCCAGGTCGAAGATCTCCTCGGCCCGGTCGTACCGGTGCAGCCCGATCCGCCGTCCGTCCGCGCTCACGGCGAGCGTGATTTTGGTGCGGTAGTCGTATTCGTGCTCGGCCGGGACGAGCGGCGGATCGGGCACATCGCGGCGGGCCAGACGGCGGAGCGCGTCGCCGACGAAACCGCGGCGCGCCTCGCGCTGCGCGCCGGAGTCGAGGTGCTGGAGCTGACATCCGCCGCACTCGTCGCGGCTGTAATGCGGGCAGCGCGGCTCGACCCGTTCGGGTGCGGATTCCACGAGCCGGTCCAGCCGGGCTCGGGCGAACCGCTTGTGCACTCTCGGCGCGCGCAGCGTCGCCAGGTCCCCCGGCGCCGTGCGAGGCACGAAGACCGCGCGGCCGTCGTCGAGCCTGCCCACCCCATCGCCGCCCGCGGCCAACCGAAGGATGCGGACCGGGCGCACCGGTACGGTTCCGGTCACCGCAGCCCTTCGAGCAGCGCCTGGCGGGTCCACGCGTCGCTCGCGCCGTCGTCGCCCGCCACGGCCGGCCGTCGGGTCCGGCGCGCCTCGTCTTCGGCGAGCGCGGCAGCCACCGCCAGCTGGAGGACTTCCTCGGGCGACGGCGCGGGCTGCAGCAGGTCGGCGCGGCGATCGAGGAACTGGATGTCCACCTCCCCGGCCCGGAACTCGGGATCGGCAAACAGGCGCCGGTGAAATGCTTGGTTGGTGGCGACACCCAGAACGGCCAGCTCGTCGAGCGCCCGCCGCATCCGCGTGATCGCCTGCGCGCGGTCGGGCGCCCAGACGATCAGCTTCGCGAGCATCGAGTCGTAGTAGAGCGTGACCTCGTCGCCCACGTCCACGCCGGCGTCCCAGCGCACGCCGGGACCGCCGGGGATGCGCAGGTAGTCGATCCGGCCGGTGCCGGGCAGGAAGCCGTTGGCGGGATCCTCGCTCGTAATGCGGCACTCCATGGCCCAGCCGCGCGGGCTCAGCCAACCGGCATGGACGCGCATCGGCTCCCCCGCGGCGATCCGGAGCTGCTCCCGCACCAGGTCGACCCCGTAGACCAGCTCCGTCACCGGGTGCTCGACCTGGATGCGGGTGTTCATCTCGAGAAAGTAGAAGCTCCGATCGGACGCGAGCAGAAACTCGCAGGTGCCCGCTCCGCGGTATCCAACCGCCTCGGCGGCGGAGACGGCCGCGGCGCCCATCCACTCGCGCAGATCGGAGTCCACCGCCATCGATGGGGACTCCTCGACCAGCTTCTGGTGGCGGCGTTGAATCGAGCACTCCCGCTCGCCGAGGTGGATGGTTCGGGTGTGGTCGGCGAGGACCTGGATTTCCACGTGGCGCGGGCGCTCGATGAATTTTTCCAGGTACACGCTCGCGTCGCCGAACGCCTTGAGCGCTTCGTTCGCCGCGCTTTCCAGCGCGCCGGGCAGTGCCTCGGGCGTCCGCACCACCCGCATCCCCTTGCCGCCGCCGCCTGCCGCGGCCTTCACCATGACCGGATAGCCGACTTCGCGCGCGAGGCCCAGCGCGGGGCCGATGTCGCCCACCGGCGCGCTCGCGCCCGGCACGATCGGGACCCCGGCCGCCGCCATCCGCCGGCGGGCCTCGGTCTTGTCGCCCATTGCGCGGATGGCCGACGGCGGCGGCCCGATCCAGGTGAGCCCCGCAGCTTCCACCGCCTCCGCGAACGCGGCGCGCTCGGCGAGGAACCCGTAGCCCGGATGCACGGCGTCCGCGCCCGTCGTCACCGCGGCCTCGACCAGCCGCGCGATGTTGAGGTAGCTCTCGGACGGCGCGGGGGGGCCGATGGCCACGGCGCGATCGGCTGCCCGCACGTGCGGGCTCGAGCGATCGGCCGCGGAATAAACCGCGACGGTCTCGAGACCTTCCTCGCGGCAGGCGCGCACGACGCGAAGGGCGATCTCGCCACGGTTGGCGATCAGGACCCGGTTCACGAGCTGGAGGCTGCGGAGGAAAGGGAGGGTTGCGGTCGCCGGCGGCTCACCGGCATGCCGGCGGCGGCGTATCCCCGAAGAACGTGAGCAGGCTGCCACAGAGGAGCGCGTTGTTGCGGGCAGCCGCATCGTACACACCCTGCACGTCCCGCACCCAGGGCGAGCGGCCCTGGCGGCTGGCCTGGATCAGTGCGGTGACGCTGAGCGTGCCGGCGCCAACCGCCCCGCGGCGGCTGACCCGGACCATGCGGTGGGGCTCCCAGGCGAGCGCGGGCGCCGCCGCGAGGTCGGTCGTCGGGCTCAGGCAGATGGGCCGGCTATCGGCCACCGCGGCCAGCGCGCGTTGCACGGGGAGCGCCGGGTCGACACCCATGGCGGCTGCCATGCGCAGGCGGTACACGGAATCGGTGGCGTAGAGGTCCGGGCGGATGGGGAGCACGTCGAGCGGAGTGCGGTGCAGGCTGCCGTACCAGACCGAGACCGCCTCGAGATCGCTCCCGGTGAGCAGCACGCCGCCGGAGGGACACGAGGTGAGCAGGTTGGCGCCGAGCTCGACGATGTACGCCGGCATCGGCGGCGTATCGGGCCGCGGGCGGGCGTAGCGCGACGCGTCCCAGCCCGAGACCTCGATCGTGACCAGCGCGCGATCCACTTCGGTGACACCGCGGAAGACCACCCCCGAGTCGACGGAGAGCCGGACCGCCTGGTCGAGCGCCGTCGCGGCGAAGTCCAGGTACAGGAGCCCGTCCGGGTCGCCGCGGTGGCCGTGGAGGTGCCAGTCCCGGGCGTCGAACAGATAGAAGCGGCCCAGCTGCAGCCAGGCGCGGCCATCGTCGGGAGCGGTGGCGAGGTAGTGGCCAAGCAGGTCGACGGCCATCTGGCGCTCGCCCTCACGCTCGAGCGCCGCGGCGCGCGGGGCGACGTTGGGATCGATGGCGCCCTGTGCCGCGAGCGGGGAGGCGGCGCTCAGCGCGAGCAGGACCGGGAGGACGCCACGCGTCCAGCCGGAGCGAGCCGGCCGGTGACGAACCACGGCGGAGGGGGGCGTCAGTGCCATGTATGTCAATAATGCCGAAGCACTTCGATCTTGGCTAGGGTGCGCCATCAGAGTGGGATGTTCCCGTGCTTCTTGGGTGGATTGCGGTCCCGCTTGGTGCGAAGCGCACGGAGCGCATCGATCAGCCTCGGCCGGGTGTCGCGCGGATCGATGACGTCGTCGATGTATCCGCGCGCCGCCGCGGCGTACGGGTGCGCGAACTTCTCGGTGTACTCGTCGATGAGCCGGGCGGTCGCCGCCTCCGGATCCTCGGCCTTGGCGATCTCGTCCTTGAACAGGATCTCCACCGCGCCCTTAGGCCCCATCACGGCGATTTCGGCCGACGGCCACGCCAGGTTGACGTCGCCGCGGATGTGCTTGGAGCTCATGACGTCGTAAGCGCCGCCGTACGCCTTCCGGGTGATGACGGTCAGCTTGGGCACCGTGGCCTCGCAGTAGGCGTACAGCAGCTTGGCCCCGTGCTTGATGATCCCGCCGTGTTCCTGGGCGACGCCCGGCAGGAAGCCCGGCACGTCGACAAAGGTGACGACCGGAAGGTTGAAGCAGTCACAGAACCGAATGAACCGCGCCGCCTTGGTCGAGGCATTGATGTCGAGCACGCCCGCCAGCACGGCCGGCTGGTTGGCCACCACGCCCACCGGGCGTCCGCCCAGCCGGGCGAAGCCCACGATCATGTTGTCCGCGTACCCCCGTTGCACCTCGAGGAAGCCACCGTCGTCCACTACCCGTCCGATCACGCCATGCATGTCGTACGGCTTGCTCGATGTGCCGGGAATCAGATCGAGCAGCGCCTCGTCGCGGCGATCGATCGGGTCCTCGGTCGGTCGCGCCGGTGGCTCGTCGAGATTGTTGGGCGGCAGGAACCCCACGAGCTGGCGCACGGCCTGCAGGCACTCGGCCTCGGAGTCGTGCACGAAGTGGGAAACGCCGGAAGTGCCGCCGTGAGTGTCGGCGCCGCCCAGCTCGTCGAAGCTGACTTCCTCGTGCGTCACCGTCTTCACCACGTTCGGGCCGGTCACGAACATGTAGCTCACGCCGCGGACCATGAAGATGAAATCGGTGATGGCCGGGCTGTACACGGCCCCGCCCGCGCACGGCCCGAGGATAACCGAGATCTGCGGCACCACTCCTGACGCGAGGGTATTCCGGAGGAAGATGTCGGCGTAGCCGCCGAGCGAGGCGACACCTTCCTGGATCCGGGCCCCGCCCGAGTCGTTGAGGCCGATCACGGGCGCGCCGTTCCGGAGTGCCAGGTCCATCACCTTGCAGATCTTCTCGGCGTGCGCCTCGGACAGGGATCCGCCGAAGACCGTGAAGTCCTGCGAGAAGACGTAGACCTGCCGGCCGTCGATCCGGCCCGAGCCGGTCACCACGCCGTCTCCCGGGAAGACCTGCTGGCCGAGACCGAAGTCGGTCGAGCGGTGAGTGACGAAGCGGTCGAGCTCGACGAAGCTGCCCTCGTCGAGCAGCAGGTCGAGCCGTTCGCGGGCGGTGAGCTTGCCCTTGGTGTGCTGCTGCGCGACGCGAGCCGCCCCCCCGCCCTGTTCGGCGAGGGCTTGCCGCTGGTGCAGCTGGTCGAGGAGCTGTCGTGGGTCGGGCATGGCCGGAGAAGATACAGAGAACGGATTGGGGGGAGAAGTCGCGCGAGCGCTTCGGCGCGACTGGCGCGCGTTACGGCAGGGCGGCACATTGGGGTTACTCTCCAACACGGTGCCGTCCTGTCCGCCATTGACACGCCGCTGGCCGACGCCCTCCAGGGCCGCTACACGCTCGAGCGCGAGCTGGGGCGCGGCGGCATGGGCATCGTCTGGCTGGCGCACGACGTCAAGCACGGCCGCCAGGTCGCCATCAAGGTCGTCCGGCCGGAGCTCGGCGCCACGCTCGGGGCCGAGCGGTTCCTCCGCGAGATCCGCATCGCCGCGCACCTGCAGCATCC
>JACCSZ010000362.1 GCA_013812695.1 Gemmatimonadales bacterium | reverse complement strand
GCGGCGGGGCTCCGGCGCACCGCGACGAACGTCTTGCCGTCGGGGGAGACGTCGTAGTTGGCGTGCGGGGCGGTCCCCACGATGTCGCCGATGGGAAAGAGCCGCTTCCGTCCGGTGACGACGAGGTCGGGGGTCGTGGCGATGCCGGCGGCGATCAGATACGGATCGGCAGGCTTCGTCTCGCGGTAGAACAGCTCGCGCCCGTCCGGGCCCCACACCGGCTCGCTCCCGCCCTCAAGCGAGACGAGCACCTGGTCGCCCCGGCCGGCGAGGTCGCGCACGTAGACCTCGTCCCGACCCGACTGGTCCGAGACGAACACGATCCAGCGGCCGTCGGGCGATGGGCTGACGTACTGTTCCGCGAACGGGCTCGCGACGAGGGGCTCGATGGGACCGCGGCCGCCGTTCCGGATGATGCCGGCGTCGGTCCGCGTGTCCCGCTGGACCGAGTCGGGACGGCCGGGGTCGCGGCGCAGGTTGACGCCGGTGGTGACGATACCGCTGCCGTCCCGCAGCCACACCCCGGTGTAGGAGAGGGAGCCGGATGCCAGCAGCGTGTCCGGCGGCTCGGCGCTGCCCGGCGGTTTCCGCAGCAGGACCAGCGTCAGCCCCTCGGGCCGGACCCGGGGCGCGATGTAGGTGATGAAGCGTCCGTCGGGCGTCCAGGTCGCGTCGTGCCCGTCGCGGTCGAAGGTGGCCCGCGAGAGCGTGCCCTCCGCCAGCCCGAGGATCCAGACGTTCCGGCCCTCGATGGAGTTGAAGTCCAGCGAGAGCCGCCGTGCGTCGGGGGAGAACATCGGATGGTGGAAATTGCGCCGTTCCGCGGTGGCGAGGCGGCTCGCGCCGGCGCGATCCATGAACACGAGCGACGCCGGCTCCTCCGGGATGTAGGCCACGTTGCCGTTGGACGCCACGGCGAACTGGGCCACGCCGGTTCCGGTGACGGCCACGTTGGTGGCCACCGTGACCGCCGGCCCGGTGATCCGGCGGCCGGCGCGGTCGATCGGCGCGGCCTGCAGGTTTCCGCCCTGCCCCACGAACACCAGGAAGCCGCTGGTCACCCGCGCCTCGACGACCGGGGTCCCGAACAGCGGCGTCTCGGCGCCGCTCTCGAGATCCACCACCAACACCGGCCCGGTGAGGTTGCCGACGCGGGACCGGACGACGAGCGCGGTGCGGCCGTCCGGGAGGATCTGCTGCAACCGGTGCTGGTTTCCCGGGACCCGCATGACGAGCGAGTCGCCCACGACCTGCGCGACCCCGCCGCTGGGATGGGTGAGCCAGAGGCTGCCGTCGGGAGCCCAGGCCGCCTCGTCCGACGTGGTCAGCGTCGGGATCACCAGCTCGGGGGCACCACCCTCCATCGGCAGGCGGAGGATCTGGCTCTGCACGCCGAGCGTCCCAACCAACCAGCGGCCATCCGGCGAAATGGCCGGACTGCTCATGCTGAACGCCCCCGGAATCGGGGTCGGAGCGTCGTCCTCGAGCGACTGGCGGACGAGGCGCAGGGTCCCCTCGGCACCGACGATCGAGTACACCAGCCCGTCGCCGTCGGGCAGAAAGGTGAGGTGCCGTTGCGACGAGCTGGCACCGCTTCCGCCCAGCCCGGGCGCCAGGATCGCGAGTCGTGACGGGGGAAGCTGAGGGCGGGGACGGAGCAGGGCCCAGCCGGCGAGTGCGGCGGCGACCCCGGCCACCGCCCAGCCCAGCCACAGCGCCGCCGATCTGGCGCGTCCCGGAGCACCGGCAACCGCGGCCTTGAGCGCAACGGTGGGGGCGCTCGGCGCGTGATGCTGTCCGGTGCCGCCAAGCGCGTCGCTGAACTCCTTCGCGGTGCCCCATCGGTCCGCGGGCAGCTTCTGAAGCGCCGTCAGGATCGCCGCTTCCGCGGATGGCGGCACGGTCGGACGCTTGGGCCGGAGCGGGGGCGGCTGCTCGGTGAGCACCTTGGCGACGATCGCCTGCGAGCTCGGGCCGGTGAACGGCGGCTCGCCCGCCAGCATCTCGTAGGCCATGGCCCCGAGCGCGTACACGTCGCTCCGCGGCCCGACCTCCCGGTCGCCCATCGCCTGCTCGGGCGACATGTAGGCCGGCGTGCCGAGCGACATGCCGGTCTGGGTCATGCGGCTGCCGCCGGCCTGCTGCACGGCGAGGGCGATGCCGAAGTCGGCCACCAGGGCGGCCCCGTCGTGCAGCAGCGTGTTCTCCGGCTTGATGTCGCGGTGCACGACGCCCTGGCGGTGGGCGTAGTCGAGTGCGGACGCCACTTCCCGGACCAGCCGCAGCGCCTCGTCCACCGGGAGCTGCCGCTCGCGCAGCAGGCGGGCGCGCAGCGATTCCCCGGCGACGTACGGCATCACATAGTAGAGCAGGCCGTCGGCCTCGCCCGAGTCGATCAATCCCAGAATGTGCGGATGCTGCAGGTTGGCGGTGACCTTGATCTCGGCCAGGAAGCGCTCGCCGCCGATGACGGCGGACAGCTCGGGATGCAGGACCTTGATGGCGACCTTGCGGCCGTGCTTGAGGTCTTCGGCGAGGTAGACGGTCGCCATGCCGCCCTGGCCGACCTCGCGGTCGAGGCGGTAGCGGTCGGCCAGGGCCGACGTGAGGCGGGCAACGGGACCGGTCACGCGACGACTGGCTGCGCCATGCGGGTCACGGCTCGGCTTTCGAACGGGATATGTGGATGGGGCGATGCAATATGGCCGGGGCCGGCGCCGGGAGCCAGTTCGCCGTTACGGCGCCAGCAGAACCTCGTCGCTGGCGACCCGCCGCGTGACCGTGTGCGCGAACGCCCAGACATTCAGCGCGTCGCTGCCTGGCAGGTAGACATCCGCCCGCATCGCCGTCTGGTGGTGTAAGAGGTTGAAGTGACCGTGGGCGGTGCGCCCGCTCTCCTCCTCGATGACCTCCACCGGCGGAATGTAGAACTCCCCGGCGGGCCAGGCGTCGGCGAACCGACGGGCGTCGCTCGGTCGGAGCGCGATGACCAAGTCGATGTCACGGGTGAACCGCGGCTCGCCGTAGACGACGGACGCCACGCCGTCCGTGACCATGTAGGGAATGCGAAGCTGGTTGAGAGGCCTGACGAAGAGCGAGATCAGACTCGCATCGGGTCTCACGAATCGCGGTGGAAGATCAGCCGAATCTCCGCCTCGACCTGCTCGGGGGTCCACTCGGGGTGGCGGGCCCGGACCCTGGCCGACGTGAGGGACCACGCCTGAAGCCAGAGCGCGTGCATGGTTGCCAGCTTTTCCGTGGCGGTCATGGCGCGGAGCCGCGTCAACTCGAGGTCGAGCACCGATGGCATCCCCAAATACTGGTGCGCTGGGCCGGCACCTTCAAGGCGGTGCTGGTCATTCCCGCCGGGCGATTCGGTGAGAGGGATCTCTTGGTCTGTCGAATTGCCACATCACCCAGGCGATTCCGGCCTGGCCTGAGTGCTGCGCCCGAGGTACCATCAAACGCGCACCCATCGCCGGCTCTGATCCCCATACCAAGCGCGTCCGGCGTTCCCTGACGCTGACCCTCGCTCACGTACACGATGAGCTCTCTCTCCCAAGCACTCGCCCGAGCGATCGACGATGGAGCGCGCGACGCCGCCG
>JACCSZ010000322.1 GCA_013812695.1 Gemmatimonadales bacterium | reverse complement strand
GTTGTGAAGGCGCAGGCTCATCCGCCGGCGGCCGCGGCTGCGGCGTGAGCGATGGGATCAGTGCCGGGCCCGCCCTCGACGCGGACGTGCACCCGACGCTGCGGGAACGGAATTTCGAGGCTCTCGGTGTCGAACCGGTTCTTGATGCGGCGGCGGAACTCGCGGGCGACGTTCCACTGTGAGCCCGGCTGGGTCCGGAGCATGGTCCGGAGCACTACGGCGCTGTCGCTCAGCGACTCGACACCCAATACCTCGATCGGGCCGTCGAGTTGTGAGCCCCACGCCGCGTCCGTGGAAAACTGGGCCGCCTCATCGCGGAGCACCTCGAGCGCACGGTCCACGTTCTCGGCGTACGGCACGCCCACGTCCACGATGGCGCGCGACCAGCCGCGGGTCTTGTTGCTCACGACCTTGATCTCGCTGTTCGGCACGACGTGCATGATGCCTTCGGCGTCCCTGAGCTGGACGACGCGGAGGGTCATCTTCTCCACCAGGCCGCTCTTCCCGGCGACCTCGATGATGTCGCCGATGGCGAACTGGTTCTCGAACAGGATGAAGAACCCGGAGATCACGTCCTTGACCAGGCTCTGCGCCCCGAACGACACCGCCAGGCCCAGAATGCCCGCGCCGGCGAGAATCGGTCCAATGTCGATGAAGACGTTGAAGGTGAGCAGGAGCCCGATGACCATGACCGCAACGCGCCCGACGCTCCGGAGCAACTGAGCGATGGTCTGCCCCCGGCGCTCGCGGAGGGTGGTGACCGAGTCGTCGCCATCGTCCACGGCGAGCTCGATACGCCTGGCGGCCAGCCGCACGACTCTATACGCCAGCCACGCGAGGAACCAGATGCCGAGCACGCGCGCCCCGCCCCGGACCAGCTCATCGCCGTCAATGCGCAGAATGGCGCCGAGACGTCGGAGCGCTTCACCGAAGGTCATGAGCGGGGCGAGTTGAGCGCGAGCATGGGCCTGGGATAAGGCGAGCCCTAACCTAGAGACCCCGGGAGCCGCGAGTCAACCGGAACCGGCGTCCCGATACTCGATCCAGGTGGCGGCCACCGGCAGCCGCGCGGCGGCGCAGGCCGCGAGCGCGGGCTCCGCGCCGTCCAGGCCAAGCGGCAGCGCGATGCGGCCATCGGCCACGCGGAGCCCTGGATAGATACGCCGGAGCTCCTGCACCTGCGGCAAATACGGAGCACCGACCACGATCTGAAGCGTGCGCCAGGCGATGAGCCGCTCGGCGGCCATGACCGTCGGACCCGCGCTCCCGCGAACGAGCACGCGTCCGCAGCACGCAGGAGATAGCCGAGGTCGGCGCTGGCGAGGAGGGCGCGTCCGCCGGCGCGCAGGTGAAGTGGCCACCGGCCCATGCGCACCCAAGCGCCCAGAGGTTCCCCGGGGTGTGCGAAGTCCAGCGCGCGGCGGAGCGGGAAGGAAGTCGGGAGGCGGGAAGGGGCGCCGGGAAGCATGAGACACGGTCGCCTGGGCGGCGGCGGCACGGACCATCGTTTCCGGCCTGATGGTAGCGAATTCGCCGATTGCAGCCGCGTGGCGCCGTCATCCCCTCATCGAAGATGGAGCGGCGTGAGCTTCCCCTGCCTCATCACACCCAACCTGATCGGGCGCGGTGGCCCGGAGCCGGGGATCGTGACCTCGGCCCACAACTCTTCGCCCGCCGGCCGAATCGATGGGTCGGGCACATGCTCCGGAATGAAGAACGCCAGGGGCTCAGCCAGCCGAGCGGTCCCTGCCGACTCCTCCGGCCGCGACGCGACGCGCGGCGATTTCACCGTGTTGTCGACCTCGCCCACGAACTTTCCATCCACCGCGCGGAGGCGCCGCCTCGATCGCCGACTCCGCCTCGAGCCGAACCACCCGTCGTCAGCGGGATCTCGAGCGCCAGCTTCACGTACCTTCCGCGCAATGGCGTCGACGGATCGTACGGCTGGGTCCGCGCCCAGGCGCGCGGCAGCCGTGCACGGTCGGCCACCAGCTTGAGCCCAAGGGTCCCGAGCATCGCCACGTGCAAGGCCGTGAGCAGGAGCCCCGCCTGCCGCCGTGTCACCGGCTGCCCCCGGCAACCCGCGCAACCAGGCGGCGGCGTCCCTGCTCCATCGCCCACCCACCTCCTAGAAAGAGCAGCCCGAGCCCCACGAGGCTGGCCGACCGGCCGAGCCTGTCCATCAGGCTGGAGAAGTAGAAGGAGAGCACGGTAATGCCGAACCCGGCAACGCCGAGGTTGATGCGCTCCGACCGGCGCTCGAGGAGGCCCCACGTGACCAGGCCCAAGCTCAACACTCCGGCCCAGAGAAACGGATAGGCGCCCCGGCGGCCTGCGAAGAACGGTCCCGCCACCGTCCATGCCGCCAGCGAGAGCAGCGGCAACGAGAGCCCGCTGCGAAGCCACCAGGCCAGCGCCACTGGCAGGCCGATGGCGCCGACCCATCCAGCGACCGACAGGACACGGTCGAGATCTCCCGGTAGGTAGGAATCGCCATGGGCGGCGACCAGGGCCAGCGCGGCGGGAACGAGCGCGATCCCGCCGATCCATGCCAGCGTGGTGCGCGGCGCGGATGATATGCCGCGGGGGTCGGGCACGGCGCTCAAGTAGGCGAGCGCGGTCACCAGCACTTCCGTGGCGAGCACCGCTCCGCCGGCGCGCGACGTAGCGGCCACCATCCATTCGCCCACCAGCCACGCCGGCGTGAGCACCGCGGCGAAGAATGCGTGAGGCCAGTCGCGAAGCAGAGCCCAGCCGGCCCAGGCGCCCAGCGACCAGAGCAGGACACAGCTCGGCCAGTGCTCGGAGAGATGAAAGATCTGGCCAGCGAGGAAGATGCCGCCACCGAGCGCGGCAGTGCCGCAGGCGTGCAGCGTGTGGCCAACGCGCGCGCGCGGTCCGCCGCGAAGGTCCCCGCGAGGTGGAACGCGGCCGCGGTGCCTACCAGAAGCCGAAGCGGGTACCGGGCGCGAGCGCGTCCCAGTGCGCGGCGACGAATAGGAACACGCCGGCACAGACGATCATGCCGCCGAGGGCGAGGGCGAGTCGCTCCGGCCATCCCGGGCCGCGTCGTGCCCGAGCGGTTTCCCAGGTCCGAATTCGTTCGACCGCCGCAGGCTCGAGCAATCCCGCTTCGACCCAGCGCCCGACCCGCTCCTCCCACGCCGCGGGCATCTCAGCCCGCGCGTCGCGCCCGGTCGCGGCGGGTGCGTGCGCTCAGCACCGCATCGACGAGGGGGTCCGGATCGAACCGCACCGGATCGGTCGCGGGAAGTCCGGTCTCGCGTGCCGCCACCTCGCAGGCGCGCCGGGCCAAGTCCTCGGGCAGGTCGTAGGTGTTGAGCGAGATGCCGACGACCTTCATCGGATGCACCGCGGCGCCGATCGTTTCGTACAGGCGGACGTATTCGGTGAGCGGCGGGATCCGAAGCCAGGCGGCCTGGCGGTAGTCGCCGATGTACTCGCGGGTGCTCTGGTGACAGAGGATGAGCGCGTCCGGACAGGCGCCGTGCAGCAGCCCGAGCGTGACGCCCGAGTAGCCGGGGTGATTGATGCTCCCCTGGCCTTCCACCAGCACGACGTCCGCGCCCACGGCGCCTTCCAGCACGAGCCGCTCCGCCGCGCCGGCAATGAAGTCGGCCACGACCGCGTCCACCGCGATGCCCCATCCCTCGATCATGATGCCGGTCTGCCCGGTGGCCACGAAGCGGGTGCGAACGCCGCGGTCGTTGAGGCGGCGGGTGAGTCGCAGCTGCGCCGTCATCTTGCCGACATTGCAGTCGGTGCCCACCGTGAGCACGACGAGCGGCTCGACCGACTTGGCCAGTCCCGAGGCGATCGGGAGGTCCGCCGGCGGCCGCCGGAGGTCGAAGATCTTCCGCCCCATCGTGCGCGCTTTTTCGGCGAGCAGTGGATCGTCGCCGAGAAAGGTGTGCAGGCCGCTCCAGAGATCGCAGCCGTGATCGAGCGCCTCGGCCAGCCAGGCGCGCCACTCGCCCGGCATCCGTCCGCCCTGCGGCGCGATGCCGATCAGCACGGCCGTCGGGCCCAGCGCCAGTCCTTCGCGCATGGAGCCGACCACCGGCAGCGCGCCGCCGAAGCCCAGCACGTCCTGCGCGGTGCGGCCGGCCTTTTGGCGATCCAGGACGCCGACGGTGCGGTCGGGCAGGAAGCGGATGACGGAATTGGCCGTCTTGGACGTCATGGCCTCGAAGTCGCCGTCGGCGACGATGAGAAACCGGGGAGCGGTCATGCGCTCAGGCGTGCGAGGGTTCGATGGTGGGTTCGACGTCGGACGGCACCGTACCCGAAGGCTTGGCCGCGCTGACTGGATCGCCGTAGACCTCGCCGAGCAGAATGTGCCGGACCAGGATCATCACCAGCGCCAGGATGGGCACCGCGATGATGAGCCCGGCCAGTCCGAACAGCTTGCCGATGAGCAGCACGCCGGCGATCGTGACCACCGGTGGGAGGTTTACCTGCCGCTCCATGACGACCGGCGCCACGAAGTTGGCCTCGATGATGTGCACCACGACCCCGAGCGCGGCGACGAGCAGCGCCTTGGTCAGGCCGAACGCGCCGAGCGCGAAGAGCGCCGGCACAAGCGTGGACAGCAGCACGCCGAAGAACGGGACGATGGCGGCCACCCCGGCGAAGACGCCGAAGGCGAGGAAATACGGTATGCCGAGCGCCCAGAGCCCGAGCGTGGTCAGCGCGGCCAGCAGCACCATGGCGATGATCTGCCCCAGCACCCAGGCGCGGATGGTGAGGTTCAAGTCGCCCAGAATGGCGCGCCCCAGCGTGCGGCGCGAGGGCGGCACCAGCGCCACCGCTCCGTCGACGTAGATCGCCGGGTGACGCGCCATGAAGATTGCCATGACCAGGACGCTGATGCCCTCGATGATGAGCTCGACGCTCCCCGTGAGATACGGCACCGCCGCCCCGCGCAGAAACCCCAGGATCTCGCCCAGGGCCGTGGCCAGCAGGCCCGGCTGCGACTCGGCCCCGGGCGCGGCGCCCCGCCGCAGGACGGGAATGCTCCGGATCAGGTTGTTGATGTTGGCATCGAGGCTGGCGAGATAGCGCGGCAGATTGGTCAACAGGTCCTGCACCTGTTCGGTGACGGGCGGCGCGATGAGCAGCACCGTGCCCACCAGGGCGCCGAGGGTCGCGGCGACTCCCAGCGTGAGCCCCAAAGGGTGCGGCATGCCGAGCCGACGCTCGAGCAGATCGGCCAGCGCGTCGAGGTAGATGCCGAGGATGATGGCGAGGAAGACGACCAGCAGCACGCCGATCGTCTTGATGGCCAGTGCCACCAGCGCGACGACCAGCAGCAGCCGCCCGATGGAAAAGTTCCGCCGGTCGGACAGCGGCATCAGCGGGTGGACCCTTCGTCTCCGTCTTCCACGAGCTCCGCATCGTGGACGTCGCCCGCGCCCTTGTTGAGTTGCCGCACCGCCTGGGCCTGCCCCGGTCCGACCATTCCCATCCGGGACTTGAGCTCGATCAGCTGCTGGTCCGAGCTCCCCTTGTACTCGAGCGCCTCGAACTGCCGCGCGAGCCGGTCGCCCGAGACCTCCTCGTTCAGCTCGGCCGCCGCGATGGCCTTGCGCTCCGTGGACTCGATCTTCTCGGCCATCCGCTCGAACGACTCGAAGGCGCTCTTGTCGGACAGGCCCGACATCGTCTCCTGAATGCGCTGTTGTGCCTCGGCCCGCTTGGCGCGCGCCACCAGGATGTTCTTCTTCCGCTTGGCCTCTTCGATCTTGTCGTTGAGCTGCCGGAGCGAGAGCTTGAGCGCGTCGGTCTCGGCCTTGTGCTTGAGCCAGGTCTCGTGCAGCTGCTGCGCGCCCTGCAGCTGCTCGTTGTACCGTCCCAGCGCCTGCTTGGCCATGTCGTCCCGGCCTTCCTGCACGGCAAGCATCGCGCGGCGCTCCCAGTCTTCCGCCTGCTTCTTCATGGTCTCGGCGTCGGCCTGGAGCTTTTTCTCGTCCGCGATCGCCGAGGCCACCTGCTGCTTGGCCTTGGCCAGCTGCGTCTTCATGTCGACGATCAGCTGGTTGAGCATCTTCTCCGGATTCTCGGCCCGCGAGATCAGGTCGTTGATGTTCGACCGGAGCATGGTCGAGAGACGGTCAAAGAGTCCCATGTCGCTTCACCTTTCCCGGTACGGAGCGAGCGCGGCGAGATGCGAGGCCACGGCCAGCGTGATCGAGTCGAAACTCGCCTCGAACTCGCTGAAGTCGAGGTTCTCCAGCTCGAGCGTGTCGGTCAGCACGACGTGGTCGCCCTCGAGGCCGTACGAGCCGTGCACCAGGTCGCGAGCGTTGTACTCGAGGAGCTGGCGAAACAACTCCGCCCGGCGCGGTTCGCTGGCCGGCAGTTCCATGACCCGCACGCGCAGGATCACGACGGGTGGCGCGAAGTGCACCACGGCCTCCGCATCGTCGGGGGTCCGGGCGAGCCACAGGTTGGGCTCGATCTCCGCGACTGTCAGGCTGCCGCTGTCCAGCCGGTCCAGGAACGATTGAATATCCTCGCGGGTGATCATCGATACGCCCCCTTGGACCGCTGGTCGCCGACGCGCATCTCGCCCGGGAGACGCTCGGCCAAATGTAACCGCTCCTCCGGGCCCGCCAACCAGCCGCGGCGATCCGCCGCCGCCGTCATGTCGTGCGTGCCCACCTGCATCCGCTCCTCCTAGCTTTGCAGCCGGTCGGGCTCCCGGGATTGCGCCAGGAGCCGCTCGGTGAAGTCGAGCCGTTCCTCCAACTCGGCGAGCCGTCCCTGCATCGCGTCGACCTCACCCAGGCGATGCTGGAGCTGCTCGACTTCGGCGCGGAGCGCCGGGTCCGCAGCGCCCCGCCCCTCCAGCCTCCGCGCCAACGCCCGGGCGAGCGGCCAGAGCACGACGGTGAGGGCAATCATGACCGCCACCACGATCATTACGACCGCCGGGGCCTCCCCGGTCGTGAGAACCAGATTGGGATCGAACATCTCGGACGGGGGCCTCGGCGGAACCGGTGGAATGGCCTGAAGCAGCATCATGGCTGCCCTCCTTGTTTCAGTTCCCCCAGCTCCCGCTCCTTCAGCAGGACGCGCTCGGTGAAATCCACCCGCTCCTCGAGCTCCGCCAGGCGCGCGCGGAGGTCGACCAACTCGGCGGCCTGGACCGCTCCCGCCTGGGCCGTGCCTCCGATCCTCCGGGCCAGCGCATCACCCAGCGGGCCACCGAGGATCCGTGCGACAGCCCAGACCGGTGTGATGATCGCAATGGCAACGAGGACATGATCGGGGCTCACTCGCCGGCGCCGATCTGCCCTGGCTCTTGCCGCTGTGCCAGCAGGCGCTCCGTGAAATCGACCCGCTCGTGCAGCTCCGACACTTCGGCGCGCAAGGCGTCGACTTCGGCCAGGAGCTCGGGATCGGGTGTCGAACGGCCACCTTGACTCCTGATCCGCTCCGCCAGCGCCTTGCCGACCGGGCTGACGGAGAGCAGGAACAGGGTTCCGCCGCCGAATATGAACGTGATCGCCAGTACGCCTTCCATATCCATCCCTCGGATCTCCGGCCTCGGGTCTTCAGTGCGGGCCTTACGTCGCAAGGCCGACAATGTTTCAGCGAGCAACACCTTGGGAGAAGGGCGCCAGGGTCAGAGCAGCTCCACGGCCTCGATCGCGCCAAGCGACACCGCGATCTCGGTATCGTCGCGGCCGGCCGGACGGAGATACACCTCGTAGGAGGTGATGTGCGTGTCGACGCTCGTCGGTATGCCGACGACCTCGGTCCGATCCGTCGTGGTGATCCGGACCGCCTGCTCGTGCCCGCCGGCATAGCCCAGCAGCGAGACGATGTCTTCGTAGGTCATGGGGCCCCCTGCAGGTAGGACCCCTAATCTAGGCCGAGCGAGGGCGAAGCCGCAACGCGGTCCGCCGCGCGATCACTGGGTTGCGGCGGCGCGCTCCTGCGGGGCGGGAACCGGGGCGAGCAGATGCTCGTCGAGGTAGTCGGTGATGAGCGAGAACAGGTGGAGCGTCGTGCTCTTCCCTTGGCAGATACAGTGGGTTCGGTTGGGGTACTCCATCATCTGAAACGGCTTGTTGGCTCCGACCAGGGCGTTGATGAGCAGTTCACTGTTCTGGTAGTGCACGTTGTCATCCCCGCCGCCGTGCACCAGCAGCAGGTTGCCTTTGAAGCCGTTCACGTGGCTGATCGGAGATCCGCGATCGTAGCCGTCGCGGTTGTCGGAGATGAGGCCGTTGAAGCGCTCGGTATACACGTTGTCGTACAGGGACCAATGCGTGACGGGCGAGACCGCGACGCCGGTCCGGTACAGGTCGGGATGCTGGAACAGCGTGTTCAGGGTCATGAATGCGCCGTAGCTCCAGCCCCAGATGCCCACGCGGCCGGCGTCCACGTACGGGCGCCGCACCAGCGCGCGGGCGGCGGCGGCCTGGTCTCGGGTCTCGAGCACACCCAACTGTCCGTAGATCGCCTTCCGCCACGCGCGGCCCAGCGGCGCGGGCGTTCCACGATTGTCCACGATGGCGACGAGATAGCCTTTCTGGGTCAACATCGTGTGCCAGAGATAGTATCCGCCCCACTGGTCCTCGACTTCCGCATTGCCGGGGCCGCCGTACACGAAAAAGAGCAGCGGATGCTTGCGCGTGGAGTCGAAGTCGGCCGGCTTGAGCAGCACGCCCGGCATCCTGGTGCCGTCCTCCGCCGGAATCGACAGCCACTCGGCGGTCCCGCGACGGAGCCGCCCGACGCGCGCACGCAGCGGCTCGTTGTCCACCAGCGTGCGGACCACCTGGTGGCGCGGGAGCCGTACCAGCCGCACGACCGGCGGGTTCCCGAGGCTCGAATAGGTCTCGATGGCGTGCTTGTAGTCGGGAGAGCGGTCGTAGGCGTGGGTACCGGGTTCGTTCCGGGGGCTGATCCGTTCGGGCCGGCCGGTGCCGTCGAGGCGGCTTCGGAAGAGGTATTTCTGCGCCGGGTTGTCCGGAGAGGCGATGTAGTAGAGCCAGCCACCTTTGTCGTCGATCCCTTCGATTTCCAGCACATCGTAGGCGCCTTGGGTCACCAGCCGGACGGTCTTGCCGTCGCGCGAGACCACATAGACATGGTTCCACCCATCGCGCTCGCTCACCCAGGTGAACTGCTTGCCGCCGTTCAGCCAGACTACTTCGTTGACCAGATCCACCCAGGTCGAGTCCCGCTCGACGAGCACCGTGCGGACGGCGCCGGTACGGGCGTCGCCGAGCATCACCTCGTTGGCGTTCTGGACCCGGTTGAGTCGCTGCAAGAGGATCTCGGTGGAATTCGCCGCCCAATCCATGCGCGGGATGTAGTGCTCGCGCGGATCGCCGGCGATCTCGAGCCAGCGGGTCGCGCCGCCGGCCGCCGGCACGATGCCGACCCGGGCCGCGGAGTTCGCCTCGCCGACCTTGGGGTACTGCACCGGGGTGACTTGGGAATAGACCGAGTCGGTGTTGTTGATGAGGTTGAAGCTTTTGACGCGGTCCGCGTTCAGCTGCCAGTAGGCGATGCTCCGGCCGTCCGGACTCCAGCGCCAGCCGTCGGCGTAGTAGTTCATGAGCTCTTCTTCGTACACCCAGTCGAAGGTGCCGTTGATCAGCGTGCGCGAGCCGTCGGTGGTGAGCGCCGTGATGGCGCCGGAGGTGAGGTCCTCGACGTAGAGATTGTTCTTCCGGACGTATGCGACGCGCCCGCCGTCAGGAGAAAACTTGGCGAACATGAGCGTGGACGGCTTCGCCTCGCGTCCGCCGAGCTGGCGGATGACGCCGCTGCTGCGGTCGAGCACCCAGTAGTCTCCGCGCGTGTTGAGCCGCCACACCGGCTGGGTGTTCGTGAACACCAGCAGCATGCGCTGGTCGGGCGACCAGGCGTAGTCCTCCACCTGCAGCGGCGATTCGGCGCCCTTGGGTGTCAGCGCGCGCGAGGCCACGAGCGTCTCGCGTCGACCGGTCTCGACGTCGTACCGGACGATATCCTGTCCCCGGCCGCCCTGCCCCGGCTCGAGCGTGGTGTAGGCGGCGCCGTGGCCGAGCCAGCGGGAGGGTCCGAATGGCTGGGCGGCAAACTCGCCGGAGCCGTAGATCCGGGCCAGCGTGAGGAGGCTGGAATCGGCTTGCTGGGCCGACGAGACCTGTGGAACGGCCAGCACCGCGATGGACAACAGGGCGACGACGTGGTGGCGGATCACGAGTTATCCCGGTATGGCGTTGGCGTTTGGTTGGGGCGCGGCGGAGCCGGGGCTATCACTGCTGCTGAGTATACCCGCCCAGCCCAAGGGACACAGAGCAACACTTCGGCGGCGGGCCCGCCCAGGTTTCAAGGCGTTGCCGCTCTTTCACGTTCCGCCTGGGGGCCGGCCCGCTCGACTGGTCACCACCGCCGCACGCTAGCGCTCCAGCACCCTCCGCAGGAACCGTCCCGTGTGGCTCGTCTCTACCACCGCCACCTCCTCGGGCGTCCCCGTCGCCACTACTCGCCCGCCCAGTTCGCCACCTTCCGGGCCGAGATCGATGATCCAGTCCGCGGTCTTGATCACGTCGAGATTGTGCTCGATGACGACTACGCTGTTGCCTTTGTCCACCAGCCGGTGGAGGACCTCCAGCAGCAGTCGCACGTCCTCGAAGTGCAGGCCGGTCGTCGGCTCGTCGAGGATGTAGAGCGTGCGGCCGGTGTCGCGCTTGGCCAGCTCCGTGGCCAGCTTGACGCGCTGCGCCTCGCCGCCGCTCAGCGTAGTGGCCGCCTGTCCGAGATGGATGTAGCCGAGCCCCACGTCGTTCAACAGCTCGAGCTTCTCCGCGATGCGCCGCTGGTTGCTGAAGAAGTCCATGGCATCGGCCACCGTCAGGTCCAGCACGTCCGCGATGCTGCGCCCCTTGTAGCGCACTTCGAGCGTCTCGCGATTGTACCGCCGGCCTTTGCAGACCTCGCATGGCACGTAGACGTCGGGCAGGAAGTGCATCTCGATCTTGACCAGGCCGTCGCCCTGGCACGCCTCGCACCGGCCGCCCTTTACGTTGAACGAGAACCGGCCGGGTCCGTACCCGCGCATCTTGGCGTCGGGGAGCTGGGTGAACAGCTCGCGGATGGGGGTGAAGAGGCCGGTGTAGGTGGCCGGATTCGACCGTGGCGTCCGACCGATCGGGCTCTGGTCGATGTCGATGACCTTGTCGATCCGGTCCAGGCCCTCGATCGCCTTGTGCGGGCCCGGGACCACCTTGGCCCGGTAGAAATGGCGGGCGAGCGCTAGGTAGAGGATGTCCGTCACGAGCGACGACTTGCCCGAGCCCGACACCCCCGTGATGGCCGTAAACACGCCGAGGGGGATGTCCACCGTCAGGTTCTGGAGGTTGTTCGCGCGCGCGCCGACGATGCGGAGCCGGTGTTTGGCGGGCGCTTCGCGCCGGCCGCCGGGGATGGGCACGCGAAGCTCGCCGCGCAGATAGCGGCCCGTCAGCGACTCCGGATGCTCCCGCACATCCTGAACGGTCCCTTCGGCGATGACCTCGCCGCCGAATCGCCCGGCGCGGGGGCCCAGGTCGATCACGTGGTCGGCGGCATCGATGGTATCCGCATCGTGCTCGACCACGATGACCGTGTTGCCGAGATCGCGCAGGCCGCGGAGCGTGGCGAGCAGCCGCTCGTTGTCACGCTGATGCAATCCGATGCTCGGCTCGTCCAGGATGTAGAGCACGCCCACGAGGCGCGAGCCGATCTGCGTGGCCAGCCGGATGCGCTGCGTCTCGCCGCCCGAGAGCGAGGTGGCGCCCCGCCCCAGCGTGAGATAATCCAGGCCCACATCCCGGAGAAAGCTGAGCCGGTCCACCACTTCCTTGAGAATCGGACCGGCGATATCGGCATCCACGCTGCCGGGACGCCCGTTGGTAGCGCCGCCTGCGCCGGCCCGGTGGTCACGAAGCGGGATGCCCGCGAAGAAATCGATCGCGCGCTCGACCGGCAGGTCCACCACGTCACCGATGCCGTGACCGTGCACCAGGACCGCCAGGCTCTCGGCCTTGAGGCGCTTGCCGCCGCAGGTCTGGCACGGCTGCTCGATCATGAACTCCTCGAGCGCGGTGCGGACGGCGTCGCTGGTCGACTCCTTGTAGCGGCGTTCGACGTTTCGGAGCACGCCTTCCCAGTCGCTCTCGTACTCCCCGCGGCCGCGCGCGCCGTCCGTCTGGAACTTGAAGCGCCCGGGCGCGCCGTGCAGCAGCGCCTGTTGCGCCGCGGGGCTGTGCTCGCCCCACGGGGCGTTGAGATCGAATTTGAACGCCTTCCCGAGCGTGGGGAGCACCACCTTCCGGAGATACCCGGTCGGCTCGCCCCACGGGAGGATGACGCCTTCCAGGATCGAGATGCTCGCATCGCCGAGCACCAGGTTGGCATTGACCTCGCGCCGGGAGCCGACGCCGTGGCAGTCCGGGCAGGCGCCGAAGGGCGAGTTGAACGAGAACTGGCGCGGCTCCAGCTCGGGCAGTGACAACCCGCAGACCGGACACGCGAAGCGCTCCGAGAACACCACCGACTCCCGCTCGTCCGCGCTCCGCCCGTGACGCGCGACCTCGACGATGCCGTCCGCGGTCTTGAGCGCCGTCTCGATGGAATCGTTGAGCCGCGAGCGATCGTCCGGACGCACCACCAGCCGGTCCACCACCACCGCGATGTCGTGGTTCTGGCGTCGGTTGAGCGCCGGCACCGCGCCCAGATCGTACGTTTCGCCGTCGACCCGCACCCGCACGAAGCCGCGCTTTCGCACGTCGTCGAGCAGCTCCCGGAACTCGCCCTTCCGGCCCCGGACGATCGGCGCGAGGATCTCGAGCCGGGTTTCCTCCGGCCAGGCCAGGACGGCGTCCGTGATCTGCGAGGCGCTCTGCCGGGTGACGGGCGTGCCGTCGTTGGGGCAATGCGGGACGCCGACGCGAGCCCACAGCAGGCGCAGGTAGTCGTAGATCTCCGTGACCGTGCCGACCGTCGATCGTGGATTCTGGCCGGTCGTCTTCTGCTCGATCGAGATGGCCGGCGAGAGCCCCTCGATGGCATCCACGTCGGGCTTTTCCATCAGCCCGAGGAACTGGCGCGCGTAGGCGCTCAGCGACTCGACGTACCGCCGCTGTCCTTCGGCGTAGATCGTGTCGAAGGCGAGTGACGACTTCCCGGAGCCGGAGAGCCCCGTGATGACGGTGAGACGATTGCGGGGGATGGAAACGGAGACGTTCTTGAGGTTGTGCTCGCGCGCTCCGCGCACCACCAGGTATTCCTGAGCCATAGCCCCGAAAGCTACCCGAAGCCTGGTCCGAGGGTCAACGGGCTCCCCGTACGCGGCGCCCGCATTAGGATTCAGCGGCCTCCATGACACCTTCTCCGAACGATCCGCAGGGCGCGGCGACGCTCTCTTCGCGCACGCCCGGCGCCGGCGAACGGCTGCTCGAGCGCGCCGACACGCTGGCGGCGGGAACCAGGCCCACCGACGCATTGGCCGTGTATCGCGAGCTCCTGGCGGCGGAGCCGGAGCAGGTCGAGGCCCGGCTTCACCTGGCCCGGTTGCTGCTTCGGCTCGACGAACGCGAGGCGGCCGTGGCGGTGCTCAGCGACGCGCTCCGCCTGTTGCCCGATCAGACCGAGTTCCTCGTCCTCCGCGGCGGCATCTACGGCCAGCTCCAGCGCTATGGCGAGGCGGACGCCGACCTGCGCCGCGTGCTGCGGCTGCACCCCTCGCATGCGCCGGCGCATCTCGAGCTGGGCCGACTGCTCTGGCGGCGCGGGCTGGTCGCGGAAGCCGCCACCCACCTGCAACGGTCGCTCGAGTTCCAACCGAATAACGCGCGCACCTGCTACTACCTCGGCGACGCACTCAACCAGGCCGGCGATCTGGCCGGCGCGCGCACCGCTCTGGAGCGCGCCGTCCAGCTCGATCCGCGCGACGCCAAGGCGTACCACCTCCTCGGCCGCGTGCTCGACCGACTCGGCGATCCCGACGAGGCCCGTGAGATGTACCAGCGTTCGCGGGAGCTTGCCGGCGGGTGATCCGCGTGGTGGCGGGGGATCTGGCGCGGCAGGCGGTGGACGCGGTGCTCCGGCCGGCGGATGGGGCGCTGGCGCCGGTGGGCGACACCGCCGTCCGGTTGGATGCGGCCGGCGGCGACCGGCTCGCCGCGGAGCGTCGCACGACCACACCGCTCGAGGCCGGGGCCGCCGTCGTGACGGGCGCCGGCGAGCTCGCCGCGGGATACGTGCTGCACGTCGTGATCGCGGACGAGCGGGGACCGGGAACGCGCGACACGATCCGCCGCGCGCTGGTCTCCGCGTGGCAGCGCGCGGGTGACTGGGGCCTCACGCGGGTGGCGGCGCCGCTGGTCGGCGTCGCGAGCGGGCAGCTCACCGTCGACGAGTCCGTCCGCCTGCTGGTGGACACCGTGCCCCGGGGGGCCGACGGGGTGGAGCTGACGATCGTGGTCGAAGCGGCGGCGGAATGTGACGTGGTGGATGCCATCGTACGGAGGGTGACGTGATCCGGTTGACCGGGCTGACCAAGCGGTACGGCAAGTTCACCGCGGTGGACGGGATCGATCTCGAGGTGCCGCGCGGCGAGCTGTTCGGCCTGCTCGGTCCGAACGGCGCGGGCAAGAGCACTTCCATCCGGATGATCGTCGGTATCCTGAGGCCGACCAGCGGCACCGTCACCGTGGGCGGCATCGACATCCAAACCCGTCCGCTCGAAGCCAAGGCGCGCCTCGGGTACATCCCCGACCGCCCCTTCGTCTACGACAAACTCACCGGCGGCGAGTTCCTGCGGTTCGCTGCCGCGCTGTACGGCATGCAGGGCGCCGTCGTGGAGCGGCGGATCGACGAGCTGCTGGCCCTGTTCGAGCTGACCCCATGGAAGGGCGAGCTGACCGAGTCGTACAGCCACGGCATGCGGCAGAAGCTCATCATCGCGGGCGCGCTGGTTCACCGGCCCGAGGTGATCGTGGTGGATGAGCCGATGGTGGGGCTCGATCCCAAGAGTGCGCGCCTGCTCAAGGACCTGTTCCGCGAGTTCACCAGCCGCGGCGGCACCGTGCTGATGAGCACGCATACGATGGAGATCGCGGAGGTCATGTGCGATCGGATCGCCATCGTCTACCGGGGCAAGATCGCGGCCCAGGGCAATATGGCGGAGCTCCGGCAGCAGACCTCCTCGGAAGGCATGCGGCTCGAGGACCTGTTCCTCAAACTGACCGGAGGCCACGAGACGCCGCGGCTGGATGCCGTGCTCGACCCATGAGCGGCGGCGCGCGCGTCCAGCCGAGCCTCTGGATCATCCTCACGCCAAAATGGCGCGGCGTGCTGGCACGCGTGCGTCAGGAGCGCGCGGGCTCGCGGGCCAGGTTCGCCGTGTTCGCCCTGACGGGCGTCGCGTTCTGGACGGCGGTTTTCGGGGTGGCCTACCGCGTCCTGAGCTACATCCAGCGGGTGCAGGACCTGGGCACCCTGCTTGCCGGCAAGATGCTCGGCGTGATCCTCCTCGCCTTCCTCTCGATTCTGCTGCTGTCGAACGTCATCACGGCGCTTTCGACCTTCTTCCTCGCGAAGGATCTCGACCTGCTGGTCGGCGCGCCGATCGGCTGGTTTCGGCTCTATCTCTCGAAGCTGTTCGAGACCATCGTGCACTCGTCGTGGATGGTCGGCCTGCTCGCGCTCCCGATTCTCACGGCATACGGCATCGTGTTCTCGGGCGGCCCACTGTTTCCGTTCGTCGCCATCGCGGCCATCGTGCCCTACCTCGTGCTCCCCGCGGTGGCGGGCACGATCTTCACCGTCGTCCTCGTCAATGTCTTTCCCGCGCGCCGCACCCGCGAGCTGCTCGGTCTCGTGGGCATCGGGGCGGTGGCGGTGCTGGTCGTGCTGCTCCGCCTGATGCGTCCGGAGCAGTTGGCGCGGCCGGAGGGCTTCCGCAACTTCATCGACTACCTGACGGTGCTCAAGGCGCCGACCAGCCCGTGGCTCCCGAGCCAGTGGTCGGCCGACATGCTGATGAACTGGCTCACCCGGGTCTCCGACCCGTGGCCGATCGTCAAGCTCTGGGGGGTCGGCGGGTTGGCGCTCGCCGCGGGCGCCGCCATCCACCGCCGGCTCTTCCATCTCGGGTACTCGAAGGCGCAGGAGGGAGCTGTGCGGAAGGTGCGGCGGCCGCTCCGCGGACCGGCCGCCCGGGCGTTGACGTGGCTGGCGCCGCAGAAGCGCGAGTTCCTGTTCAAGGACGCCCGGCTGTTCTTCCGCGATAACACCCAGTGGAGCCAGCTGATCCTGCTGGTGGTGCTGCTGCTGATCTACATCATCAACATCAGGTCGCTGCCGATCCACTCGGGGGAGCGCATTCCGTTCGCGCTGGTCACGATCATCTCGTTCCTCAACCTCGGGCTGGCGGGGTTCGTGCTGTCCGCGGTGGCGGCGCGCTTCATCTTCCCCGGCATCTCGCTCGAGGGCCGCCAGATGTGGCTGCTTCGCTCCAGCCCGCTCGACCCGCGCGCGATGCTCTGGAGCAAGTACTGGATGGGTACGATCCCGCTGCTGGCGTTGGCGATCGGCATCACCGCGTTGACCAATGGACTGCTCAAGGTCAGCCCGTTCATGATGGGGGTGAGCCTGGGGACGATCGTGCTGTACACGATGGCCGCGAGCGCGCTGGCGCTGACCTTCGGGGTCTTCTACCCGCAGTTCGGCACCGAGAACGCGGCGCAGATTCCGACGAGCTTCGGCGGGATCGTGTACATGATGGCGAGTCTCTGTCTCCTGGCGCTGGTCATCATGATCGAGGCCCTGCCGGTCACGGCGCAGCTCCGTGCCTGGCAGCGCGGCGAGCAGCTCGAGGCGACGCCGGAATTGCTGGTGGCCGGCGTGCTGGTGGTCGGGATCTGCGCGGCGGCCACCGTCATCCCGCTCCGCCTGAGTGCCCGGCGGCTCGAGCTCATGGAGTGGTAGGGTGAGCCCGATCGCCGTGGATCTGTTCAGCGACACCGTCACCCGCCCCGGTCCCGCGATGCGCCGCGCCATGGCGGAGGCCGAGACGGGAGACGAGCAGAACCGCGAGGACCCGACGGTGAACCGCCTGCAGGCGATGGTGGCGGAGCTGCTCGGGAAAGAAGCCGCGCTGTTCCTGCCGTCGGGCACCATGTGCAACCAGGTCGCGTTCGCGGTCCACTGCCGCGCCGGCGACGAGATCCTCCTGCACGAGTCGGCGCATCCGCTGCTGTACGAGGCGGGGGGGCCGGCGGCGTTGATCGGCGCGCTGCTGCGGCCGTTGCCGGGCGCGCGCGGGCTGTTCTCCGCCGAGCAGGTGCGCCAGGCGATCCGGCCGCGGGTGCACTACATGCCCCGAACGCGGGCGCTGTCGATCGAGCAGACCGCCAACGTCGTGGGTGGCGTGTGCTGGCCGCTCGCGCAGGTCCAGGAAGTCTGTGCGGCGGGCCACGCCGCGGAGCTGGTGTGCCACATGGACGGCGCGCGACTGCTGAACGCGGTCGTCGCCTCGGGGACTGCGGCGGCCGACTTCGCGGCGCCGGTGGACAGCGTCTGGATCGACCTGACCAAGGGACTGGGCGCGCCGGTGGGCGCGGTGCTCGCGGGAACGCGCGGCTTCGTCGAGGAGGCGTGGGTGTTCAAGCAGCGCCTGGGCGGCGCCATGCGGCAGGCCGGCATCATCGCGGCCGCGGGGATCTACGCGCTCGAGCATCACGTGGAGCGGATGGCCGACGATCACGAGCAGGCCAGGCGCCTGGCGCGCGGGTTAGCCGAGCTCCCGGGCATCGCCGTGGACGCGGACCGGGTCGAGACCAACATCGTCATCTTCGACGTCCGGGGCACCGGGCTGACGGGCGAGGACTTCGGCCGCCGGACCGAGCGGTCCGGCGTCAGGTTCAGCGTGCTGGGTCCGACGCTCGTTCGGGCGGTTACCCACCTGGACGTGCCGCCGGACGGGGTGGAGCGCGCGCTGTCCGCGGCGCGGGCGGCGTTGCGGGGGTGAGACGGCGAGGGGCTCCCTCGCTCCGCTCGGGATGACAGATGCGGCCGGATCGAATCACGACGCTGCACCACCACCTCTGCCAGCAGATCTCCAGGGCGGCCGCCGGCCGCCCTTTTCCGTTCCCTCCGGCGAATTGACGATCCGAAGCGCTGACCTGCCTCCTCCTACGTTGGGCTCGCCGTCGGACCCTGCGCGGCCGTCAGCGCCAGCGACCCACCCAAGGAGGAACCATGTCCCGCCGAACGTACCTCACCCTGTTCGCGCTCCTGTCCGGATCCATCGGCTGCAGCGACCACGCCGACTCCGGGCCCACCTCCCCGGCGGGCGTCCCGCCGGCCGCTACCGCCGCCACGCCGCACGCCGCCGCCGAGCGCCGCGGTCGCGCCGCGGAGGAGCGC
>JACCSZ010000291.1 GCA_013812695.1 Gemmatimonadales bacterium | reverse complement strand
GTGCAGGTCTTCGCCGGGCTCCGACCCAGCGAAACCTTGGCGCTCAAGTGGAGTGACCTCGACCTGACGTCCATCACGCCGCAGTTGCGGGTGCGACGGACGCTCTACCGGCCGAAGCGGGGCGGCGGGTGGTCCTTGCAGGACACCAAGACCGGCAAGAGCCGCCGGGCGGTGCCGCTGGTCCCGCAGGCCGTCGCGTCGCTCGTGGCGCATCGGGATCGGCATACGGTGGAACGGTTGGTGGCTGGACGGTCCGCGCCCGGCTATGATTTCGTGTTCGCGGATGACCGAGGCAAGCCGTTGCGGGCGGACGTGGTGTCGAAGCAGTGGGTCCGCGCGGTGGCGGCGGTCGGCGTCCCGACCATGCGGCTGTACGATGCCCGGCATACGTGCGCGACCTTGCTGCTAGAGGCGGGCGAGCCGCTGAAATTCGTGCAAGACGTGCTCGGCCACAGCACGATTGCCCTGACGGCCGACTGCTACTCGCACATCCGGCCGGAGATGGCGCACCGGGCGATGGCGCGACTAGCGGTGTTCGTGGACGGCTCGGATGATTTTGAGGATGACACGGACAAAACACGGACAACCGAAGCGTAGCAACGCGTAAGTCCTTTCAGGCGTGGTGGCCGAGCGGTTGAAGGCAGCGGTCTTGAAAACCGCCAAGGGCGCAAGTCCTTCGTGAGTTCGAATCTCACCCACGCCGCTGGAAGCAACGAGCGTCGCGCTGTCAATGCCGATGCCGGGAACCGTGAAACGAGTGGACCACCGCGTGCCCTCGACCACGGGCAATCAGCCACCGATTCAGCGGGAGTGCCGCGGCCCCGGCGATGACCAGCTCGAACGCGAGACTGCCCCAGAACCGCCCGCTACCAGCCCAGCCTCCATGACCCCCGGATACCAGCTTGACCGCATTGTCTACATCTCAATGATGGCGATCGAGATCGTATCCGCCGTGAGGGCGAGCTTCCCCAATCGCACAACCCGTCAGACAATGCACCCTTCCTAGTGCGCATGGGTCCCTCTCACCTGCTTCATCGTGCATAGCTGCTCCAGGCGGCCGCGCCGCACGTCCAGAAAGCCACGGGCTGGAGCCCGCGCATGAGCGCGGCCCCGGCATTAGAGTTCGAGTCTCACTCACACCGCGCACTCAGAGGACGGTATCATGTCCAGCTCCCTCGGTACCCCCACGCTCGCCGACCGCTCGTCCGCCCGCGCTGCGCTCGCCTCGCTTGGTCCGACCACGCACGCCGTGCTCCGAATCGCCGCGGGGCTGCTCTTCATGCAGCATGGCTTGCAGAAGTTGTTCGGCATGTTCGGGGGGGTCGGTGAAACACCCGGCACCGCGGCGCCGCTAGTATCGCAGATGGGATTGGCCGGAATGCTCGAGTGCTTCGGCGGGTTGCTGCTGGTGCTCGGGCTCTTCACGCGTCCGGTGGCCTTCCTGCTGGCCGGCGAGATGCTCGTCGCCTACTTCCAGGCGCACCTCCAACAGGGCGCCTGGCCCATCCAGAACGGCGGCGAGGTGGCGCTGCTCTACATGGTCATCTTCCTGTTTCTGGCCGCGAACGGCGCTGGGCCCGCGAGTCTGGACGCCCGCCGAACTCGTTGAGCAGCCATCACCGGGTGATACCGAATCCCTCCCATTCCCGGCGCAACGCCTCCGCATCCGGCGCCGGAAGCCGAATCTCGGTGTACAGCTCGGCCGTCGGCCCGCCCGCCGGCATGCCCAGCCGGCGCCGCGCCTCGGCCACGGGCAGGTCCCACAGCGTATCCACGGGGATGGTGAACAAGTTGGTCAGTCGGGTGCGGCGCGCATAGTCGTACGCGCGGTTGAACAGGCCCAGCCGAATCCCGCGGTACACCTGTCGGAATGACGCGATCCGGCGCGCGCACTCCACGAACGCCCCGCCGTAGAACAGCACCCAGCCAACCAGCCGCGGCGTCCCGCGCGAGGCGAAGTACAGCCCCTGCTCGACCGCCTCGCCGGCCAGCAGCACGAGGGGCGGCTCGTCGTGCGTGAACGTCGTTCCCGTGAGCACGTGGGAGGCGTCGTGCACCCGGTAGATCTCTTCGGGCGGACGCCGCCCGTTGATCAATCGACGGAACACCTTGAGAAACGCCGGCTTCGCGGGCACAGGCAACCCCACGTAACCGTTCACGTCCCGGAACCGCTGGACGGCGTCCCCGAGGGTCATCGATTCCCGCGCGCTTTCCCAATCGTATGCCGAGCGCAGCAGGTCGCCCGCCACGGCACCGCCCGCGCGGGCGTCGCGCGACATGTCCACCACGCCGTGGCTCATCCGGCCGTCCGCGCCAGCGGAGGGGCCCCGGCCCGCGACTCGTCCAACTCCGCCTCCAGGTCGGCCGTCGAGCGGCCGCCGATGTACCGGCGGTACCAGACCTCCGCGCTCAGCAAGAGCCAGATGCGGTTGCCATGGTCGCGCCGCCGGGCCAGATGCTCGTCCACCATTCGGCGTACGGCCGCGCCGTCCAGGTAGCCGTCGCGGACGAGCTCGCTTTGGAGCAGCAGCGCCGGCGCCAGCGTGCGCACTTCCTGGTCCATGATGTACATGAGCGGCGAGGCGAACCCCTGCTTCTTCCGCTCGAGCACCTCACGCGGCAGATAGCGCTCGCCGAGCCGGCGCTCCATGTAGCGCAGCTGGCCCTTCCGGACCTTGAGCGTGACGGGGACTCGCGCCATGAACTCCGCGAAGCGCGGATCGAGGAACGGCGAGCGAGACTCGAGGCTGTACGCCATCGTGGCGCGGTCGAGAATCATGAGCGACTGACCGGGGAGCCGGGACATGACGTCCACGTACATCATCCGATCCATGGGCTCGTCGGCGTTACCCGCCGAGTACAGCTCGAGCAGGCATGTCTCGGGACGCCGGCCGGCCAGCCTGGCCCGGAACTCCGGGGTGTAGAGCTCCGCCCGGCGCGCTTCGTTGAACCAGAAGTACTGCATGCTCTCGGCGTACCGCTCGCCGCCGGTCTTTCGTGCCATCAAGTCGACCCAGCGGAGCTTGTGCGTCAGGCTCTTGAAGGTGAACTGATCCGGCAGCCGCTGGAGCACCTGGCTGGCGACGAGATTCCGCACCACCTCGGGCACCGCGCGATAGGCATCGAGCCAGCGTCCCGCGGCGTAGCGATCGTAGCCCCCGAACAGCTCGTCGCCGCCATCGCCGCCGAGCACCACCTTGACCTCGCGCGCGGTCATGCGCGCCAGGTGCAGCAGGCAGATCGACAGCGGGTCCGCCGGCTCGTCGAGCGCGCTGATCAGGCGGGGGAGGTCGTCGCCCACGCTTGGCGTCACTTCCTCCGCGAAGTGGCGGGTGCCGTACTTGCGCGCGACCGCGGCGGCGGCAGGCAGCTCGTTCAGGTCGCGGTACGGAATGCCCATGGAGAACGTGCGGAGCTCGGGCCCGAGCACCCGGGAGGCGTACGCCGCGATCAGCGTCGAGTCCAGGCCACCGCTCAGGAAGGCGCCGACCGGCACGTCGCTCGTGAGGTGCAGCGCTACCGACTCGGCGAGCAGCCCGTCGATGCGCTCGAGCGTTTCCGCCTCGGAGAACGTCCACTTGGGGCCGTACGACAGGTCCCAGTATCGCTCGATTCGAGTCGGCTCCCCCGCCTGCCACACCATGAAGTGGGCCGGTGGCAACGCCCGGATGCGCTCGAAGAATGTGTCGGGCGGCTGCACGAACCGAAGCGTGAGATATTGGTCGAGCGCGGTGGGCGAGAGCACCGCCAGACTCGGATCTCGCGCGAGCAGCGCCTTGATCTCGGAGGCGAACGTCAGGCGGCCGTCCCGCTCCGTATAGAACAGCGGTTTCTGCCCGAAGTGATCGCGCGCGAGCAGCAGGCGGCGCCGGGTGCGGTCCCAGATCGCCAGGGCGAACATTCCGCGCAGGCGCGCCAGCATCCGCTCGCCCTCATCCTCGTACAGGTGAACGAGAATTTCGGTGTCGGTGCGAGTGCGGAACTGATGGCCCCGGCTCTGGAGCTCGCGGCGCAGCGACTCGTGATTGTAGATCTCGCCGTTGTACACCACCACTACACTTCCGTCCTCGTTGGCGATCGGCTGGTGGCCGCCCTCGAGGTCGATGATGCTCAGCCGACGCATGCCGAGCGCCGTGCCCCCTTCGACGAAGGTGCCCCAGTCGTCCGGGCCGCGGTGCCGGATGGCATCGCACATCCGCGTCACCTCGGCCTCCTCGACCTGGCCCGGTCCGACCGTGCCTACGATGCCGCACATCTCAGGCGGCCTTCCGGCCCCAGGCCACCGCCATGTAGCCCTCGGAGAACGGGATCAGCCGGTCGAGCATCGTCCAGGCGCGGAGCGCGGGGTAGATGGCGGAGTACACTTTGTAGGCGGTGCCCACCTTGTTCAACGCCTCCGCGGACATCGGAGCGGTGTCGCCGTGAAAGTCCTGCTCCACGCTCTCCTTCTTCTGCGTGGCTTTCCGGTGGTATGCGTAGTTGAGCAGGTCCTCGAGCGATTCCGTAAAGAACCGGCAATAGGTTTCCTGCCCCTGCACCTGAAGCCCGTGGCGCTCCATGATCGACCGCGCGGCCCGGAGCGGGTAGCCGTCGCGCGCATGCCCAAAGCCTTCCTGGTCGGCGGTGAAGCCCAGGGCGCGCTTGAGCGCGAACCCCGGACGGCCGGGGTCGCCCTTGGGGGCCATGAACACGAAGTCGCCTCCCGGCTTGAGCACGCGCACCATCTCCGCGAAGAAGGTTTCGTCGTCCTTGATGTGCTCGAGGAAGTTGATCGCCGTCACCACGTCGAACGCGCCGGTCCGGAACGGCAGCGCGCGCTCGCCGATCTGGAGCACGCCGTCGCCGACGAGCTGCTTGGCCGAGCGCGCGTGGTCGCGCTCGAAGTCGGCGCTGACCCACACGCCGCCGCGCTCCCTGAGGAAATGCGATGTCAGACCGGTCCCGCACCCGAGCTCGAGGCACAGGCGGCCGTCGAGCCGGGGCAGGTGCCCCAGGAGGGCGTCTACGGTCTGCCGCTTCTTGAGCGACCGGCGAAAGAGCTGAAGCTGCCACGGTTCAGGCAAGACCTTCTCCATGACTACGAAGTTAACGAGGATTGCCGGTAGTCCTCGTACGTCAACCGCACGCCTTCCGCGAGCCCGACTCGAGGTGCCCAGCCGAGCACCCGTTGGGCCCGCGAGGTATCGAACGCCGAGTCGGAGGTGAAGAAATCCATCCGGCGCCGATAGATCGGCGGGTCGAGGTGGAGCGCCTGGCAGACGTCCTCGACGACCGCCGCCGCGGCCAGCATGGGCGCGAGCGGCAATTTACGCCCGAAGCGAGCGCTGCCCGTGGTGCGGCGGACCTCCTCGATCAGCTCGCGCAGGGTACACGGCGCCGGCCCCGCGACGATCATCTCGGCACTCGCCGCCTCGGCGCGGTCGCAGGCGGCGAAGAACGCGCTGACCACGTCGGCGACGTAGACCATGTGCCGCCGCCCCGCGCCGTCGCCGAACAGCGGGAACCGACCCCGGCTCACGCCGCGGAAGAGCTTGAGCAGCCGCTGGTCGCGCGGCCCGTATACGTCGGCCGGTCGGAGGATCGTGAACGGCACACCCGAGACCGGAGCCAGCTCCCGGACCATCCGCTCGGCCGCGACCTTCGTGCGCTCGTAGATGTTCCCCGGGTGGAGCGGCGACTCCTCAGTCGTGATCCCCGGCGCCCGGTGGCCGTAGATGCCGATCGTGCCGCAATACACGAATCGCTCGACCCGCCCTGCGCTCGCTGCCTCGAGCAGGCGCCGCGTGCCGTCGAGGTTCACCGTCTCGAAGAACTCGTCGCTCTTGCCGCCTTCGCGCATCGCCACGGCCAGATGGAACACGTGGGTCACGCCCCGCATCGCGCGCGTACACAGCTCGGGATCGGTGATGCTGCCGGGCACGATCTCGACGCCCTGCCGCGCCAGCAGGTCGGCGTTAGCCCGCTCTTCCGGCCGGTCGGTGAGGCCCAGGACCACCGTCTCGGCCCCGCGCCGCCGGGCTTCCTCCGCCAGGTGCGAGCCGATGAACCCGGTCCCGCCGGTGACCAGCAGCCTCATCCCAGCCGGTCCGCCAGCGCGGCCAGAATCCGCTCGCTGGCCCGGCCGTCGCCGTACGGGTTCACCGCGTTGGCCATCCGCGCGTACGCCGCGGGCGAGGTGAGCAACTCCGAGGCCGTCGCGACGATCCGTGCGCAGTCGGTGCCCACCACGAGCGCGGTGCCCGCCGCGACCCCCTCCGGACGCTCCGTCACCTCCCTGAGCACGAGCACCGGCTTGCCGAGCGAGGGCGCTTCCTCCTGCACGCCGCCGCTGTCGGTGAGCACCAGGTGGGCGCGCGACATCAGGTGCACGAACTCCTGGTAGTCGACCGGCGGGATGAGGTGCATCCCCGGCAGGTCGCCGAGCAGCTCCTCGACCGGACGCTTCACTTCCGGATTGGGATGGACGGGCAGCACGAACTGGAGGTCGGGAAACCGCCCGGCGAGCTCCCGAATCGCGGCGCAGATCGAGCGCAGCGGCGCCCCGAAGCTCTCCCGCCGGTGGGTCGTCACCAGCACCAGCCGCCGGGCCTCGTCGAGCCCCGCCAGCGCGGGCGTGCGAAGGCGATAGTCGGGGCGCACCGTCTGCAGGAGCGCATCGATGACGGTGTTGCCGGTGAGGTAGACGTCGGCGGCGGGCACCCCTTCGGCCACGAGCGCATCGCGCGCGGCCGGGGTCGGGGGAAAATGCAGCGCGGCGATCCGGGTCGTGAGGACCCGGTTCATCTCTTCGGGAAACGGTTGCCAGCGGTCGCCGGTGCGAAGGCCGGCTTCGACGTGGCCCGCGGGCACCCGCTCGAGAAACGCGGCGAGCGCCGCCGCAAAGGTGGTCGTGGTGTCCCCCTGCACGAGGATCACGTCCGGTCGCACCCGCCGGAGCAACGCGGGCAGGCGGTCCAGGATGCCGGCCGCGATCCCCGCGGGCGTCTGTCCCGGCACCATCAGGTCGAGGTCGACGTCGGCCTTGAGGTCGAACACCTCGAGCACCTGATCCAGCATCGTCCGATGCTGCGCGGTGACGCACACCAGGCTCTCGAAGCGCTCGGGCGCGGCGCGCAGCGAGCGCACCACCGGGGCCATCTTGATCGCCTCCGGCCGGGTACCGAAGACGCTCAGCACGCGAATCATCGCGCGGGGCTGGCCGCCTGCAGCCGCTCCGCCAGCGTCTGCATCGTGACGAACCGGAAACCGCGCTCGATCACGCGGGCGAACACCTGCCGCAGCACCGCCTCGCGCACGCCCTCGTAACACGGGTGTCCGTACAGGACCACCTCGTCGTGGGTCTCGAGGTGCTCGTCGAGCTGGCGCAGCACCTCCGCGTCCTCGGTGCCACGCGCGCCGTGGAACTCGAGGAACGGGATCGTTCGCGGGCCCGCCAGCGTGACCGGGATGGTCCAGTGCCGGAGCGGCCGTCCGCCGGCCGTGGCGCGGCGGGGCTCGCCGCCGATCGCGTCGCCGTTGTAGAGAAAGTCGAGCCGGTCCAGCAGCAGCATGACGCGCTCGTCGGAGTAGAACCCGGGCGAGGAAAACCCGACCGGCTTGCCGAAGTGGCGCGTGTAGTGGGCATAGGATTGTTCGATGTCGGCGATGAGCTCGTCATCGGGAAGCTGGTGGAACCGGCGGCTCCAGATCACGTGATCCATGCCGCCGTGCAGCCCCAGCTCGTGTCCCTCCGCCTGCAGGGCCTGAATCTCCGGCACGAAGCTCAGGCCCACGGGGCGGGCGAGCGCGGTCTCCACCAGGAACCGTGACCACCCCGTCTTCTTGATCAGGTGCACGGCATCCCGATCGGCCAGCTTGGCCTTGGAGCGCGTGACGCCCTTCCCCACCCATTCGCGGAGGTTGGTGGAGCGGCCGAGGTTCACGAAAAAAGTGTTGGGCACGCCGAAATCCCGACAGACGGCCCGGATCCGGGGGAGGCCATCCGTGATGCAGACTCGATGATCGACGTCCCAGCGAAACGAGAACAGCCGATCCGTCACCGGCGACTCCTCGCCGCCACCGTGGAGTAGATCTGCTCGAACTGTTCGGCGCTGCGATCCCAGTCGAAGAGCCGGAGGGCGCGCTCCCGGCCCGCGCGGCCCATCGCTGTGCGGCGGGCGGGGTCCGAGAGCAGTTCGCCGATGGCCTCGGCGAGCGCGCTCGAATCGCCGCGCGGCACGACCAGGCCCGTGACGCCGTGCTCGACGACCTCGGGCAGCCCGCCGGCATCGCTCGCGACGACGGGGATCTCGCACCCCATCGCCTCCGCGGCGGGAATGCCGAACCCTTCCTCGAGCGAGGGGATCACCGACACGCAGGCAGCGCGATAATACTGTGGAAGTTCGCTGTTGGCCACCCAACCGAGAAAGGTGACCCGCTCGCTGATGCCGAGCGACTCGGCGAGCTTGATCAGCTCGGGCCGCTCGAATCCGTCGCCCGCCACCACCACCTGGAGATCCGGAAAACGGGGCTTCAGCATGGCCGCCGCCTCGATGAGGAAGCGAATGCCCTTCCGCGGAAAGAGCTGACGACACGCGAAGATCATGTGCGGCCCGAAACGCGGGTCGCCGACGCGGCCGCCGGAAGGGGCCGGCGCCGGGCTGAACCGCCGGAGGTCGGTGCCGTTGAACACCAGGTGGATCGACTTGCCGGGCGCGCCCGCGCGGAGCGCGTGCTGACGGCAGTCGTCGGTGATCGCGGTGAGCGCATCGGCATGGCGCAGCGTCCAGCGAAGCGCGGGCCGGACGTACCACCGGGTTGGAAAATCGTAGCCCTGCTCGGGATTCACGTATACATCGCCGCCGTGCATGGTGATCACGCTCGGGAGCCCGAGCTTGCGCGCGGCGTGGACCGCGGCGGGCCCGGTTGGAATCGCCCAATGGGCGTGAATGACGTCGGCGCGCTGGTCGCGGCACGCGGCGATCGTGGCCCGGTACTGGGCCTCGAGGTAATGCGCCATCACCGCCACGCGCGCGAATTTCCCGACGATGTTCACCCGGCTTTGCGCCACCCGGCCATAGGTCAGGTCGACGGGGAGCTCCAGTGGAAACCGGACGACCTGGACGCCGTCGAAGCTGTCGACGGCTGGAAGCGAGGAGCTGCCGGGGGTCACGACCGTCACCGCGTGGCCGCGCCGGGCCAGGTGTCGGTTGATGTCGTGCACGTACGTCGCCTGAGTATCGGTAGCGTGTTGAGGATACCAGTAGGTGGGACAGATGATCCGCAAGGAACG
>JACCSZ010000177.1 GCA_013812695.1 Gemmatimonadales bacterium | reverse complement strand
GGGCCGGGTGCCGGGCGGGCTCACCGGCGCGCGCGTGACGAGCCTGGTGCTGTGCGAGCGGTTCGAGGATCAGGTCAACATCGTCCGCGCGGTTTATGGTGGACGGGCCACGACGCTTCTCTTCATGCGGGGCGGATCGGCGAAGGTCCTGCCGTGATCGCGTCTGCTTGTGGAGCCTCCACGATGGCGTGTAGACTCTCTGGCGTTCCGGGAGTCCCCGACGGGTCACTGAGGAGTTTCTTCGACCAATGCTTGATGGCTGATACGGCTCCACGGTCGTCACCGCCGGGTGACGGCGACCTCGTCGCCCAGGCGGCCCAGGGCGACGAGTGGGCCATCGGGCAGCTCTACGATCGCTACGGCGCCGTGTTGTACGCGGTCGCCTACCGCATCGTCGGGCAGCGGGCGGATGCGGAGGAAGTCGTGCTCGAAGCCTTCGCACAGGCCTGGCGCGAGGCGGCGCGGTTCGAGGCGGGGCGCGGCTCGGTGGCCGGGTGGCTCACGATGATCGCGCGGAGCCGGGCACTCGACCTGGTGCGCGCCCGGAGCCGCCGAGACCGGATCACCGCCAGCGCGGCGGCCGACCGGCCCGGCTTCCCGCCCGCCATGGGCGACTTCCGGCCCGATCCCGCGCGCGCGCTCGACCACGACGAACGCCGCCGCCAGGTCCGGCAGGCGCTCGACACGCTGAGCCCGCCGCAGCGCCAGGCGATCGAGCTGGCCTACTTCGAAGGATTGTCGCAGTCGGAGATCGCCGAACGTCTGCGCGAGCCGCTCGGCACGGTCAAGACGCGGGTCCGATTGGGCATGCAGAAGCTCCGCGAATGCCTGCGCCTCTTCTACTACGAGCACGGCACATGAGCGGGCCGGGCGCCGACGCGCCGCAGGACCTCGCCGCCGCGTACGCGCTCGGCGCGCTGTCGGCGGACGAGGCACGGCGGTTCGAGGCGTTCCTCGCCACGTCGCCGGACGCGCAGCGCGAGGTCGCGGAGTTCAAGGAGGTCGCCGCGCTGCTGGCGCTCGCGGGCACGGAAGAGGCGCCGGCCGACACGCTTCGCGATCGCGTGCTCGCGCGCGGGGGCGGGGAGAAGACCCGCGCGCTGCCGTCCAGACCGGTGGTCTCCGCGGGGGCGGCCAGCCGGGGCGGGTGGCTGGCACTGGCCGCCAGCCTGCTGCTCGCCGCCGGGCTCGGCGCGGCACTGGTCTCCGCGCGCGGCCGGCTGGCCGGGATGCAGACCGAGCTGGCGGCGCGCTCGCGCACGCTCGCCGAGACCGAGCGCAGGCTGACGGAGCGCCAGGCGACGCTGGACGCGATCCTCGAGCCGGGCGTGCAGCTCTTTCAGCTCACCGCCAGCGGCGACCCGGATCCGGGCATCCAGCTCTTCTGGAACCTGCAGCTACACCGCGCGCTCGTGCACGGGTACCGGCTCAAGGCGGTCCCGGCGGGCCGGGCCTACCAGCTCTGGTTCATCAGGGACGGCAAACCCGTGCCGTCAGTCACCTTCAAGCCCGACGCCGAGGGCCAGGCGCGAGTCGAGCGGATTCCCGTGCCCGAGAACGGCACCGTCAGCGCCGCGGCCGTGACCGTGGAGCCCGAGTCCGGCTCGGCGCAGCCGACCTCGCCGATCCTCATGGTGGGAACGCTGCAGAAATCCTGAGCGGATCAGACGTGGACAGGTTCATTCAGAGGAACGCGCGGAGGGCAGTCGGCAATCCATGGCCGCGCGGGTGGCGCCCTTTGCTGCGTCGTGCGCTGCGCATGGCGTTCGTGTTGTCGGCAGCCGTTCGGCCGCTCGAGGCGCAGTCGGACGTAGCCCCCGAGCGCGCCGAGTTCAGCGCGTGGCTCGCCACCGCCCCGGTCTCTCCGCTCGCGGCCATCGCCCTGCATCCCATCGGGGCAGAGCTCCGGATCGGCCCGGCCGACGCGGACGTGCCCCTCGACGGCGTTCCGGAGCACCGCCTGCGACAGCGCGCCGGCGCGATCACCCTCGAATCGGGGGGCCGCTCACGCGCCATGCGGCACGGCCTGCCGGTACGGGTCGGCCGTTACACGCTTACGACCGGCGGCCCGGCAGGGCGGGCGGTTCTCACCGTGTTCGGTGCTGGGCACAACGGCAAGCCTCCCAGCTATTACGCTATCGAGCCGGCGCTCACCTTTCTGGGCCCGCTCACCCCGCCGACGCAGCCAGGCACCGTGCGCGTGCTGGGCGCCGACGGCGTCGAGGTCGAAGCCGCGGAGGCCGGCAGCGTCCTGGTGCGGATCGGCGGCGAGCGGGTGCGGCTTCGGGTGCTCCGCCTGCCGACTGCCGGTGGCGAGGAATCGGAACTCGAGATTTTCTTTCGCGACGGGACCAACGGGCGTGGGACGTATCCTGCCGGGCGGTTCGTCGCGCTGGTGCCGGTGGGACCCGGCCGGTACCGGCTCGACTTCAACCGCGCCCGCAACCCGTTCTGCGCCTACAGCTCGGCCTATCCCTGTCCCGC
>JACCSZ010000110.1 GCA_013812695.1 Gemmatimonadales bacterium | reverse complement strand
CACGCCCAGGATGAGGGCGCGTACGGTGAGTTCCGCAGGCGACTGCTCGGGCGGAACGAACGGCGTGAACGCGGTCGACTCAGGCGAGATGGTCGGACGGGTTTGCGTCGCCATGGAATTCCATCGGAAGAGAAGTGGGTGCTGCAGGAAGCTACCGATGCTCCGGGAAACCGTCCAGCGCGGTCACCCTGGCACCCCACGGGCGGGGCCAGGTCTCCCGCAAGTGGCGCTCAGTGGAGCCGCGGTTGTCGCACGGCTGCCCGGTGACGATCCTCACGGCACCAGCCGCCATGAACAGCTACAGTGCATGCCGCCGGGGCGATTCCGCCGGCGAGCTTGCCGTATCAATCGGCGCGAGGCAGAGGCGGACGGCCCAGTGGCGGCCCAGACGCCGTCGCGGAGCCGGGCTCCCACCCAAGGAGGGCATCATGTTGTGGACCATCTTCGTGATCCTGCTCGTGCTGTGGCTCCTGGGCGTCGTGTCGTCCTACACGCTGGGGGGCTTCGTGCACGTGCTCCTGGTCGTGGCCGTCGTGATCGCGCTGGTCCAGCTGATTCAGGGCCGGAAAGTCGTATGAAGCCCGGGGTGATCGTCGGCGTCCTGCTCATCGTCCTCGGCGTCGTCGGAATGGCGCTCGGCGGCTTTTCGTTTACCCGCAAGGAGAAGGTCCTGGATATCGGCCCGATCGAGGCGAGCGCGGACAAGAAGGAGTCCGTGCCGGTACCCCCGCTGCTTGGCGCGCTCGCTATCGTCGGCGGGATCGTGCTGGTGGCGACGAGCGCGCGGCGGACCTAGCGTCTCATATGTCCCGGAGTGGAGCCCGGCAAAGGGGGCAGGTCCTCGGATCTGCTCCCTTCGGCGTGCTCAGGTGACGCGCGCCAGCAGCGCCCGGGATAATGCACCCCTCGCGGCCTCCCCTTCTGGCCCGCCCATGAAAACCGGATGTCCTCCCACAACGTTTCCTGGTCGACGCGGCACGCCGCTGCCGTCTTTCTCTCGACACAGGAGGCTCAGGATGCGCTCAGGTCTGCGGTGGCTTTCGGCGAGCGCGCTCGCCGTGACGGTCTGTTTCGCCGGCGCGAGGACGGCACGCGCCCAGACGGACACGAAGGAGGCCATGGCGAAGGACAGCGCGATGGCGAAGGACGCCATGGCAAACGACACTGGTATGGCCAAGGACGCCATGGCGACGGATGGCATGGCCAAGAATGCGATGGGTAAGGACGAGATGGGAAAGGATGCCATGGCCAAGGACGGCATGGTGATGGCCCCGCGCGGCACTTTCACCGGCCTCGAGGACCATAAGGCTGGCGGGACGTTCGAGATCGCGACCGCGTCCGGCAAGCGCGAACTCCGCCTGGGGAAGGACTTCTCCGTCGACAAGGGTCCGGACATCTACGTAGTCCTGAGCAAGGGCGAAACGGGCGGCCCCACCGGCCTGGCGCTGGGCAAGTTGAAGAAACTCCGCGGCGAGCAGACACTGAACATCCCCGCCGGCACGGATCTGGCCAACTACACCCACGTCGTGCTGTGGTGCAAGAAGTACGACGCGAACATGGGTGCGGCGCCGCTGCCGGCCGCCGATGCCATGACGAACAAGTAGGCACATGCCGCGCGCCGAGCCGCCGAGAGTGGAGCGCACCGGCCAGTCGGGAGACGCGCCGGGTGGGCGGCGCCCGCTGGTGCTCGCCGGCGAGGCGTCGCTGCGCCGACGGCTCGCGGCGCGCGACGAACAGGCGCTCGTCGAGCTCATCGAGGTCGCAAGCCCGTGGCTCCTCGGTATCACCCACGCCATGCTGAGCGATGTGGATGAGGCCGAGGAGGTGGTGCTCGAGGTGTTCGCCTCGGCGTGGGACCGGGTGGACAGCCTGGGCGACGGGCACGACGCGCTGCTGCCCTGGTTGCTGCGGATCGCACGGAACCGCGCCATCGACCGCCTCCGCCGCCGCGGCCGCTGGCGCCGCAAGATCGAGCGCGCGCAGGCCTGGGGCGAGCTGCCGCCGGACCGGGTGCGCGCGGCGGAAATCGACGAGTCGGCGGTTCCGGGATGGCACGTCCACGAGTCGGTGCACGCAGCGCTCGAGGCACTCCCCGTCGAGCAGCGCGAGGCCATCCGGCTGGCGTACTTTCAGGGTCTCACCCACTCCGAGATCGCCAAGAGGCTGGAGATCCCCATGGGCACCGTGAAGACGCGTCTCCGGCTCGGGTTCGACAAGTTGCGCGTCGCGTTGGCTCCGATCAAGGACTGGATCGTATGACTGCCCACGACTGGTACATCGAGAATCGAGCCGCCTTCGTCGCGCGGAGTCTGGAGCCGGTCGAAGAGCGCACCTTCCGCGACCACCTCGGGCGCTGCGACCAGTGCACGCGGGAAGTCGCCCGGCTGGAACGGGAGCTCGCGTGGCTGCCGATGGCGGTGACTCCGGTGGCTCCCGCGCCCGACTTCGTCCGGCGCATGGCGACGGCGATTCTCGATCGACCCGCGCGCTGGCGCCGGCACGTGCCGCTCGCCGCCGCCGCCGGACTCGCCCTCGTGGCCGCCGGCACGGCGCTGGCGGCGCGGAGCGAAGGCCGTGATCTCCGGGTCGCGCTCGTGGCCCGGGAGACCCGGCTCATGGCGCTCGAGGACACGCTCTCGGTGCTCCGGCGCGCCAACATGGTTCTGCAGACCCGGATCTCGATGGACGGATACCCGCAGGGGGGGATGCTGATCTTCCAGGAGGCCGTCTCTCATCGCTGGGGCGTCATCGTGCACGGCCTGCCGCCGGCGCCCTCGGGCAGCAAGTATCAGTTCTGGTTCATCACCGAAAGCGGGATGGTGCGGTCGGTCGAGGTGGCTGCCAGCATGCAGCGGCCCGCGTTCATGACGCTGCCGATGCCCGGGGTGGCGGCTCCGGTCATGGGGGCGGCGCTCACGATGGAGCCCATGGTGGACGGGTCGTCGGAGCCGCAGGGGGTGACGCTGGCGCACGTGGTGTTCTGAGGCTGGCGGGGGCAGGAGTTACCCTCCCCTTCGCCGCGCTCAGGGTGACGTCGCCGCCACGCTGTCGGATTCCACGAAACCCTCCCGCGCTCCCTCCGACTGCCACGGGCTCGGCAGCACGGCGGGCTCCGCGCCGCCAAGCTGCACCGGAGTTTCCGGGAGCGTATCGGTGGGAATCACCACCCCGTTGGCGCCGAGCTCGCGGAAGAGCGTCCATTGCGCCCTCCGCGCGGCCGATGGCCGACTGCCGTTGTACATCAGGGCGACGAGCAGCGTGCCCTCCGGCCGGCCCAGGTATCCGACCACCGTCGACGCCCGGCTGAGCGTGCCGGTCTTGGCGCGAACCACGCCCACGCCCGGAAAGCCGCTGTTGAGCCGGTGCAGAGTGCCCGAGCCGTTGGCCGGCAGGAGCATCGGGAAGTTGCGGCCGGCCGGCGTCGTCGGGAACTTGGCCAGGTAGGTGACGAACGCCCGCGGCGTGACCCGGTCCTCATAGGACAGCCCGCTGCCGTCGGCCAGGTGAATCCCTTCGCTGGAGCCCACGACCTGGCGCACGTGGTCGGTCAGCAGCGCCGCGCCGCGCTCGCGGCCACCCGCCCACTGCAGCAGCAGCTCCGCCCCCAGGTTGAGGCTTCGGCGGTTGATCTCGCTCGCGAGCGAGTCGAGCGACGGCGACGACACCTCGGCCAGGATCCGTGGCGCGCCCGCCGGCGCCGACCCCGCGCTGGCCGAGGCGTTCCAGACGATCCCGGCCCGCGTGAGGGCTCCCCGCCAGACAGCGCTGAGCACCGCGCGAGGGTCGCGGACCACCGTGGTCAGCCGGCGCGGGGATGCCCGCACCCCGATCGTGCCGGTCACGACCCACCCGCCGTCAGCGCGTGGCCGGAGCGAGAGCCGCGAGCGCCGGCCGGATCGCGTCGTGGCCGTGACGCTCACCAGCGAACCGATCCCGCCCGGCGCTGTCTCGATGATCCGGGCCCGCTTCCCGACCCGCGCGCCCGGCCGCACCGTGAACCAGACGATGTTGTCGTGCAGCGTCAGCGGCCCGACGAGCGGAGCGAAGATGCGCCCCCGGTGGCGGGAGGACCAGGCCGCGGGGTAGAGTGCGTTGGCGGGACCGTTCGAGCTCTGCAGCTGCAGCGGGCCCTTGAGCCGCCGAACGCCGCCGCTCGCGAGTTGCAGCGCCAGGTCGTACAGCGTGGGACCCGACCCTCCGGCGCGCTCGAGCGAAGGATCGCCGTTGACCTCGACCGCCCAACTACCGACCCAGTCACCGGTGGCGGGGTCCAGCGAGCCGACGCCTACCACACGCGTCGAGCGCCGCGCGCTGCCGCCCAGAACGCTGCGTGCGAACCCCGTGGTGAAGAGCTTGACCGTCGAGGCCGGCATCAGGGCGTGATCGGAGTTGGCGCTCCAGAGCGGGCGCCCCGACTGATCGGCGATGGCGATCCCCCAGTCGCCCGGAGCCGAACGCTGCGCGCGCTCGTACCAGGCATCGAGCCGCTCACCCAGCCAGGGCGAATCGGTCTGCGCTTGAATCGGCGCGGGGGAAAGCTGGAGGCAGGCCGCGACGCCCAACTGGGCGATGCGACGGGCGGACGAGCAAAGTGACACGAAACTCCCTGACGGAATTGGACTTCGTGGTGCGAGCGGCCGAATCATCGCCCGGGGACGGCCCGCGTGTCAAGCTTCTAAAGTCTTATTGGGCAGCTTGTTATGAGCTATCCGCGACGCCGGACCGCGTGAGGGCACTTTGGATCGGACCTGAGAGGCAAGAGCAAATCCCGCGCCTGCTTCCGGTGACTCCCGTCACGGTTGCGGCCTGGCGGTGGCCGTACAGTGAGCACACGATCTACGAAACCGTGGCGGCCAGGCAACCATCGGCCTGCCGAACGTTCCTTTTTTCCATGCGGTTGATCCGGGAGGTCTAATGCGAGCACACTGTTCCGC
>JACCSZ010000106.1 GCA_013812695.1 Gemmatimonadales bacterium | reverse complement strand
CTGCCATACCAGGGAGCGACCAGTATCGCTCGGTGGTGCTCCGACCATCGCCCAATACGATCGAGGTCCCGGGCGACAGCGACCGGATGCCGCAGAACATGGTCTGCGCCGTGTGGTCCGTCAGCCCGTCGCGCAGGTACCCCGCGACCTGGCGCTGCTCGAAGCCCCGATGCGCGCCCGGGTGTTCGAGCACGGCCTTGATCTCGGAGCCGAACACCTGCACGCCGTCGACCGACGTGTAGTACAGCGGCTTGACGCCGAAGCGATCGCGGCAGGCGACCACCGTCCGCCGCACGCCGTCCCACAGGATGAACGCCCACATCCCGTTGAGGCGGGGCAGCGCCTCGAGCCCCCAGCGGTCGTACGCCGCGAGGAGGACCTCGGTGTCCCCGGTCCCCTGGAACGACACGCCGTCCGCGGCGAGCCGGCGCCGGAGCTCCAGGAAATTGTAGATCTCACCATTGAAGCAGAGCACCGACCCCGCCGAGCTCACCATCGGCTGATGCCCCGCCGGCGACAGATCGAGAATGCTCAACCGGCGGTGGCCGAAGATCACCCCGGAGAGACTGATCTCGTCCGGCAGCTCCTGGCCCCATGTCCGGATTGCGCCGCTCGAGTGATCGACGCACGCGAACCCGATGTCGTCGGGCCCGCGGTGCGCGAGGCGCTGGGTCATCCGCCGCAGCACTGCGCCGGAGACCTGTTGGCCCGACGTCGCCAACAAGGTGACGAACCCGCACATCAGCGGCCCCGGCGGCGGTGGAGTGAGAGAGCGGTGGAGGGGGCGGCATCAGCCTGGCGCCCGAAGCATGCGCGAACGCCCGGCGCCTGCCAAGCCGCTCAGCACGGAGCTGCCCGGCTGGGCCTGACGGCCGCACCCCCCCTCGTCTGCCTCAGCCTGGGCGCACCGGGTCTCGCGCACCCGTGGTGATCGAGCGCTCGCCAGCGTAGTCTACGTCCATGCGCACGCCCCGAATCCTCGGCGCGGTGCCGCGCGAGACGCCGGCCGATCTCAAGACCACCGGCGGACGCGCCCGCCGGCTCCCCGACGACCTCCTGCTCCAGGCGTCCAAGCGACTCCAGATCCTGGCACTGATCGCGGCGGCGCTCTGGTTCCTGGGCCCGGTGCTCGGACACCTCGCGCTCCACTTCGCCGATCCCGCGGACCCACGCGGTGGGTCCTTCCGGGTCATCGACGCCATCGCGATGTTCGCGTTCGCGACGTCCATCGCCCTGTTCTTCTACGCCCGCACCACCCGGCGCGACCCCGCCTTCGTCCTGGATCTCAGCCTGGCGTACCTCGTTGTCATGGCGATCGACCTCGGCGTGATGAGCCACTGGGGGCCGGCCTCGTTCACCCCGATCGAACCGCGTCCGATGATCACCTGGATCGGGCCGGTCATCCTCATGTCGGCCGCCATCGTGCCGGCCGAGCCGCGGAAAATGCTGATCGCGGCGTTCCTGGCCGCATCGATGGACCCGCTCGGCATGGTGATCGCCCGGGCCGCCGGCGTCTACAGGTTCGATTCCGCGCTCGACGCGTTGATCATGCACTACCCCAATTACCTGTTCGCGGGCGTCGCGGTCGTCATCTCGGGCGTGGTGACCCGGCTCGGACAGCAGGTCACCAGGGCGCGCGAGATGGGGAGCTACCGTCTGGGCGACTTGATCGGCCGCGGCGGCATGGGCGAGGTGTACCTGGCGCACCACCGCATGCTGGCCCGTCCGGCGGCGATCAAGCTGATCCGGCCGGAGACCCTCGCTGGCGCGGACGGCACCCAGGCGCAGGTGGCGACGGCGCGCTTCCGGCGCGAGGCCGAGGCGGCGGCCCGGCTCAAGTCGCCGCACACGGTGCAGCTCTACGATTTCGGCGTGACGGAGGAGGGGCGGCTTTACCTGGTGATGGAGTTGCTCGATGGCATCACGCTCGAGGCGCTGGTGCACCGGGACGGTTCGCTCCCGGCCGGCCGCGTCGTCCACATCCTGCGCCAGGTGTGCGAGTCGCTCGAGGAGGCCCACGACGCGGGGCTGGTGCACCGGGACATCAAGCCCGCCAACATCCACCTGGGGCGCGTGGGTCGGGAGCACGACTTCGTCAAGGTGCTCGACTTCGGGCTGGTCAAGTCGTTCGCGGGCAAGAATGGCGACGACTCGCTGGCGAGCGTGGCCGGCATGGCGCTCGGCACGCCCGCCTTCATGGCGCCGGAGCTGGTGCACGGCGACGCGGTGGACGGACGCGCCGACCTGTACTCGCTCGGCTGCGTCGCCTACTTCCTGCTCACCGGCCACCTGGTGTTCGAGGCCGAAACCGCGATCCAGACGATCCTGCTGCACCTCCAGCAGGAGCCGGTGCCACCCTCGCGGCGAACCGAGAACTCGGTACCCCCGGCGCTCGAGGGGCTGGTGGTGGCGTGCCTGGCCAAGAACCCGAACGGCCGGCCGGGAAGCGCGGCCGAGCTGGGTGAAGCGCTCGAGGCTGTCGAGGCGTCATTCCACCTCCCGGCACCGTTGCATTGAGAGGCGTCGCGCGCGGGGGAGCGTCAGCGCCCGCCGTGTCCTGCGATCTCTCCCCATCACGCGCTGCAGCGAGCAGAGGGCCCGCCCTCCGTCCGGCGCCCGCCGGCACGCATGCAAAGCAGCGCCCAACGCGCGACTGGGTCTGGCCTCCGCGTCGCCGGCGCATCAGATTGAGCGATCGCCCCACGAATAGGAGTGCTATGACCGCCCCGAACGCCACGGCCACCCCCACGACCACCCCCACGACCACCGCCCGGAAGCCCCGCGACGACGAGATCGACGTCCATGGCCTGACCCACCCCGGTAAGGTCCGCAAGGACAATCAGGATCACTTTCTGATCTGCGCGCTCCGGAAGCAGATGGTGGTCCAGCTCACCAGCCTGCCCGACGCCGGGCACCTGATGGACGACGGGGAGCGCCTGGCCTTCCTGGCCATGGTGGCCGACGGCGTGGGCGGGGCGGCCAAGGGTGAGGAGGCGAGCCGCACGGCGCTCGAGGCGGTAAGCCAGTACGTCACCCGCAGCATGCGCTGCTACTATGCGACCGCCTCCGGCGACGACCAGGAGTTCTTCGACGCGCTGCAGGCGGCGGCGAGTCAGGGTCACGCGGAGCTGCTGCGCCGTGGCCAGGAGAACCCCGACTACCGCGGCATGGCCACCACGCTCACCCTGTTCCTCGGCGTGTGGCCCCGTGCCTACCTGCTGCAAGTGGGCGACAGCCGCTGCTACCAGCTCCGGCACGGCGAGCTGGCCCAGGTCACCCGCGACCAGACGATGGCGCAGGACATGGTGGACGCGGGCGTGATGTCGGCGGAAGACGCGGCCGGCACCCGGCTCGCGCACACGCTGTCGAGCTCGATCGGCGGGCGGCAGACCGATCCGCAGGTCAACCACTTCGACATGGCGTGGGGCCACGTGCTGCTGCTGTGCAGCGACGGGCTCACGCGGCATGTGACCGACGAGCGGATCCAGGAGGTGCTCCGCGCAATGACCTCCGCGAAGCAGGCGTGCGAGGATCTGTTGCAGGAGGCGCTGGAGGGCGGCGGGAGCGACAACATCACGATCGTGGTGGCGCGGGCGGTGCTGCGGGAGGAGTGAGCTGGTCAGCCCGAGGAGCGATACCTCGGGCGGTGGATCGTTGACCGTACGGTCATCCCGAGCGGAGCGAAGGATCGGGTGGGTGGTTCCGCTCAGGATGCCGGGGTGATGGCGCTACAGATCCACCATCACCTCGAACCCGCCGTACAGCATGCGCTTGCCATCGAACGGCATGGCGTCCGGATCCATCATCGTCGCCATTCGCGGATCCTTCATCACCTTGGCGTTCACCTTGTCGCGGTGCGCGCGTGACTTGTAGACGATCCACGAGAAGAACACCGTCTCGCCGGGCTTGGACTTCATCCGGGTCGGGAACGACACGCCCATACCCTTCTTCACCTTGAGGTCCTCGCCCATACATTCCCGATACTCCAGCGCGCCGTGCTCCCGCCAGATCTTCCCCGCCTTCTGTGACATGCGGCGGTAGGCCTCGACGTGCTTCTTGGGGACGGGCAGGACGAATCCATCGACGTATCGCATGTGCTCCTCCTATCGCGGCTCTCGGGGTGAATCGTTGCGTGTCCGTCAGGTTTATTTCATGTTCGCGCCACCGCTGGTGGTCAGCTTGGCCGGGGCGGTCCACGCCGCGTAGACTTTCGCCGGAGATGCTTCGAACCTGCTCGGGATGATGAGCGTGGTTGGGCCGGAGGGGGTGGACCCGGATCCTCCTCTTCGACGACCGGCGCCAGGCGGTCGAGTTGCCGGGACCAGAAATGATGGTAGCGATTCAGCCAGTCCACCGCCTCCTCCATCGGGGCCGGGGTGAGCCGGCAGGACACGATGCGCCCGGCTTTCGAGCGGCTGATGAGCCCCGCGCCCGACAGCACGTCGAGGTGCTTCATCACCGCCGGGAGCGAGATCGGGAACGGGCGCGCCAACTCGCTGACCGACAGTCCCTCGTGCTCACGGAGACGCGCGACCAGCCGGCGCCGGGTGGGGTCGGCGAGCGCGGCGAAGGTGCGGCCCAGACGAAGGTCATGATTCTTAAACATTTGGTCAAGTGCTACCACGGGATCGGGCGGTGTCAAGCCGGATCGATCTGGAGAACGTCGAATGCACGACGAACCCATCAACCGTCGGGCGGCGCTCGGCGCCATCGCCGCAGCCGCGGGAGCGGCCGCACTGCGGCCGTTCGAGACGGTGGCACACGCGACGCCGGCCGGTCCAATCACGAGACCGATCCCCTCCACCGGCGAGGAGCTGCCCGTGATCGGGCTCGGCACCTGGATCACCTTCAATGTCGGCGACGACGCGGAGCTGCGTGACGAATGCGCCGCCGTCATGCGCGCATTCTTCGCGGCGGGAGGCCGGCTGATCGACTCCTCGCCGATGTACGGCTCCGCGCAGCCGGTCATCGGCTACGGTCTGACCAGGCTGGGCCGGCCGGCCGCGTTGTTCGCGGCCGACAAAGTCTGGATCGGTTCGGGTGATCGCGGCCCCGGACAGATCGAGGAGTCCCGGCGCCAGTGGGGCGTCCGGCGCTTCGACCTGCTGCAGGTGCACAATCTGCTGGCCTGGGAGGACCACCTGGCCACGCTGCTGGCCATGAAGGAGGCGGGCCGGCTTCGCCATGTGGGCATCTCGACATCGGAGGGGCGGCGGCACGCCGAGGTCGAGAAGATCATGGCGAGCCGGCCCATCGTCGACTTCGTGCAGGTCACCTACAACGTGCTCGACCGCGAGGCGGAGCGCCGCATCCTCCCGCTGGCGCAGGACCGCGGCATCGCGGTCATCGCGAACCGGCCGTTCCGCCAGGGCGACCTCATCCGGTCGGTCGAGCGCCATCCGCTTCCCGCATGGTCCGCGGAGATCGGCGCGACCAGCTGGGCGCAGGTCCTCCTCAAGTTCATCATCTCACACCCGGCCGTCACCTGCGCCATCCCGGCGACATCGCAGGTCGCGCACGTGCGGGAGAACCTGGGCGCCGCGACCGGCCCGCTGCCCGACGCCGCCATGCGCCGGCGCATGGCGGCCCACGTCGAGGCGCTCTGATGTCCGAGTGGTGGAGCTACACGCTGTCGGACTTCCTGATGTTCTCGCCGCGCACGTACTACCGGCTGCTCGAGCGTCACCACGCGGCCGTCTGGCCGGCGCACGTCGCGGCGCTGGGGTTCGGCGTTACCAGCCTCGCCCTGTTGCGGCGGCCGACCCCCGCGCGAGGGCGCGTGATATCCGTCATGCTGGCGGTGCTCTGGGCCTGGGTGGGGTGGACGTTCCTCTGGAGGCGATACGGCACGATCAACCCGGCGGCGGCCTACGGCGCGCCGGCGTTCGCGCTCGAGGCGGCGCTGTTCCTATGGCTGGGCACTGGCCCCGGACGGCCGAGGTACGAGGTGAGCCGCGGCGCGGCGGGCGGACTCGGCCTCGCGCTCGCTGTCGTCGGCGTCGCGCTCTACCCCGCGCTCGCGCCGCTGTCCGGGCGGCCGTGGCGGCAGGCGGAGGTATTCGGGATCGCCCCTGATCCGACGGCGATCGCGACCCTCGGCCTGCTGGTACTGGCGTCAGGACGACTCCGGTGGGAGCTGCTGGCGGTGCCGATCCTCTGGTGCTCGGTCAGCGCCGCCACCCTGTGGGCCATGGGCGCGGCCGAGGCGATCGTGCCGGCCCTTGCCGCGCTGCTTGTGGTGGCGAGCGCCGCGATGTCCGGGCGGACAGCCCTTGCCCTTCAGCGTCCCCCGCCCGAAAATTGATGCTGGAGGGCAGGCGTGACCCATCCAAGGACGATGACCATGCGCTCCCGCACCCGATCAATCACCTGGCACGGCCAGAGTTTCCGTTTTCAGCTGTTGAAGCCGCCCGGACCCGAGAGCGATACCGGCCAGTGGGCAGTGCATCGGAGCGGTGAATTCATCGGGACGATGCCGTGCTCGCCTGAAGTGACCACGAAAGATTTCGACGTGCGGTCGCTCCGCTGGCTGGGAGAGCTCCTCGGGAGCCTGCGCGGCAGGCACGCCAAGCCCTGAGGCGGAGCAAGCACTCAGTCGGTTGCCCGGGTTCGTTGTTGCTTTCCCCCTACACCCCGAGGCCCTTCGCCGCCCCTGAACTCGAAGTGCGGAGCGACAAAGGTTCGCTGGTGCACGCCGCTCGCACGGTTCGCGCGGGCCCGGGACACCAGCAGCTCGCTGATCTCCCGAGCCGATAGCCAGCACCCGGCGGGAATGTCCGGGTAGTCGCCGGCATGCTCGGACTTGAGGCGCATCTCGCGGCCCTGGGTCATCGATCGCTCCATTCGGACGCACGGTTAAGGTACGGGGCTTGCACAGCAGGCGGCACTGAGTCCCTTCCCGACGTCCGCCCTGCCGAGCAACCCGGCAGCACCATACGGCCCGCCCGGGCCCCCGCCCGACGAGCGCCAGGAGTCGTAAGATGACCGGAGACGCCGTTTTGCCGGATACGCCCTCGATTCGACAACACACCGTCCTGGTTGTGGACGACGAAGAAATGTTGAGGTTGGTCGTCTGCCGGGAGCTGCGCGAGGCCGGATTCGTGGTGCTCGAAGCCGGGAACGGGAGCGAGGCCCTCCGGCTCGTCCAGCAGGATGCCGAGCCCATCGACGTGGTCGTAACTGACGTGATGATGCCCGGTATGGACGGTCACGAGCTAGGCCGGCAACTGGCGCGCCATCAGCCCGCCCTCCCGGTGGTCTATATGTCGGCCTACGAGCTGGGCGACGTCTTTCACCGGGACGCGCCGAATCATGCCGAGCGATTTCTGCGGAAGCCCTTCCCCGTCCGGACGCTTGTGGCGACGCTGCGCGAGCTCTCGGCTCGGGTCGAGCCCCCCTCGCCAGGCTCAACTTAAGATTCGCTCTACGGGCGCCTGTGCGCCTGATCACCGCCCCCATCCGGAGTCCGGCGCTACCTAGAGCGCATGCCCAGCTCTCCGGTCCGCCCCTACAATAAATCGCAGGACGTCCTCGTGGCCGCCGGCGCCGTGCTCGGCCTCCTGGCCGCGGCGCGCGCCCTCAGCCGGCGCAGTCGGTACATCGAGCTGCGCGGCAGGGTCGTGCTGGTGACCGGCGGCTCGCGAGGGCTGGGGCTCGTCCTTGCGCGGGAGCTCGTTGCCCTGGGTGCCAAGGTCGCCATCTGTGCCCGGGACGAGGCCGAGCTCGAGCGAGCCCGCGCCGATCTCGAGGCGCGCGGCGGCCAGATCGTCGCCCTGCCGTGCGACATCACCGAGCGAAGACAGGTCGATGCCATGCTCGCCCAGGTGCGCGAGCGGCTGGGGGCTGTGGAGGTGCTGATCAACAACGCGGGCACCATCCAAGTCGGGCCGATGGAGGAGATGACCCCTGAGGACTACGAGCACGCCCTCCGCGTCCACTTCTGGGGACCGCTGTTCACCACCCTCGGCGTGCTGCCGGACATGCGGCGGCGCCGCGCCGGCCGGATCGTGAACATCGCCTCGGTGGGCGGCAAGATCGCCGTCCCGCACCTGCTGCCCTACAGCGCGAGCAAATTCGCCCTGGTCGGCTTTTCCGAGGGGCTCCGCGGCGGCCTGGCTCGGCACGGCATCCGCGTGACCACGGTGTGCCCCGGCCTCATGCGCACCGGGAGTCCGCGCAACGCCACGTTCAAGGGCCGGCACCGCGAGGAGTTCGCGTGGTTCAGCATCGGCGACTCGCTACCGGGCCTGAGCATGGAGGCAACGCGCGCCGCGCGGCGGATTCTGGACGCCTGCCGCCACGGCGATGCCGAGCTCGTGATGCCGCTGTCCACGGCGCTGGCGGTCAAGCTCAACGCGCTCGCGCCCGGCGCCGGTGCCGCCGCCATGAGCCTGGCCGAGCGGTTCCTGCCGAAGCCGGGCGGGATCGGCACCGACACGCGCCGAGGGTCGGAGAGCGAGTCGCGCTGGTCGCCGTCGGTGCTCACGACCTTGGGCGACCAGGCGGCGGCGCGGAATAACGAGCTGGTGACCTAGCGGGCGGCGGCCACCGACCCGCGCGCCGGCTTGTGGGTTGGATTATCGCCCACCCGGCGCCCGGACCGCCCGTGCGATCCGTACCCGAGTGGCCCGTTCCCTTCCAAGCCGTTTCTCCCGCCATTTCTCGCCGAGCCGGTCCGCCCCTTCCCCAGCACCGCGCGCAGGACCAACCCTGCCCCGACCAGCACCGCCCCGGCCACCACCGGGTGCAGCGAGGCTTGGGTGTACGTGCTGCTCTTCATCACGTGCCCGGTGTAGTTGCCTCGCTCCGCGAGGTGCTCGGAGGGGTGGTCGAGCGCGTTCTGCTCGCGCGGACGGGGCGGCTTCTCGCTCCTGGTCCCGGGAATGACCATGCGCTCCATGTACTTGTCGGCGAAGCGCGGCGTGTAATGCCCCATCGTGGCGTTCATTTTGCCGCCACCTCCGACGAAGACGTCGCGCACGGGCGTCTCGGCGCAATGCAGGATCGCCTCCGCCACCGTGTCGGGTGCGTACACCGGGGGCACGTGCTGCGGCTCGCGCTCGAGGTAGTTCTTCGCATTGATCGGAAACGGGGTGTCGATCGCGCCGGGTTTGACCAGCGTCACCGAGATGGGCGCACCATCGTGCTCGAGCTCCACTCTCAGCGCGTCGGTGAAGCCCTTCACGGCGTGCTTGGACGCCGAGTAGATGCCCTGCAGCGGAATGGCCCGGTCGGAGACGGTGCTGCCGACGTTAATGAGTGCGCCGCCCCGCTGCTTCAGGTGCTTGACGGCCTCGAGCGAGCCGTAGAGCTGGCTCCAGAAGTTGGTCTCGAAGAGTTGCCGCATGTCGTCGATCGGCACCTCTTCGAGCTTGCCGTACATCCCCACGCCCGAGTTGTTGACCCAGGTATCGAAGCCGCCGAAGGCCGTCCTGGCCGCCTCGGCGATCCGGCGCACGTCGTCCCGGTCGGCGACATCCGCGACGACGTGGACCGCCTGGCCGCCCTGGCCGGTAATCTCGCTCGTGAGCTGGCGCAGCGCGCCCTCGCTCCGCGCCGCGAGCACCAGCCGCGCACCGCGCCTGGCCGCCATGCGGGCCGTGGCGAGACCGATGCCGGACGATGCGCCGGTGATGACGATCGTCTGATCCTGCAGCTTCTTCAACTGTACGGTCATGGGTGTCCGTCCTCGTATCCGTTCGGGTGTGGTGGTCGGGGCGTCGATGGCGGTCGGGATCCGAGCCGAGGGACCCGTGCACGCGAGAATCAGCCGGGTCGTTTCTGCCGGGCGATCCCAATGGGGGAAGTGGCCGCAGCCGTCCAGCCAGACGAGGCGGGCGCCGGGAAAGCGCGCCATTGCGCGGCGTGCCTGGCTCGGAAAGCACACCCGGTCGCTCCGGCCCCAGACGATGACGATCGGTCCGCGCTGCGCGTCCACCGCCATGCCCTGCTGGTCGGGTCCGTGCACGAGCGCGCTCAGCGCGGCGTCGAACGATGGCGCGGCGGCGTAGCTCCGCATTTCACGTAACATTGGCGCCGGCGGAAGGCGCCAGGGCCGCGCCGAGAGCTGGCTCAGGAGCAGGGTGCGGCCCGCGGGGGAGCCGATGAGCTGAGGCATGACGGGCTGCAGCAGGCGAACCAACCGGATCGAGGCGCCCAGGGTGGCGCCGAGGTAGTAGCGTTGCGAGGTGTCCCAGAAGCCGCCGGGATCGAGCGCGATGGCGGCGCTGATCACGCGCCGGCGGGCCAGCTCGAGCACGAGCCGCGCCCCCATTGAGCTGCCCGCGGCGTCGACGCCGACGAGATCGTGCTCGCGCAGGAACCCCTCGATCGCCGCGGCGAGCGCAGCGATGGAGACCTCACCGGCGAGCGGCGCGCTCGCGCCGAAGCCCGGCAGATCGATTGCGATGACCTCGCGCTCGGCGGCGAGATCGTCGAGGATCGTTTCCCACGAGCGCCAGCTTCCGCCGAGGCCGTGGATCAGCAGCAGCCGCGGGCCGTTGCCACGCCGGATGTGATTGAGGCTCATGGTGCTCCTGTTTGCCATACGGTGGCTATGGCATTGTCGGCGGCGTGACCGTCTGCCGCGTATGGGCCTCAGAGCTCGGACGAGCTGTGGATTTGCAGGTGACAGAGTCGGTCCTCCGGGGAGGCGCGGGCGGTGACGGCTGTCACCCGTGCGTGAGCCGTGGATCCCGTCACACCGTGATCGGCGCGCTCCATTACGACCCGGTCACCACCCCGCACGCGATCCGGTCGCCGGCGTCGCCGGACGGCTGGCTCTTGTAGTCATCCGGCCGGGCGTGGACGACCACGGCGGCGCCGTCCCCGTCGAGCACCTGAGTGTCGCCGCCGCGCAGCGTGACGCCCGGGATCGCGGCCTGGACGGCGACCGACCCGTCCTGCGAGACGTCGAGGTTCGGGAGGTCACCGAGGTGGGGTCCTTGGGCTGACTCGGTCCCGTGCTGACGGTTCGTGGGATTCCAGTGGTCCCCGGCCGACTCAAACTTGGGCGGGTCGCACCGGCCGGCAGCGTGGAGATGGATCGCGTGCACGCCGCCCGGCAGTCCGGTCAGGCGCCCGCGGATGGTGATGCCCTGCTGGCCCGCCGTCAGCAGCAGCTGGCCCAGGTTGCGGCCGGCGGCGCTGCGCATGCTCGCGCTGGCTTGGGTGGCCGTGAGCGGCGCGGGCGGAGTGTCGATCGTCGGATCGGGGGAGTCCATCGGCGCGGCCGTCGCAGTGGTGTCGGAGGCGGGCCGGTCGCGCTCGGCAGGCGAACATGCGGTGAGTGCCGCGCTCCAGGTGAGGAGGGCGAGGGCTCGGTGGTTGCGCATCGGGTGCGTCTCCCGGTGAAGGGTGTCTGTCGCTCACCTCGCAGGTCGCGGCCGCGCGATGGCGACCACACCATGGCAGAGACCGCAGGATACCGGCGTGACGGCGCTCACTCGTGCGCCGGATGCTCCAGGCGCGCGGGTGCCGCGATGCAGCCGTCGCACCAGCGCCGTACTTCGGCTACATCTCCCGCGCGGACCCGGCCTAGCTCCCGGTCTCGCCGTGGCCCGCATGCACCGGCTTGGACTCGGGCGAGCCCCACTGCCGGAGCCATATGGAAAGGACGACGATCGCGAGGACCGCGAGGAACTCACTCTGCCAGTTCTGAAACGATTCGTACCAGAACTGCGGCTTGCCCATGTACCCGAGCGCGCCGACCGTCTCCGCCGATCCGTGCGCCAGTTGTTCTTCGCTGTATCGTCGCGCTCCTGCCACTGCGTGTCCCACGAAAGACGCCACGAACATCAGGAGAAACGCGAGGCTGAGCGAATTCTTGTAGAGCCCGAGAATCCAACCACCTCTCCTGACGGGCGCGGGCGCCTGCGAATCGTCCCGATGGAGGCTCGGATCCTCATCCACCTCATCGGTGCCGTCGTGCTTCTTGGACTCCGACGACCCCTTCTGGTAGAGGAAGACGGTCAGGATCACGTAGAAGCCCATCTGCAGGAATTCACTCTCCCAGTTCTCGAACACCGTCTCGCCAAACTCGCTGCTCTGGAGAAACGCAGCGTACCGCACTTCGGACTGCCCCTCCTGCTGTCGCTCCTCGTTGTAGGTCTTCCATCCGGCATAGCTGTGACCGGCGAGGCTGAAGGCAAACAAGCCGAACAGCACGATCGAAAGATTGTTGTTTTTCCACATGCGCGGGCTCCTGAGTATGGTGGCGAGCCGCCGGGGACCTGGGGGCGGCCGACCCTCGGCCGCCCCGGCCCTCTCCACGAAGAGGGCGGTGGATCAGCGACTCTTGACCCTTTTCCCGGAGCCGTTGGCTGGTGCCGTCTTACGTTCGGAGTCACTTCCGGGAAGAGCCGGGTCGCCACGTCGCGGAACATCTCGGGATCGATGTCCGGGCCGACCGGGGCCGTCAACTGCGGCTCCGCCTCCAGGTCCGGTGGATCGAAGCCGTCAGGCGCGCCCACTTGGAGTTTCAGCTCGCTGCCGTCCTCCGGGTGCTGACCGTTCCAGATTTCGCCAGCCCGCGGATAGTCCTCGGGGCTGAACTGGTAGAGGATTCGATGGAGGCCGCGGGCCTCGTGTTTGGCCGCCTCGGGAAAGCGCTTGTTGCTGATGTCGGGAATCGGCAGGAGCTTGCCGACGTCGACCCCGGACAGCTTCTCGAGCGCCTTGGCGT
>JACCSZ010000063.1 GCA_013812695.1 Gemmatimonadales bacterium | reverse complement strand
CAGAAGAATTCAGGTGGACGGCGAATGGGTGTCCTTCGAAGAGTTTCTGGTGGACAAGCTGGGCATCTCGGTGACGCATGGCATCGACCCCGAGACGGCACAACGGCTTCACAGCAAGATGGATCTGAAGCACCACGATAGCTCGGATTAGAGCGAGCTGATCAGGCATGGCCCCGCTTCCCAGCTTCGCCCCACGCCTCTTCCCTGCCACAGAGCGGCGGCAGGTGTGGCTACATCCACGATTCGCTCGCCTCTACCCGGAAATTCCTCCGGGCGTCTGGGTCACGGCCGCCAGCGCCGCGTGGGTCGTCATCGGTGGCATCCTCGGAGGAACGAGGTCGTGGCCGTGTCCTGGGCCACGGGTGCTCAGCCATCAGCATTTCATCTTCCGCGGGGGAGATCGCCGAGTGCGAGGGTGGAACGGGCCTAATTCGCGGTCGGATGATCCTTGAGGTAGCTTTGAGCTTATGCCAGACGACGAGAGCGAGAAGGTGTTGACCTATGGTGAGGTGCGGGCCGCGTTGGGCCGCCGCGCTGACTTCGAGAGCCATCAGGAGGGAGTGGGGAAGTCTCCGTACTACGTCCTCAAGGTCAGACCCCGCAGCAAGAGCGTCGAGCCGTTCGCCCTGACGGGACCCGACCTCGCCAACCTGCTTCGTGAAGCACTAACCCACCTCGCTCACGCCTAGGCACCGTGCTGCCGTGCGTGAGCGGTAGCGGAGGGCGCCATGGGGATGTACCTGCAACTGGCGGCCGTGAGCGACGCCACCATAGCCCGACTCCACGCCGATCCACCACTCGTGTGGCAACTCGTGGCGCCCGATGAGCCAGACAGGGTCGCGGCCGCTCGGGCCGAGTCACAGCCGCGACCGGGACTTCTGTCGCGGCTCTTCGGGGCTGGGGCCAGTCCCCAACTGGCGCCAGCACCACCGCCACTGGCGCTCGGGCCGGGCGAGGGCGACCTTGGCGTGCTCGGCGATTTCGAGAAGTCGTGGCACGGTCTGCATTATCTGCTCACCGGCACGGCCTGGGAGGGTGCGCCGCCACTCAACTTTCTGCTCGCGGGCGGGCATGAGTTGGACATCGAGCTCGGCCAGGCACCCGTGCGCGCCTACACCAGCGCCGAGACTCGCTCGATCGCCACGGCCTTGGCTGCCCAGACTACCGAAGAGTTCCGTGCCCGCTTCAATCCTACCGAGATGATGCAGCTCGAGATCTACCCCGAAATCTGGGAGCGACCCGAGGAGCCGGATGACCTGGTGGACGCGCTCGGCCAGCTACGCGAGACCTTGGACACCGTGGTCGGCAGAGGGTATGGCCTGCTCGTGATCATCACCTGAGCGCTGTGCCCGGCAGCCCAAGGGACTGCCCTACCGCGGCCCCTCCGCCTGCGCCGCCCCGCTCCACCATCCCATCCGTCCGGGCACCACCCGCTCCACATACGCTCGCAGCCAGAGCGGCGGCGCGCACACCAGCACCACCACCAGCATTACGATATGCTCGAAGAAACTGTGTCCCGCCGCCACGTACAGCCCGAGCTGAAACAAGATCCCGTTGACGAGGAATAGCGGCGCCGTCCATGGCACGAGGATGGACACGAAGAAGAAGGTCTCGAACAGGATCGTGAACACGCTCAGCGCGATGGCGAGCGTGTGTTGCTGGGCCAGCCAGAGGCCGACCGGGAGCCCGCGATTGAGGGCGTCCGCGAAGGTGTACGACTGCAGCGTGTACCCGTTCATCCACTGCAGCCCGCCCTTCACCAGCTTGCTGACGCCGGTCGAGAGATAGGTCATGGCCAGGAGCACGTGCAGCAGCCGGAGCGGCCACATGGCCATCGGTGTCCGCTCGGACTCGCCGGCCACGCGTCCGCCCGGGCCCTTCCGCCGGCGGCGAAGCAGCGCATCGACGGAGAAGCTCCCGCCCGACGGCGCGAACGGCAGCGCCATGAGGAACATGGAGAACACCGCCTCGTGATGGTGACGATCGCCGTAGGAGTATTCGTGGGCGACCAAGAACCAGATCCCGGCGGCGAAGAGCAACAGGGACGTCCGGGTGAACCAACCCACCAGCGCCAGCAGCCCCGCCGCGGCCGTGATCCAATAGATGCTGGTGATGGTAGCCGGCGTGAAGAACTCGGAGCGCGGCAGCACCACGGTGACCGCCTGTATGAGCAACTGGGGGTCGAGAAACTCCGGGTTCTTGTCGATCAGGTTGAGCTGCTTGTCGAGCGACGGGAAGAACCAGAAGAGCTGGGCGGCCACGGTGATGATGCGCGCCACACCCAGCGGACGCGTGGTCGTGCTGGGGAACCAGAATGCGTCCCAGCGCGCCATCCAGTGCCCCACGGCCGCGCTCACCGCGCGGGGGCGGCGCCGAGCCGGTAGACGATGGCCGGGTTCTCGGTCATGACGATGCCCGTGTCGGCCACGCGGTACGTCTCGCTCTCCACCCGGACCTCGACGAAGCGATCCGCGCGCTCCACGTTGAGCCGGGCGAGCAGCGCCCGCGCGGCGGTCGAGTCACCCGTCCGCATCGGCTTGACGTAGACCCGGTCGAACACGAACGAGCTCACCCCGACGTTCTCCTTGCTCACAGGATGGGTGGCCCCGCTCGAGGTGACCGCGACGAGGCGCTTCTTCTGGGCCTGGATCGGGCCGGCCGGGTGCGAGTCCTTGTACATGGCCCAGTCGAGGATCGGCCACATCCGCTTCCGGATGCCTTTGTGAAGCACCGGCACCGCGTGCAGCGCGATGAGCACCACAATGGCGATCGAGATCAGGCGCTTGGTCTGTGACATAACACCCGAAGGTAAACAGATCGGCGGCTGGTTGCGCCCGCCGCCTCGTCGGGCGGGCCGGGCCATTGCGCGGCTCAGGGTGGGTGCCGCAAATTGACAGGTCCCCTACCCGGGCTGGTATGCTCAGGCCGCTGGTCCGCGAACGCCTACGATCTGCTCCGGCGCACCAGCGGGATCGAGGTTCACGAGCAGGGTCAGGGTCCGGGGTTCGCCTCGGACGCCGTCATCCGCGGCTTCGCCTCCGATCACTCGTCGGACGTGCT
>JACCSZ010000026.1 GCA_013812695.1 Gemmatimonadales bacterium | reverse complement strand
GTATCCGGGGTTCAGGAGGAACGTGGCGAAGCAGGCACCCGCGTCGCTTCCGCCGCTGGCGCGGACCCAGTGGACCTTTTTCACGACGGAATCGGCAGAGTCTTCCGATCGCCAGGGGGGGTCGGCGTCCGCGGCCGAACCCGTGACCGGCAGGGACTCGCCTGCAACGCCGGGCGTGGCGGAGGGCCAGTCGTCGCCGGCCCTGCGTCGCACGCTCGGCCGGGCCATCAAATACATCCGATCGATGGGCAATCTCTGACCGAGGGTGCGCGACGCCGGCTCCCCCGCAGGCCTCTCGATCGCCTGCACTTCGTTCCGCGACGGCAACGCCGAGAACGATGTGATGAGCGCCGACGGGAGCAACGAGGCCCGTTGGACGACGGACCTGGCCACGGACCGGATCCGTCCTGGGCGCCGTAGGTACGCGAGGCGACTCGAGCGGTCAGCGGTCCTTGAGCCTGGCCCACGAATCCCGCAGCGCCACGGTGCGGTTGAAGACCAGCGCGTCCGGCCGCGAATCGATCGGGTCGCTCATGAAATAGCCGGTGCGCTCGAACTGATACCGCGACCCCGGCGGGGCGGCGGCCACGCTCGGTTCGGCCTTGGCGCCGCGGGCGGTGACGAGCGAATTCGGATTGAGCGCCGCGACGAAGTCCTGGCCTTCCGGCACGTCGTCCGGGTCCGCGCGGGCGAATAGCCGGTCGTAGAGCCGGAGCTCGCAGTCGAGCGCGTGGCGCGCCGACACCCAGTGGATCGTCCCTTGCACCCGACGCCCGTCCGGCGCGTCGCCGCCGCGGGTGGCCGGGTCGTAGGTGGCGTGGACCTCGACGATCTCGCCGGCCGCATCCTTGACGACACCGGTGCAGGTGACGAGGTAACCGTAGCGCAGCCGCACTTCCCGGCCCTGCGACAGCCGGAAGAACTTCTTCGGCGGCTGTTCGAGGAAGTCGTCCCGTTCGATCCACAGCTCGCGCGAGAACGGCACCGGCCGCGATCCGGTCAGGGGCACGTCGTGCGGGTAGAGCGGCGCGTCGAGGGTCTCGACTCGCTCCTCGGGATAGTTCGTGATCACCAGCTTGAGCGGCCGCGCCACCACCATGACACGCGGCACCCGCATGTTGAGATCGTCGCGGACCGCGTGCTCCAAGGTGGCAAGCTCGATCCGCGCGTCCGAGCGCGCCACGCCGATCGTATCGGCGAACGCGCGGATAGCCTCGGGTGTCACGCCGCGCCGCCGAAGCCCGGCGATCGTCGGCATTCGTGGATCGTCCCATCCCGCCACGTGTCCCTCGTTCACCAGGCGCAGGAGTTTCCGCTTGCTCAGGACGGTGTAGTCCAGCTCGAGCCGGGCGAACTCGGTCTGCTCGGGCGGGCGGGCGAACCCCGCCTCGTGCACCAGCCAGTCGTAGAGGTCCCGGTTGTCCTTGAACTCGAGCGTGCAGAGCGAGTGCGTAATCCCCTCGAACGCGTCCGAGAGCCCGTGGGCGAAGTCGTAGAGCGGATACACACACCACTCCGCGCCGCGACGGTAGTGCTCGGCGTGCCGGATGCGGAGCAGCAGCGGGTCGCGCATCAGCATGTTGGGGTGCGCCATGTCGATCCTGGCGCGGAGGACGTGGGCGCCGTCGGGAAACTCACCGGCGCGCATGCGTCGCAGCAACTCGAGGTTCTCTCCGGCGGTCCGGTCGCGGAATGGACTGGGCGTGCCCGGCTCGATGACGGTGCCTCGAGCCGCACGGATGCGCTCCTCGCGATCCGAGTCGACGTACGCCTTCCCTTCCCGCACCATCGCCTCGGCGATCTCGTACAGCCGCTCGAAGTAGTCGCTGGCGAAGCGCTCCTCGTCCCACGCGAAGCCGAGCCAACGCACGTCCTCGCGGATCGCGTCGACGTAGCGCAGGTCTTCGGTGGCCGGATTGGTGTCGTCGAACCGCAGGTTGCACCGGCCGGCGAACTCTCGAGCGATCCCGAAGTTGAGACAGATCGACTTGGCGTGGCCGATGTGCAGGAAGCCGTTGGGCTCGGGGGGAAAGCGGGTGTGAACCGGTCGGCCGAAACGGCCGCTGGCAACGTCGGCGCTGACTTTCTCGCGGATGAAATCCTTGCGAGCGGCAATGTCGCGAGGCAGGGCCTCGCCAGGGGGTGGTTGAACGGGATGAGTCATGCCGGGAAGGTTAATCGCGGCGGAACGGGCGGTCGAGCGACTGCCCCCCGGTCGATCCTCGCCCCGGGGCCGCCACTGAACCGGCCACCACCGCCTGTCTCCGATCAGCGAGCGGCCGGACGGCGCGCAAAACGCGATTCGATTGTCCGTTCATTGGAGGCAGAGGCGGGGTGTACACCAACACTTTTTCGTGAGGTGCGGTCGCCATGCGCGAATTCCCAACCTGGCCGGTCCTTGCCCTGCTGATTTCTGTCGCGCCCGCAGAGGCACAAACGCTTCGCAGCTTCGAGTTCCGTGCCGACACTGCGGTGGTCCGCACCGTGATCGACAGCTCCGCTCCCCAGCTCACGACCAGAAAGGATATCGCAGTCCTCGCCGGCCGGTATGAGGTCTACGCTGACGGCAATCTCAAGGACGTCGTCGGCTCGACCGACGGCACGACCAGCGCCTCCGGCTCCCTCGGCGTGAGCTACGCGACCGAAGCTTTCTCGGTGAATCTCCTGGTCAATGCCGTGGGCAACGCCACCCCCCTGCGCGACAACTTCGGAACCGCACTGCTCGCCCCGGCGGCCGGCTCGAGTCTGAACGCGGGAGTGGTGGACGTCCGATGGAACGCGGCCCAGGAGCCCAAGAAGGGGCTGTGCGGGACGTTCGGGCTCAGGGGCTACGGCAGCATCAGCTCGGCCAGATGGCAGACCGACACCAGCGGCACGACCGTTGGCGTGGTTACGCCGGGCGCGGGCCTGGGAGGGTTCTGTCAGTTGCTGAGCGTTCACCCCTCGGCTGCCGCCGAGACCGAGGCCCGCTCGCTGTCTGCCGTACTCGACATCGGGCTGGCGGTGCGTGGCATCGGCGGGGACATTGCCCAGACGGCCAATGACACGATCAGAATGCGCCTGATCGGCTCGGACACCCGCACCAAGGTGGGACTCGAGATCGGGCTTGCCCTTCAGGTGAACGGGATCAAGGCGGGCTTGACGTACTACTCGTTCCCGGGCGAGATCCCTGGCTTGTCGGACGGGCAGGTGATTGCGGGTTTCTCCGTGCAGAGCGCGTTCCTTCACGGGAACGTGGCGCGGGCACCGACGCCCGAGGAGCGCCGGGAATACGGCGTCTCAGGAAACTAGAGGGTCAGCATCTCGTTTTCCATTCCGCGAGCCGACAGCCCGCTTGGGTGTCTACCGCTGCCGCGCAAAATCAAAGCGCCCGGGATTACTCCCGGGCGCTTCGCGATCGTGGTGGCGCTTGCGACCCCCTACTCCCCCTCGCCCTCCCCCACCCCCGCCGCGACCAGCTGCGGCGCGGCCACCGGCTCCTCCACCCGAGGCGGCGGCGGCTCGAAGCCCGCTGGCGGCTGGATGTCGATCTCAGCATACCGGTAGATCCCGCTGCCCGCCGGAATCAGGTGCCCGATGATGATGTTCTCCTTGAGGCCCAGGAGATCGTCCTTGGCCCCACGGATCGCCGCGTCGGTCAGCACCCGCGTGGTCTCTTGGAACGACGCCGCCGAGATGAACGACTGGGTCGTCAACGACGCCTTGGTGATGCCCAGCAGGACCGGCTCGGCTTCGGCCGGCTCGCCCTTCCGCTTGACCACCCGCTCGTTCTCGTCCCGGAAGGTCAGACGGTCGACCGTCTCGCCCTCGAGGAAGTCGGTGTCGCTCGGCTCCGTCACCCGCACCTTCTGCAGCATCTGGCGCACGATGACGCCGATGTGCTTGTCGCTGATGCGGACGCCCTGCAGCCGGTAGACCTCCTGCACCTCGTTCAGCAGATACTCCTGCACCGCGCGAGGGCCCTTGATCAGCAGGATGTCGTGCGGGTTGACCGGGCCTTCGGTCAGGCGGTCGCCCGCCCGGACCCGATCGCCCTCGTGCACCCGGAGGTGCTTGCCCGCCGGCACCTCGTACAACTGCGGCTCGGCCTCTTCCGGAGCGCCGGCCTGGGTCTCGGGATAGACGTAGATCTCGCGCTTGCCGCGCTTGATCTCCCCGAACTTGACGACGCCATCCACCTCGGAGATCGTCGCCGGATCCTTCGGCCGCCGCGCCTCGAACAGCTCCGCGATCCGCGGAAGGCCGCCGGTGATGTCGCGCGTCTTGTACGCCTGCCGGGGGATCTTGGTGACCGTGATGCCCTTGGCCACTTTGACCGGCGGGCTCAGGAACACGGTCTTGTCCTTGGACTCCTTCTTGGTCTTGCTCGGCCACGCCTCGTTGATCGGCCGCTCGTCCACGTGGAACCTGGTGCTCCAGGGGTTGGCCGTGTCCGGAATCTCGATGGCCCGGCTGACCTGATCGGTCGGCGAGCCGAGGATGACGCGGCTGCTCTCCGCCAGGGTGTACTCCTGCGGGTCTTTCCGGTTGGGCATGTAGACCAGCACGGACGGATGCAGCTCACGGTCCGGGTCGGCGACGACCACGATGCTCCGGAGCCCCGTCCCTTCGTCCAGCTCCTCGCGGAGCGTGACGCCCGGCACCAGGTCCTTCCAACGCAGCTCGCCGTCGGCCTTGATGATGCTGGGGTCGTTGTACGGATCCCAGGTGTACAGGATCGTCGCCCGGCGTTCGTTGTCGCCCTTGCTGACGAGGTCGCCCTCCTTGACCGCCAGGAGCGCACCCTCGGGAACTGGATAGCGATTCAGGATCCGCTTCGGATCCTTGGGATCGACCACCAGGATCCCTTCCTTGCTCTCGTCCGACGCCGACTCGTCCTCGCGGGTCA